>BJHE01000069.1 GCA_014191755.1 Cyanobium sp.
CATTCATGGGAACATCCTCCTGTGGGAGCAATCGGGACATGAGCTGCAATCAGGCTTTTCGCTGAATGCACTTGCTTCAGTGTCTTGATTGACCCAACCGCCCAACTGTTCAGCCAGGCCTAGTCAGCGAAAACTTCTGCTTGTATTAAGGCGTGTTGCCCAGGTCCCTGTCAGCAGTTGGCAGTTGTCTATGCTTACTTCTTGAAATCTGCCGCGCAGCGGCTTGGTCCAACAGGTCTTAGGCGGATCCTCATATTATCCCCTTGTCCGGCGTTTTGGCCGCCTAAAAGCGCGAGGCAAACGGCGGATTCCCGTGAGATTGCTTGCGATGACGAGAAATTCCCATTGGCCGTAGCCATTCCGGGTTTGATGGGCGGATCCGCCTATAAGGGTTTGTAGTGTTACAGAAGATCCGCGGGGCTGCGCACGCCCAGCGGGCCGCGGTTAAGCACATGGGTGTAGATCATTGTGGTTTTTATATCGCTGTGGCCGAGTAGTTCCTGAATCGTACGGATGTCTTGTCCGCGCTCCAGTAGGTGGGTGGCAAATGAATGGCGGAAGGTGTGGCTTGTTGCAGGCGTGATGATTCCAGAGGCGAGCACAGCCCGCCGCACGGCCTTTTGAATCACGCTGGGATCCAGGTGATGCCGTCCCTGTTCGCCGGTGTTGGGGTTTTGCCATCGATGGTGTTGCGGAAATACCCATTGCCAGCCCCACTCCACCGGTGCATGGGGATACTTTCGCCCCAAGGCGTGGGGGAGGCGCACCCTCCCATAGCCCTCGGCAAGGTCCTGGCGATGCAGGCGATGCACCTCCTCCAGATGGGATTGGATTTTCTCTCCCACTCGCGCAGGCAGCATCGTGCGCCGATCCTTCCCGCCCTTGCCATGGCGCACCGTGATCTGCGAGCGCTGAAAATCAAGATCGTGCACCCGCAGCCGCAATGCCTCCATCAGGCGAAGCCCTCCCCCGTACAGCACACCAGCCACCAAGGCCTCCACCCCCTCCAGCCGCTCCAGCACTGCTCGTACCTCCTCAACGGTCATCACCACAGGCAGCCTGGGGCGCGTCCGCGCCCGGATCAAACCCTCCAGATCCAGATCACGCTCCAGCAACTCCCGGTACAGAAACAACAGCGCTGAGAGCGCCTGGTTTTGGGTCGACGCGCTCACGTGGAGCTCCACCGTGCGGCGCGCATAGTGGCGAGCCTGCAGTTCCTCCCGATAGCGCTGGATCAGCCCGGCAGGGCGTGAGGGACTCGGCATCAAAAGGCACCTGAACACCACCACAGGATTCCCCGCCATTCCCATCTCCCTGTCCCTGTTCATGGGAAGCGCGTCGGTGCTCCTGTCGGCCCCACCGCGCCAGGCCACCGTCATGATGAAAACACCCTCAGCCGCAGCCTGAGACGGGATGAACCCTTCACCACCGCAGCCTTCGCCGCTTCGCTTGGTGTGGCGGCGCCGAACACCAAGACATGAACGCAGCAAGGGCTGCGAGCAGCAAGCGGCTCTGCCCTCCGGCCACTCCCCCGCACCCTCGCCCCGTCCCTGCCATGTGCTCCCACTGCTCCTGCGGCCAGCCCACCCCCACCCTCTCCCCGGTTGCCGCCCCCAGCGTTCGGCGCACCCTTGAGCTGCACCACAACCTCCTGCACCGCAACGACACCCTGGCGGCGGCCAACCGCGAGCGCTTCGCCGCCGCCGGGCTGCTGGTGCTCAACGTGCTCTCGGCGCCCGGGGCCGGCAAGACCGCCCTGCTGGAGCGGCTCGCCCGCCAGTGGAGCGGCGGTCCGGTGGGGGTGATCGTGGGCGATCTCGCCACCGACAACGACGCCCGCCGCCTGCAGGCCGCCGGCGCCCGGGCCGTGCAGATCCAGACCGGCGACCTCTGCCACCTGGAGGCCTCCTTGGTGGGACGGGCCTTCGATCAGCTCGACACAACCGGCATGACGCTGCTGCTGATCGAGAACGTGGGCAACCTGGTGTGCCCCACCGCCTTTGATCTGGGCGAAAGGCTGCGGTTGGTGCTGCTCTCGGTGACCGAGGGAGAAGACAAGCCGCTGAAATACCCGGCCATGTTCCACTCGGCCGATGCGGTGGTGATCCATAAAGTGGACCTGGCCGAGGCCGTGGGCTTTGATCGCCGCGCCGCCCTGGCCGCCCTGGCCGCCGTCGCGCCCCAGGCGCGGATCTTTGAGGTGTCGGCCCGCACAGGGGAAGGGGTGGACGCATTGCTGCATTGGTTCAGCCACCACCGCCAGCCCCTGCCCGCATGAGCACCGCCGGGCACCGGCGGCTGCGGCTCCAGATCGAGGGGCTGGTGCAGGGGGTGGGCTTTCGGCCCTTCGTGCACCGCCTGGCGACGGCCCTGGAGCTGGCGGGCTGGGTGGAGAACACCGCCGCTGGCGTCTGCCTGGAGCTGGAGGGTCCAGAGGCCGCGCTTGAGGCCTTCCTGGCGCGCCTGCCCCGCGAGCAACCGCCCCACAGCCGCCTCGATCGGCTTCAGCAGCAGTGGCTGCCCCCCCAATCCAGCGCCGGCTTCCGCATCCTCACCACGGCTGCCCATAGCGCCCCCGGTCGCCCCCCGGCCGCCGCCACCGCCCTCCAGTTGCCTGATCTGGCCCCCTGCGCCGCCTGCCTGGCGGAGCTCAGCGATCCCGCCAGCCGCCGCTGCGGCTACGCCTTCACCAGCTGCGCCCACTGCGGGCCCCGCTTCAGCATCCTGCGGGCCCTGCCCTTCGAGCGACGCCACACCGCGCTGGCCTCCTTTCCCCTCTGCGCCGCCTGCGCCTCTGAATACGCCGACCCCAGCAACCGCCGCTTCCACGCCCAGACCAGCGGCTGCCCCGCCTGCGGGCCGCGGCTGAGCTGGTTCACCCCCGGCGGCCCCCGCCTCCGGGATCCAGCGCGTCCGAGCGGCCCGCTCAGCCCCTGCCTGGCCGCGGCGGCCGCAGCCCTGCGGGCCGGGCGGATCGTTGCCCTGCAGAGCGTCGGGGGCTTCCAGCTGCTCTGCCTGGCCGGTTCGGAGGCGGCCGTGGCCGAGTTGCGGCGGCGCAAGGGTCGGCCCGAGAAGCCCTTTGCCCTGCTGGCGCCCGATCTTGCCTGGGTGCGGCGCCACTGCCTGCTGGGCCCCGCCGAGGCAAAGCTGCTCACCGCCCCGGCCGCCCCGATCGTGCTGCTGCGCCGGCGGCCGCTGGAATGGGTCGGGCCGGACCCCGAAGCCGGCGCCAGCAACCCCATCGCCAGCTCCGTCGCCAGCTCCATCGCCACAGGCGTTGCCCCGCACAACCCCTGGCTGGGGGTGATGCTGGCGGCCAGCCCCCTGCACGCCCTGCTGCTGCGGGAGCTGGGCGAACCGCTGCTGGCCACCAGCGGCAACCGCTCCGGCGAACCCCTCTGCGCCGATCCGGAGCGGGTGGAGGAGGAACTGGGCGCCATCGCCGACGGCATTCTTGGCCATAACCGCCCGATCGCCAATCCCGTCGATGACGGCCTCATCCAGCTGGCGGCCGGCGCCCCGATGCTGCTGCGTCACGCCCGCGGCCAGGCCCCCAGCATGCTTGCGCTCACCCCCCTGCTCCCCCACCCCGACCGGCTCGCCGGTGTGGTGGCATTGGGCGGCCAGCTCAAGGGCAACCTGGCGATCGGCGTTGCCGGCGGCCGCGCCTGGCTGAGCCCCCACCTGGGCGATCTCGACAGCCTCGCCGCCGAGCAGCGCCTGCGCCAGGTTCTCAGCGATGCCCTGGAGCGCTTTGGCCTCCGTCCCCGCTGTTTCGTGGTGGACGGCCACCCCGCCTACGCCTCACGCCGCATCGGCGCTGAGCTGGCGGCGGCGGCCGGGGTGCCACTGCTGGAGGTGCAGCACCACCAGGCCCACCTGCTGGCCTGCATGGCCGAGCACGGCCTGCCCCCGCCCGCCGTGGGCGTGGCTTGGGACGGAGCCGGCCATGGCGGCGATGGCACCCTCTGGGGCGGCGAGTGCCTGCGGTTGGAGGCGCCCGGTGCTGCCGCACCGTTCACCCGCCTCGCCCGGCTGCGGCCCTTCCCGCTGCCCGGCGGGGAGCGGGCGATGCGGGAGCCGCGCCGCGCCGCCCTTGGCCTGCTCTATGCCGGCTTCGGCCCGGCCGCCTTCGACGGTGTCACCCTGCTGCTGCCTTCCCTGGCGGCCTTCGGGGCCGAAGAGCGGCCGGTGCTCGCCCGCATGCTCCAGCAGCGCCTGCACTCTCCCCTGTGCTCCTCGGTTGGTCGCCTGTTCGATGCGATCGCCTCGCTGCTGGGATTGGCGCAGCGCTGCAGCTTCGAGGGTCAGGCGGCCCTGCGGCTGGAGGCTGCCGCCAGGGCGGCCCTGCCCGCGGCGCCGGGGCGGCTGGCGCCGGCGGCGGCTGCTTACACCGTGGCGATCTGCCCAGGGGGCCACGGCGAGCCGTGGCTGCTCGACTGGCAGCCCCTGCTGGAGGCCCTGCTCCACGACCTTGCCGTCGATCGGCCGGTGGAGGCGATCGCCCTGGCCTTCCATCAGGCCCTGGCCCAGCTGCTGCCCGCCCTGGCCGGCCAGCTGGGGGTGAAGCGCCTGCTGCTCGCCGGTGGCTGTTTTCAGAACCGCCTGCTGCTGGAGCTGGCGGTGGAGTGTCTGGCCGATGCCGGCATCGAGGCGCTCTGGCCCCAGCGGATCCCCTGCAACGACGGTGGTCTGGCCCTCGGCCAGCTGCTGGCGGCCGGCTGGCGGCTGGAACCAGCGGCGGGACCAGCGGCGGGACCAGTGGCGAGCCCAGCGGCGAACTCGGATGAAGTCCAGTAACAGTCCGCTCGGTTGGTGTTCCGCTGCCCTTCCGTGCCCCTAAGACGGAAACAGGGCCGGGGCGGGTTCTGCAGCCGGGTCCGGATGGTTTCAATGTGTCTGGCCATCACGGGTGAACTGATCGCCATCGAAGAGCGCCCGCCTGCCGGTGCGCCGGCGGATGACGCGGCGTTGTGGCGGGTGGGGCTGGTGAGCTTTGCCGGGGTGCAGCGCGAGGTGAGCCTGGCCTGCGTGCCCGCAGCCCGCCTCGGCGATCAGCTGCTGGTGCATGTGGGCTTTGCCCTCGGCGTGGTTGAGGACACCGCCGCTCAGGACACCGCCGGAGTTGGCCGATGAGCCGCGCCTGCCTGGATGGCAACGAGGCGGTGGCCCGGGTCGCCTACCGGCTCAATGAGGTGATGGCGATCTACCCGATCACCCCCGCCACGCCGATGGGCGAATGGGCCGACAGCTGGGCGGCGGCCGGACGGCCCAACCTCTGGGGCACGGTGCCGACCGTGGTGGAGATGCAGAGCGAAGCCGGTGTGGCTGGTGTGGTGCACGGTGCCCTGCAGGCGGGGGCGCTGTCCACCACCTTCACGGCGTCGCAGGGGTTGCTGTTGATGATCCCCAACCTCTACAAGATCGCCGGTGAGCTCACCGCCACGGTGATCCATGTGGCCTCTCGCGCCCTCGCCACGGGGGCGCTGTCGATCTTCGGCGACCACAGCGATGTGATGGCCACCCGCGGCAGCGGCTGCGCCCTGCTCTGCTCGGCTTCGGTGCAGGAGGCCGGCGATTTTGCCGCCATCGCCAGCCTGGCCACGCTGCGCTCGCGCCTGCCCTTTCTGCATTTCTTCGATGGCTTCCGCACCTCCCACGAAATCCAGGCGGTCGAGCTGATCGCCGATGACGACCTGCGGGCCTTGATCCCGGAGTCGCTGCTGGAGGACCATCGGCGCCGCGGCCTCAGCCCCGATCAACCGGTGATCCGGGGCACCAGCCAGAACCAGGATGTGGCGTTCCAGGCGCGGGAAGCCGTGAACGGCTTCTACGCCGCCGCCCCGGAGCTGGTGCAGCAGGCGATGGACGCCTTCGCCGCCCTCACCGGCCGCGCCTACCACCTGTTCGATTACCACGGCGATCCCGCCGCCGAGCGGGTGGTGGTGCTGATGGGATCGGGCTGTGAAACCGCCCATGAAGCGGTGGATGCCCTCTGCGCCGCTGGTGAGCGGGTGGGGGTGCTCAAGGTGCGGCTGTTTCGGCCCTTCAGTGCCGAGCGCCTGGTGGCCACCCTGCCGGCCAGCGTGCGGGCGATCGCCGTTCTCGACCGCTGCAAGGAACCGGGCAGCGGCGGCGAACCGCTCTACCTCGACGTGGTGAACGCGGTGCAGGAGGCCTGGCCGGCTCGAACCGCGGCGGTGGCAGCCCCGCCGCGGCTGATCGGCGGGCGCTTCGGATTGGCCTCCAAGGAGTTCACCCCGGCGATGGTGAAGGCCGTGCTCGATGAACTGCTCCAGGCGAAGCCGCGCAACCATTTCACGGTCGGCATCCACGACGACCTCAGCCACAGCTCCCTGGAGATCGACGAGACCTTCTGCACCGAGCCGGACGACGACTTCCGCGCGATCGTCTACGGACTCGGCTCCGATGGCACCGTCGGGGCCTACAAGAACGCTATCCACATCATTGGTGAAAGCACGGCCCACGGGGAGGGCAGTGCCCACGGGGATGGCAGTGCCCACGGGGATGGCACGCCCCTGCATGCCCAGGGCTACTTCGTCTACGACTCGAAGAAATCGGGCTCTGTCACCGTCTCGCATCTGCGCTTCGGCCCCAGGCCGATCCGCTCCACCTACCAGGTGCAGCGGGCCCACCTCGTGGCCTGCCACCAGTGGGACTTCATCGGCCGCTTCGATCTGCTTGAGGCGGCCCTGCCCGGCGGCACCCTGCTGCTGAACAGTCCCTGGGAGGCCACCGAGATCTGGGAGCGCCTGCCCGAGGTGATGCGGCGGCAGATCGAGGCGAAGCAGCTGCGGGTCTTTGCCATCAATGCCTCAGCCCTGGCCCGGGAGCTGGGGCTGGGGGGCCGGATCAACACGATCATGCAGACCTGCTTCTTCTCCCTGGCGGCGGTGCTGCCCCTGGAGCAGGCCCTCGCTGCCATCCGCAGCTCCATCCGCCACAGCTACGCCAACAAAGGCGAGCGGGTGGTGGCGTTGAACCTGCAGGCGGTGGATGCCGCCCTGGCCCGGCTGGTCCCCGTCACCATGAGCACCCTCACGGCCGGCCCGGTCGCAGCCGGCGCTGTCACCACTGGCACCTTCGATTCCGCGGGCATGGCGGCAGGGGGCCCGGATCCGCTCGCCACCGCACCTGCCTTCGTCCGCCAGGTGATCGCTCCCCAGCTGGCCCGTCAGGGTGATCGGCTGCCGGTCAGTGCCATGCCGGTGGATGGCACCTTCCCCTGCAGCACGGCCCGCTGGGAGAAGCGCAACATTGCCGAGGCCATCCCGGTCTGGGATCCAGACGTGTGCGTGCAGTGCGGCAAGTGCGTGATGGTCTGCCCCCATGCCGTGATCCGCGCCAAGGTGGTGGAGCCCCAGGAGCTGCAGGCTGCCCCCTCCGGCTTCCTGAGCGCCCCGGCGCGGGATCAGCACTGGGCCGGCCAGAGCTTCACCCTCCAGGTGGCCGCCGAAGACTGCACCGGCTGCAGCCTCTGCGTTGAGATCTGCCCGGTGCGCCACCGGGGCGAACCCCGCCGCAAGGCCATCAACATGGAGCCGCAGCGGCCCCTGCGCGACCAGCAGCGGCGCAACTGGGACTTTTTCCTCGACCTGCCGAATCCCGATCGGCTTTCCCTCAACGCCCACCACATCAACCAGCAGCAGCTGCAGCAGCCCTTGTTCGAGTTCTCCGGCGCCTGCGCCGGCTGCGGCGAAACGCCTTACATCAAGCTCGCCAGCCAGCTCTTCGGTGATCGGATGGTGGTGGCCAATGCCACCGGCTGCTCGTCGATTTATGGCGGCAGCTTGCCCACCACCCCCTGGAGCACCAACGACGACGGCCGTGGCCCCGCCTGGTCCAATTCCCTGTTCGAAGACAACGCCGAATTCGGCCTCGGCTTTCGCCTCGCCTACGACCAACGCCACCACCAGGCCGAGCGGTTGGTGCAGCAGCTCTCCAGCCGGGCCGATCCGGCCGGGCCCATTCCCCTCGCCCTGGCCGAGGCCCTGGTGGCTGCCGATCAAGGCGATGAGGCGGGCATCTACGAGCAGCGCCAGCGCGTCGCGGCCTTGAAGGCAACGCTCCAGGCCGCTAGCGGCGACGCGAACCGGATCAGCGCGGCGGCCCGCAGCTTGCTCAGCCTGGCCGACGACCTGGTGAAACGCAGCGTCTGGATGATCGGCGGCGATGGCTGGGCCTACGACATCGGCTTCGGCGGCATCGATCACCTCTTCGCTAGCCATCACAACGTCAACATCCTGGTGCTGGATACGGAGGTGTACTCCAACACCGGCGGTCAGATGTCGAAGGCCACGCCCCTGGGAGCGGTGGCGAAGTTCGCCAGCGAAGGCAAGGCCAGCGCCAAGAAAGACCTCGGCATGATCGCGATGACCTACGGCAACGTCTATGTGGCCAGCGTGGCGATGGGTGCCCGCGATGAGCACACCCTGCGGGCGTTCATCGAAGCCGAGTCCTACGACGGCCCCTCCCTGATCCTGGCCTATTCCCACTGCATCGCCCACGGCATCGACATGGCCAAGGGGATGCAGCATCAACGGCAGGCGGTGGACTCCTGCCGCTGGCTGCTCTACCGCCACGACCCGCGCCGGGCCGCCCGTGGGGAGAACCCCCTGGTGGTTGATTCGCACGCCCCCACCATGCCCGTCGCCGAGGCGATGGCCGCCGAGAACCGCTTTCGCATGCTCAGCTACAGCCAGCCAGACCAGGCCCGCCTTCTGGCGCGGCTGGCCCAGGGCGGCGTCGACGAGCGCTGGGCGCACTACCAGCGGCTGGCTGCCCCCCTGGCCCCACCAGCCAAGCCTGGTCCGAGCCCGGCTCCACAGCCATGAGTGGCGTCGATCTGCGCAGCACCTATCTCGGGCTAGCGCTGGCTTCGCCCCTGGTGGTGGGAGCCGCTGCACCACTCAGCGCCGACCCCGACCACATCCCTCGCCTGGCGGATGCGGGTGCGGCGGCCGTTGTGCTCCATTCCCTGTTTCTAGAGCAGGTCGAGAGGGACTGGCAGGAATGGAATCACCACCAGGAGCACGGCAGCGAGAGCGTTGCGGAATCCCTCAGCTACCTGCCCCGAACCGCTCCGGGCCACCTCGGCGCCCAGGGGTACCTGCGGGAGATCGAAGCCGCCCGCCGCAGGGTGGAGATCCCGATCATCGCCAGTCTCAATGGCAGCCAGGCCGGTCCCTGGGCCGCCACCGCCCGGGCCCTGGAGCAGGCCGGTGCCAGCGCCATCGAGCTGAACCTCTATGCGGTGCCCACCGACCAAAGCCTCAGCGGCGCCGAGCTGGAGAACGGTCAGGTGGATGTTGTGCGCGAGGTCTGCGCGGCGGTGACCCTGCCCGTGGCCGTGAAGCTCAGCCCCTATTACACCAACCTCACCCACCTGGCCCATCGCCTCCAGGCGGCCGGGGCTCGCGGACTGGTGCTCTTCAACCGCTTCTATCAGCCCGACATCGACATCGAAACCCTGGAGCACCGGCCCAACCTGCTGCTCAGCACGGCGGCGGACCAGCGGCTGCCGCTGCGTTGGATTGCCCTGCTCCATGGCCGGGTTGGGCTCGACTTCGCCGCCAGTGGTGGCATCAGCCACGGCACCGATGTGGTGCGGATGCTGATGGTGGGCGCCAGCGTCACGATGGTGGTGGCGGCCCTGCTGCGCCATGGCCCCGAGCATCTGCGCAGCCTGGAGTCGGAGCTGCGCCAATGGCTTGAGCAGCACGACTACAGCTCCCTCGACGCGTTGCGGGGTTGCCTCTGCCAGCAGCGCGGCCCCGACCCCGGCGCCTTTGAGCGGGCCCAGTACATGCGGGCCCTCTCCAGCTATCCCACCCCGGTGTGGGAGCAGCCCCAGGAGGCGCCAAGCCGATGAGCCGGCCCAGCCGCTTCCGCAGGCCGGAGCTGGTGCATCAGCTGGCGGCTGAATTGAGGCGGGAGATCACCCGGCCCTGGACGCTGATGGAGATCTGCGGCGGCCAGACCCACGCGATCCTGCGCCATGGCCTCGATCAGTTGTTGCCGGAGCAGCTGGAGCTGATCCATGGGCCCGGCTGCCCCGTGTGCATCACGGCCGAGGCGGCGATCGATCGGGCCCAGGAGCTGGCCGGGCGGCCGGAGGTGATCCTCTGCTCCTACGGCGACATGCTGCGGGTGCCGGGTTCCAGCGCCCGCACCCTGCTGGATGTGCGCGCCGCCGGGGGTGATGTGCGGATTGTCACCTCACCGTCCGACGTCCTGGCCATCGCCCAGGCCCACCCGGCGCGAACGGTGGTGTTCTTCGCGGTGGGCTTTGAAACCACCGCACCCGCCACGGCCCTGCTGGCCCATCAGGCGCTGGGCTTGGGTCTTGGCAATCTTGCCCTGCTGGTCTGCCATGGGCGGGTGCCGCCGGCGATGGAGGCGATCCTCGCCGCGCCGGAGTGCCGCGTGCAGGGGTTTCTGGCGGCGGGCCATGTCTGCACGGTGATGGGGGTGGAGGAATACCGGCCGATCGCCCAGCGCCATGGCGTGCCGATCGTGGTCACCGGCTTTGAACCGGTGGATCTGCTCGAGGGCCTGCTCCAGGGCGTTCGCCAATTGGAGCGAGGTGAGAGCCGGGTGTTCAACGCCTACCCACGAGCCAGCCAGGACGCCGGTAATGGTGCGGCGCGGGCGCTGATGGAGCGCGTGTTCACGCCGGTCGACCAGCACTGGCGCGGTCTCGGGGTGCTCAGCGGCAGTGGCTTGCAGCTCCGGCCGCCCTACGACGCCCTCGACGTCGAGCGCCACTTTGGGGCGTCCATGTTTGGGGCGTCCATGGCCCGCTCGGCCGCTGGCAACGGGAGCGCTCCTGGCGAACCAGCCAACCCCTGCATCAGCGGGCGGGTGTTGCAGGGGCTGGCGCGTCCCAGCGATTGTCCGGCCTTCGGCGGGCACTGCACGCCGGAGCGGCCACTCGGTGCGCCGATGGTTTCTGCGGAGGGGGCCTGCGCCGCCTATCACCGCTACCGCGCCTGAGCCATGGACTCCTTTGCCTGTCCCCTGCCCCCCGCTGGGGATGCCATGGTGCTGCTGGGCCACGGCGGTGGTGGCAGCCTCAGCCAGCGGTTGATCGACCAGCTGCTGGTGCCGGCCTTCGGCCCTGCCGATGGGGTGCTCCACGATGCGGCCGTGTTGCCCGCCGAAGCTGGGCCGCTCGCCTTCACCACCGACTCCTACGTGGTGCGCCCGCTGTTCTTTCCCGGCGGCGACATCGGCAGCCTGGCGGTGTTTGGCACCGTCAATGATCTGGCCATGGTGGGGGCCAGCGCGATTGCACTCAGCCTCAGTCTGATCCTGGAGGAGGGCTTGCCGATGCACCTGCTGCAGCAGGTGCTGGCCTCGATCCGCATTGCCGCCCAACGCTGCGGTGTGCCGGTGGTGACCGGTGACACCAAGGTGGTGGAGCGGGGCAAGGGGGATGGGATCTACATCAACACCGCCGGGATCGGCCGCGTCGACCATGGGATGCAGATCGGTCCCAAGGCGGTGCGAAGCGGTGACGCCATCCTGGTGAGCGGCGACCTGGGCCGCCATGGCGTGGCGATCCTGGCGGCCCGCCAGGAGCTGGGATTCCGCACGGAGCTCCACAGCGATCTGGCGCCCCTGCAGGAGCCGGTGCGGGCCCTGCTGGCGGCCGACCTGGAGTTGCACTGCCTGCGGGATCTCACCCGAGGCGGCCTTGCCAGTGCCCTGCATGAGATTTCCAGGGGCGCCGGTTTGGGCGTTCTGGTGCGGGAGAACGCCATTCCGATCGCCCCCGAGGTGGATGCCGCCTGCGAACTGTTGGGCCTCGATCCCCTGGCGATGGCCAACGAGGGCCGCTTCGTGCTGTTCCTGCCTGCCCACCAGGCGGATCGGGCCCTGGCGGTGCTGCAACGCTTCCAGCCCTCGGCCGCCAGCATCGGCTGCGTGCGGGGTGAGGCCGTGCTGCTCGAAACCAGCCTGGGACTGCAGCGCCGGCTGGAACTGGGGCGGGGTGAGTCATTGCCGCGCATCTGCTGAATGCCTACGGCGGCGCTGGCTCCTGTTTGCTCAGTTCTGCAGCGCGATGGTCAGGGTCATCGGCACCGCTGCGGGCCGATTGCGGGGCACCGGGCTGTGCTGCATCCGCTGCCGCATGGCACCGATCGCTTCATCCGAAGCGTGCGCCCGTGCCTCGGCCGAGGCGCCTGGATCCAGCCGCAGCTGGAAAGCGGCCACCACGGCCTCCAGATCCCAGCTGTTGGACACGGTCACGCTCAGATCAGCCAGCACCTGCTGCAGGGGGATTTGCCGCTCGCGGGCCTCGCTGATCAGATGGACGTGCAGACACAGCAGCAGAGCAATCAGATGGAGACGAAATGGCGGTGTGCTGAGGCTGGGGTTCTGGGGTTGCCAGTCCCCCTCCTCGCTGAGTCGCTCCAGCTCGACGGACTGGCTGGTGAGCTCGGGGCCTCCCTGGCTGCTGCGCAGCCGGAACTGGAAGGTGCGTGAGGTCATGGGGTGAACGACGCGATCAGGGAGCGGATGATGGAACGGGCAGACGGAACAGACAGGCGAAACGAGCCAACGGGGACAGAACGCCCAAGGCGGCCGGAGGCCTCCGGCCCAGTGATTCAGGATCGTGAGGGGATACGGCGGCTCGTTAGGGGGAAGGGCCGCAACTGCTGTGCTGAGCTGGTTGCCTTGAAGTCGTGGCCACCCTCAACCGGGCGCCCTGCCTGGCGGGTGCTGTTGCTATGAGGGTTGGCGCCGGTCGGCAGATCGGACTGGCGCCTGAGGGCCTCGAATCCCGACAACAGGGCCGAGCCGAGCAGCAGGGCGGCAAAGCCCTGGCGCAGGCGCCGGTCACTCAGGTGGGGCGCCATCCGTTGCCCTAGCGCGGCACCCACAGCCCCGCCCAGCAGCAAGGGCAGCATCAGGGGCAGGCTCTGCTGCGGCCAGTGGCCCAGAGCCACCAGGGCCACCAGTGCATTGACGACGATCAGCAGCAGGCTGGTGCCGCAGGCCAGTTGCATCGGCAGCCCCGCCAGCAGCACCAGGGCCGGCACGATCGCAAAGCCACCACCCACGCCAGCGATGCCGGTGAGCAATCCAACCAGCACCCCCTGGATCGCCAGCAGCAAGATCGAGCCAGGGCGTGAACCAATCTGCATCTGGGTCGGTGCGGCATGGCTGGCGCTGCGACGGGTGAGCAACCAGGAGGCAACCAGGGCCGCCACGGCGAACACACCCAGCTCCACGGGTTCACTCAGGTAGCCAGCCCTCACCCAGCTGCCACCGATCCAGCTGCCCGCCAGAGCCGGCATCCCCAGGATGATCGCGGGAATCACCGCGAACTGGCCCCGCCGCAGATAGGGGCCCAGGTTGCCCAGGGCCAGCAGCATCACCACGAGCAGCGAAAGGGGCACGGCTTCCCGTGTGCTCAGGCCGGCACCCGACACCAGCAGGGGCAGCAACAGGATCGAGCCACCGGCGCCGAGCACCGAGAGCAGGAAACCGATCAGCCCACCGCCAGCGGTGAGCACCACCAGGGTTGCCGGTTCCATCAGCGGTTCGCCCGGTTCCAGGGCATCAGCGCCAGCAGCCGGGCCATGCCGCAGAAGCCGCTCACACCCGCGAACACCAGACCGGCGCCGACGAACCAGCTGAGCAGGATCCAGGCTGGCGCCACGAGGTTGCTGAGGATCAAGCCGAGCAGCACCAGCGAGCCGGCGGCGATCTGCACCTGGCGCATCAATGGCAGCGGGGCGTTGGCCAGGCGGCGCACCGGCAGGCCGGCCTGCTGCCAACTGGGAATCCCGCCCTCTAGATCGGTGATGGGGTGGGGATGGCTCTGCCGCAGCAGGGTCTGCACCCCCTTGGCGCTGCGGTTGCCGCTCTGGCAGACGAGCACCAGCGGGCCCTGGGGCAGGTCGGCCTGGTGCAGGCGCGCCAGGGGCACGTTGAGGCTGCCGGCGATGTGGCCGGAGGCGTATTCCATCGGTTCACGCACGTCGATCACGGTGACGCGCTTGCTTTCGAGCTGTTCGGCCAGGTCCTGGGCGCTGATGCATTCAGGCCTGGTGGTGCTCGTGCTGTGGAGGCTGGGACGATTCAGGGAGCGATTGGCCATGGTGAGCACGGAAGGAAGTGACGTTGGATGGGCGGTGATCAGCTGGCGGTTGCGCTCTCGAGCGGATAGCCCTCGTCGCCCCAGCGGCTGAGGCCGCCGCGCAGGTTGGCCACCTGATCGAGGCCGGCCTTGAGCAATTGCTGGGTGGCGAGCGCTGAGCGGCTGCCGGAATGGCAGACCACCACCGCGGGTTTGCCCGTGGGGATCTCGCCGCGGCGGGCTTCCAGCTCCGGCAGGGGAATCCATTGGCTGCCGGCAATGCGGCCGTCGGGCCCCTCAAACTCCTCGGCGGAGCGCACATCGAGGATGGTGAGGCCTCCGAGGTGTTCGGCCACCCAGTCGGGCAGCAGCTCGGGTAGGCCGGCATAGCTGCGGCTCAACGGCGCCCAGGCTTCCTCGGCAGCCTCCTGGCGGGGTTTGCCGGAGCGGAGGTTGCCGGGAAGGGCCTCGGCGATACGGCCCGGGTGGGGCAGCTTCATGTTCTCCATGTGGCCCACGAAGTCGCGCTCGCTGGCGCTGCCGCCGAGACGGGCGTTGAAGGCCTTCTCTTCCGCCACTGAGGTGACACTGCGGCCGGTGTAGTCGTGCCCGGGATAGAGCAGGCAGGAGTCCGGCAGCGAGAAAATCTGCTCGGTGATCGAGCGCCAGAGGGTGTGGGCATTGCCCTGCTGGAAGTCGCAGCGGCCGCAGCCGCGCACCAGCAGGGCGTCGCCGCTGAAGGCCATTGATTGGTCGTCGAGCACGAAGCTCACGCAGCCATCGGTGTGGCCGGGAGTGCTGCGCACATCCAGATGGCGACCGCCGAAGCTGATGCGGTCGCCGTGCTGCAGCGGCTGGCTGACGTTTTCGGCTCGGGCGGCGGCGGCCAGGGCGATGGCACAGCCGGTGGCCTCGTGCATCAGCCAGCTCCCTGTCACATGGTCGGCATGGGCATGGGTGTCGATTGATGCCACCAACGCGATGCCCAGCTCGCGGATCAGCGAGAGATCGCGCTCGTGCTGCTCGAACACCGGATCGATCAGCACCCCCACGCCGGAGGGCACATCGGCGAGCAGGTAGGTGAAGGTGCCGGTGGGGGCGTCGAACAGCTG
>BJHE01000070.1 GCA_014191755.1 Cyanobium sp.
GATAACGGCGACAGGTGGTTTGGTTCACCCCGAGCGAGCGGCCCAGTTCGGCGCCGTTCCAAAGCTGGCCGTGAAAGTGCGCGAGCATGGCCCAGAAGCGCTGCAGGGTGGCTGCCGGCACGCGCACCCCCAGTTGGGGGATGTCGCTTTCCAGCAGGGTGCGAATGAAGTTGCGTCGCCAGATCAGGCTGGCTGCCTCGGAATCCGCCAGAAAGGAGCGGGGAAAACCACCGCGCAGCCATAGGCTTGTGGCGGCTTCCTCCCCCACCTCCGCCAGTGAGAAACCCGCCATCTCCACAATCTCGAGGCGGCCAGCCAACGATTCCGATGACTGGCGCAGCAGCGCCGGCGAGGCGGAGCCGAGAATCAAAAAGCGGGCCGGGGCATCAGCTCTGTCGACCAGCACCCGCAGGATCGGGAACAGCTCCGGTCGTCGCTGCACCTCGTCGATCACCACCGTGCCGCGCAACTCGGCCAGGCCTGTGAGGGGCTCCTCCAGCCGCGCCAGGCTGATCGGATCCTCGAGATCGAAATAGTTGGCCGAGGCCACAGGCACCAGCTGTCGGGCCAGGGTGGTCTTGCCGCACTGGCGCGGACCGAGCAGCGCCACCACCGGCGCTCGGGCAAGGGCGGTCTGCAGTGAAGCAAAAAGAGAGCACCTGGGAAGCATGGCGCCACCCAAGGCAATGCCTAGAAAATCCTGCAGCTGGCGCACGAATTTCAAGGTGCCGATCTCGCTTCTCGCCAGCGCCATTCCCCAACCCCCTTGGGGGAGGAAGCTCTGATGACAGCCAAGGTGTCTCAGCCTTCGCCCTGCCAGGGATTGAGCGTGGCCACGCCGGTGGGAGTGAAGTGGCGCAGGTTCCGGGTCACCACGGTGAGACCGTGCTCCAGGGCGGTGGCGGCGATCAGCAGGTCGGCGCTGTCGTGGCCGAGGGCTGCAGCAGCTGCGGGCCGGCAGTCTGCTGGAGGGCAACCTGCGGCTGATCGCCCGGGAGGGGTTGGATTGAACCCGGCCATGCCAGCCACCCCGTTTGTGCTCGACAACTCCGTGCTCTGCGGCTGGTTTCTCGCCAACCAGGCCACCCCCTACAACGACGCGGTGGTGTGCTGTGCACGGCTTGCCGCCGCGGCACACTACCGGTGGCCACAGCCCGCGAGATCAACGCCCCAGGCGCTGGTGGCCTTTGCCGCTGGCGCCCTGGGCGACCTTCCGACCAAGGGCCCAGTGACCCCCGGGAGATTTCGCCGTCTACACTTCTCAGAGATTGTCTACACACCTGGGGCCGTGCCGCTCAACATCCGCAGCGAAGAGGCCAATCAGCTGGCTGCAGAGGTGGCGATCATCACGGGTGAGACCAAGACTGATGCAGTGATTCAGTCCCTGAAGGAGCGACTCGATCGCCTTCGGCTCCAGCAAGAGGCGCGGGCAGTGAAGCAGGAGAGCCGGCGCGATCAACTCGATCGGATTGCCTTGCGCTGTGCGGCACGGCCGATTCTCGATCAGCGCAGCGCAGACGAGATCTGCGGATACGACGCCAATGGGTTGCCCTGCTGATGGTGATCGATTCCTCCGCTGTTCTCGCAATTCTCCAGGATGAGCCTGAGCGCAGAACTTTTAATGCCTTGATCGTGGCTGCCAAGAGTTGCTCACTCTCTGCTGCCACGCTCGTGGAACTCTCGATCGTGTTTCAGGCACGTTTCGGTGCCGAGAGTCATGCTGATCTTGCGCTCTTTCTCCGCACAGCCCAGGTGGAGATCGTGAGCTTCAGTAGAGAGCAGGCGGAACTCGCCTGGATAGCCTTTGCACGCTACGGCAAGGGGCGTCATCGCGCTGGTCTCAATCTAGGCGATTGCTTCTCTTACGCCCTGGCCCGCTTTCTTGATGAACCCCTGCTATTCAAGGGCGATGATTTCGTGCACACAGACCTCCGCTCCGCCGTGGACTGAAGCGCCTGCAACTCCGTCGTGGCGATCACGGTGCCGTGTTCGTGCACAGCTTCCGCTTTCTTCTCCGCTCGCCGAATGGCCAGGGGCACGCCCCGGCGCATCGCCAGGCGCGATGCCGGACCTGATGGAAGCGGCTGGGCCGCGGGGGACGGGTGCTGAAGGTGTCAGCCCCGTTCCGGCCCTCTACGGAGGCTCAACCAACCCTCCTAGGCCCGAGGCGCCCCCACCGGCACAGTGGAGTGATGCAGCAGCCCGCCCCGGCCCCCGCCAGCTTTGAGGTCACCGCCGTGGTGCCCCCCGGCCTCGAGCAGGTGGCCGCCGCTGAGTTGGCGGCCCTGGGCGCCGAAGAGGTGCGGCCCCTGCGCCGCGCCGTGGCCTGCCGCACCGACCTGGCCGGCTTCTATCGCCTCCACCTGCGCGCCCGCATTCCCTTCCGCTTCCTGCGGGAGCTGGCCCGCTTCCCCTGCCGCGGCCGCGCCGACCTGCACTACGGCGTCCAGCACGCCGCCGACTGGGACCACTGGCTGCCGCCCGAGGCAAGCTTCAAGGTGGAGGCCAGCGGGAGCCTGCCGGAGCTCAACCACAGCCACTACACCGCCCTGGAGGTGAAGAACGCCCTGGTGGATCTGCAGCGGCAGCGCTGGGGCAGCCGCTCAATGGTGAACCTGGAGGATCCCGATCTCGCCCTCCACCTGCACCTGAGCCCCGGCCGACCCTTCGGGGGCAGGGGCCCAACCCAGCCCGGCAACCCCTACGGCGGCAGCCGAGGCAACAACGGCCGAGGGGGAGGAGGCCGGGGCCCGACCGGTAACGACCCTGGCCAGGGGGGCGGAATGGCCATCCTCAGCCTCGAGGGAGGCGGCAGCAGCCTGCACCGCCGCGGCTACCGGGCCGCCATGGGCCTGGCGCCGCTCAAAGAGAACCTGGCGGCCGGCCTGATCGCCCTCACCGGCTGGGATGGATCGGTGCCCCTCGTGGATCCCCTCTGCGGCTCCGGCACCCTGCTGCTGGAGGCCGCCGCCGCC
The DNA here is from genome assembly GCA_014191755.1 of Cyanobium sp. Taxonomy (GTDB): domain Bacteria; phylum Cyanobacteriota; class Cyanobacteriia; order PCC-6307; family Cyanobiaceae; genus Cyanobium. Next base: position 2,976 of record BJHE01000070.1, read on the forward strand.
GCCCTCGGCCACGCCCCAGGCCTGCGGCCCCCATCGGAGCTGGGCAGCGCGGCAACAGGCCATGGCAGGGCGTTCGGCCCTACGGCCTCCAGCCGCCCGGCGGCGGCGCGCTCCTTCAGCTTCGAGCGCTGGCCGGATTTCGACCCTGGACTCTGGCGGCGGGAGGTCGAGGCCGCCGCCGCCCAGACGCGCCCGGCTCGGGCCGACGGCTCAGCCGTGGCCCCCCTGGTCGGCATCGAACAGGATCCGGCCGTGCTGGCCCAGGCCCGCGCCAATGCCGCCGCCGCCGGCCTGGCCGAGCACCTCCGCCTCGAGCCGGGCGATTTCCGCGATTTCAGACCGCCGCCCGGGCCCGGCATCCTGGTGTGTAACCCGCCCTACGGCGACCGCCTCGGCCGGGGCGATGATCTCGAAGCTCTCTACGCCGACCTGGGCCGGATGGTGCGGGAACGCTGCAGCGGCTGGACCCTCTGGCTGCTGAGCGGCAACCCCGCCCTCACCGGCGCCCTGCGGCTCAAGGCCAGCCAGCGCATCGCCGTGAGCAACGGCGGCATCGACTGCCGCTGGCTGCGCTATGAGATCCGCTGAGCGGGGCTGATCGCAGCCGCTCACAACGCAGTGCTGCTGGCAGGGCCTGTGGATGTGGACAGCTACAGACAAGCGAGACCTGCTGCACTTGAAGCGGTATCGGACAAAGACTGTCCTGTCGTGCCGAGGTGATGTGAGCGGGGAGGCAGCTCCCACCGTTGCTAACCATGGGCCAGCGGCAAGCCCGCAGCTCCCTATCCCGCCGGGACCGATGCCCCCCTCGATCTTCACCGACCTCAAAACCCTGATTCTGGCCGCCGAAGCGGACCCAGCGGTGGACACGGCCAGCGCCGCCGTGGATCTCCTGCGGGACTGGCTCGCCACCCACGAAACCACCCTCGTGGCGAGCAAGACAAAGGCGCCGGTGGAGTTAAACGGCACGATGATTCAATGGTTTCACTGGTATGTGAAAGGTGATGGCGGCCACTGGCGCCGCCTCAAAAAAGAAGCTCGGGCTCTGGCGGAGGCGGGCATCACCGCCGTGTGGCTGCCGCCGGCCAGCAAGGGCGGTGGCCCCGACGACGTGGGCTACGGCACCTACGACCTCTTCGACCTGGGCGAGTTCGACCAGAAGGGCAGCGTGCGCACTAAATACGGAACGCGGCAGGAGTACCTGGAGGCGGTGCAGGCCTGCCGCGAGGCCGGCCTGCAGGTGTATGCCGATGTGGTGTTCAACCACAAACTCTTCGCCGACGCCGAGGAGGAATACCTCGCCACGCCCTACGCCCCCGAGAACCGCGGCCAGCCGCTGGGGGAAGAGCGGAAGATCCGGGCCTGGACCCAGTTCCGCTTCGAGGGCCGCGGCGGCCGCCACTCCACAATGCAGTGGCATTGGTATCACTTCGATGCGGTGGATTACAACAGCCTTGATCCCCATTACCAGGCGATCTGGCGCAGCCACGGCGCCAGTTTCGAGGGAAAAGTGGCACTGGAAAAAGGCAACTACGACTTCCTGATGGGCTGCGACCTGAACATGGCTCACCCCGAGGTTCGGGGGGAACTCAAACACTGGGGCCGCTGGACGTTGGATCAGGTGGGAGTGGATGGTTTCCGCATCGATGCCATCAAGCACATCAACAGTGATTTCTTCATCGACTGGATCACGGAGATGGAGAGTTACGCCCAACGCGATCTCTTCGTGGTGGGTGAATACTGGACCTACGACCTCGGCAGCCTCAGCTGGTATGCCGCCAATAGTGGCGGCAAGATGAGCCTGTTCGATGCACCGTTGCACCTCAATTTCCATGAAGCCAGCCGCAGCGGCGGCCAATTCGACATGCCCAGCCTGCTCGACGGCACCTTGATGCAGAACCTGCCCCTGCTGGCGGTGACCCTGGTCGAGAACCACGACACCCAGCCGCTGCAGGCGCTGGAATCCCCAGTGGAGCCTTGGTTCAAGCCGCTCGCTTATGCGGTGATCCTGTTGCGCGATCAGGGCTATCCCTGCATTTTTCACGCCGATTACTACGGCGCTGATTACCACGACTCGCGCTTTGGCCGCCGCATCGACATCCGCATGCCCAGCCACCGCTTCCTGATCGATCGCTTCCTGCTGGCCCGCACCCACTGGGCCTACGGCCGCCAGATCGATTACTTCGATCACTTCAACACGATCGGCTGGACGCGGCTCGGCAGCGAAGGGCATCCCCGCACCCTGGCGGTGCTGCTCAGCGATGGCGATACCGGCCGCAAGTGGATGGAGGTTGGCAAAGCCAACACCACCTACCGCGATCTCACCGGCCACATCCGCGAAGCGATCACCACCAACGCTCTGGGCTGGGCCGAATGGCGCTGCCCCGGCGGTTCGGTTTCGGTGTGGGTGGAGCAGGAGGCCCTGGCGGAGCTGGGGATCCAGGTTTAGACAATCGCCGCAACACAATCTGCCGCAACACAATCTGCTGGAACACGAATGGCTTCCCCGCCTCAGAACCTCCCGGTCAGAGCTCGGGTGGTGCGGGTGATGCCGAGGCGGGTCTCCGGCAGGAAGGGGGCCTTGAGCATGCCGCCGCCGATCCGCAGGAACAGCCCGGACAAGGCCAGATTCAGGCCGGCCAGGGCCAGAGCGCAGTTCAGCCAGCTCCAGGCCAGGCTCTGGTGCAGCCAGAGCAGCAGGGCGATCTGGGCCGCCACTCCGGCAAAGGTGGCCAGGGTGATCCCCATGCCGAGGAACACGGCGCCACCGATCAGGCGACGCTTCTCCCGGCTGGCCTCCTGCAGCGCGATCTTCACGTGCAAGTCCATCACCGAGGACATCAACTCGGTGACCTTGCCGAAGGTGGAGCGACCCATGGCGAACTCAGGCGGAACGGCGACCGGAGAGGAGCAAGCCAAACAGCAGCCCCACCCCGGCGGCGATCCCGATCGCCATCAGCGGCTTCTCCCGCACCGGCTTCTCGATCCGTGGACGCAGGGTGGTGTTGAGGTCGTCGAGGAGTTGCTCAAGCTGATCCTCCAGCGGGCGCAGGGTGTCTGCCACCTGGTGGGCCTGCTCACCGGTGCTGTGCAGCAGCTCCTGAAGCTGCTGCTTGACCCCATGGCTGGTCAGACCGGTCTGGCGGCTGATCACCTCCACGGCGTTGTCGAAGCTGCCGCGGGTGGCCTCCAGGGTGTGGCGCGCCACCTCAGGCCATTCCCGCTGGATGGTGGGCAGCAGAGCCTCGAAGCGCTCACGGAAGGCAAGTTGCAGCTGGGTGAGGGTCGGCACCTCAGCCTCCACGCTGGAGGGGGCGCCGGAGCCAGCGCTGCCGTTGGGCTGGAAGGGAAAGCCCTGGCCTGGGGTGGAACCCACCGGAGCGTGGGAGTCGCCGGAGGAAGCGGGGGAATCGCTGACGTGATCCATGGCGTCCGGGGCTAAGGGGAATGGTGCGGGAACAGCCCCACTCTGAAGCTGGTGGAGCGTCGGGGAAACGGCGAGGGGGTGGGGAGAGCCGTCCGGCGCCGGGGGGTTGACCGTCGGGTGGCACCACCGTAGGCAGCCCCCTTGGCAACGTCACCACCTCGGCTACATTCCGACCGCCCGGCGCACGGGCCTGTTGGTTCACATCAACCAGGTCGAACTCAATCACTTCAAGTCGTTCGGCGGATCGATGACGATCCCGCTCGAGCCTGGGTTCACTGTGGTGACCGGACCCAACGGTTCGGGCAAGAGCAACATCCTCGATGCGGTGCTCTTCTGCCTCGGACTGGCCACCAGTCGCGGCATGCGGGCCGAGCGGCTGCCGGATCTGATCAACAGCGCCATGCAGCGGGAGGGCCGCGCCGCCGAAACCACCGTCACCGTGCGATTTGATCTCGGCGACTGGCAGCCCGACGAGGCGGAACAGGGTCTAGATGCGGCTCCGGAGGGCCCCTGGATCCAGCCGGGCCAGCCGCAATGGAGCGTGACCCGGCGGCTGCGGGTGGCACCCGGCGGCACCTACAGCAGCAGCTTCAGCGCCGATGGCGTGGCCTGCAACGCCCAGCAGCTCCAGACCCAGCTGCGCCGCCTTCGGATCGACCCCGACGGCAGCAACGTGGTGATGCAGGGCGATGTGACCCGCATCGTGTCGATGAGCGCCCGCGATCGGCGCGGCATCATCGATGAACTGGCCGGCGTGGCCCTGTTCGATTCCCGCATCGATCAGAGCCGCGCCAAGCTTGAGGAGGTGCAGGAACGCCAGGAGCGCTGCCGCATCGTGGAGCAGGAGCTGCTGGCCAGTCGCCAGAAGCTGGAGCGCGACTGCGCCAAGGCCCGCACCTACCAGGAGCTGCGCCAGCGCCTGCAGATCGGCCGCCAGCAGGAGCAACTGCTCGCCTTCGAAGCCGATCGCGCCGCCTTGGCAGCCCTGGGGCAACGCCGCTTGGAGCTGGAGCGGCGCCAGGCCGGGGAGCGGGAGGCGATCACCTCGGCCGAGAGCGCCGTGGCGGCCGGAGCCCTGGAGCTCGAAGCGCTTCAGGCCGAGGTCAAGGCCCTGGGCGAGGACCAGCTGCTGGCGGTGCAGGCCGAGCTGGCCGGCCTGGAGGCGGCTGAGCGGGAGCGCGCCCGCCAGGGGGAGCGGCAGCGCGAAGAGGCGGCCGGCCTGCAGCAACGCCGCGACGACCTGGGCCGGAGCCAGAGCGAGTTGCGCCAGCAGCGCCAGCAGCTCGAGGGCAGCCCCAGCGGTGATCTTGAGGAGGCGGAGCGGCGCTGCAGGGCGGCGGAGGCGGCGGTTGAACTCTCACGCCGCCGGCTCGGGGAGGTGGCTGGCCGCTCCGGCAGCTGGATGGAGGAGCGCCGCCAGCGCAACCAACAGCGCCAGGAGCTCCAGGAGAGGCTTGGGCCGCTGCAGGCGGAGCAGGGCCAGCTGGAGGAACGGCTGCGCCAGGCCGAGGTGCGGCGGCTGGAACTGGAAACCGAGGAGCAGGACGAGGCCGGCGGCAGCGGCGAGGCCGAAACCAGGCTGGCCGCCCTGCAGCGGGAGGAGGCCGCGCTGCTGGACACCCTGGCCACCCGTCAGCGGCAGCTGCAGGAGCAGGCCGAGGCCTTGGCCCTGCAGCAGCGCACCCGGAATCGGCTGGAACAGGAACAAACCGGCCTGGAGCGCGAAATCGCCCGCCTCGACAGCCGCCGCGACACCCTGCAGGAGAGCCGCGGCACCGGCGCCCTTCGTTTGCTGCTCGAATCAGGGCTGGAGGGAATCCACGGGCCGGTGGCCCAGCTTGCCGAGGTGGAGGAGCGCCACCGGGTGGCCCTGGAGGTGGCGGCAGGCGCCCGGCTGGGCCAGGTGGTGGTCGAAGACGACCGCATCGCCGCCCGGGCGATCGAGCTGCTCAAGCAGCGCCGGGCCGGCCGGCTCACGTTCTTGCCCCTCAACCGCATCCGCGGCGGCGGCGGCGCAGCGGGGGGGGCGTTCCAGCGCGGTCCAGGCCCAGCGGCCGCGGGTTCCAGCGGTCCAGGACCCGGCGGCTTGGTGGGCCGGGCCGTCGACCTGATCCGCCATGAGCCCGTCTACGCCGAGGTGTTCCGCTACGTCTTCGGTGACACCTTGGTGTTCGACCGCCTCGACAACGCCCGTCGCGAACTGGGCCGCTGCCGGGCCGTGACCCTCGATGGCGAACTGCTCGAGAAGAGTGGCGCCATGACCGGCGGCAGCCTGCAGCAGCGCAGCGGCCAGCTGGGCTTCGGCAGCAGCCAGGAGGGCGACGAGGCCGAACCGCTGCGGCGCCGCCTGCTGGAACTCGGCGAGAGTCTGCTGGCCTGCCGCCGCCGTGAGGCGGAGCTGGCCCGGGCCCTGGAGGAGAGCCGGCCCCAGCTGCTCCAAAGCCAGCAGCGCCAGGCCGCCGTGGAGGCCGAGCGGCTGGCGGCCCAGCGCCAGCTAACGCCGCTGCAGCAGCGCCGCAGCCAGCTCACGGTCCGCCTGGAGCAGCTGCGCCAGGCCAGCAGCGCCGACCGGGAACGCCTACAGCAGATCGCGAGCACCATCGAGCCCCTGCGCGAGGCCCTCACCGCCCTGGAGGCCGCCGAAGGCTCCGGCGCCGCCAATGCCGATGCCGCCCAGTGGCAGGGCCTCCAGGCCGACCTGGAGGCGGCCGACCGCGCCCTCAGCGAGGCCCGTCAGCGGCGCGATGCCCTGGCCGCCGAACGCCGCGACCGGACCCTGGCCGCCGAACGACTGGCCAGCCAGCTGGAGGCCATCACCACGGAAGAGAAACGGCTGCTCGAGGCGGTGCAGACCCTGCTGAGCGAGCGCCAGGCCTGGAAGGAGCAACAGCAGAGCGGCCAGACCCGCCGCGCCGAGCTGGAGGCGCGCCAGTCCGACCTGGCGGCGCGCTTCGGCGAGAAGCGGCGCCAGCGCGATCAGGCCGAGGTGCAGCTGGGGGCCGCCCGCCAGGCGCTGCAGCAACGCCAATGGGAGCTGCAGCGCCTGGGGGAGGAGATCGCGGCCCTGGTCGAGGAGCAACGCAGCGGCAGCCTGCGGCTGGAGCAGCTGGAGCGCGCCCTGCCCGATCCCCGCCCGGAGATCCCCGAGGAGGTGCGCGAGGCCGGTCTCGACTCCCTGCGCAGCGAGCTGCAAGCGGTGGCGCGGCGCATGGAGGCCCTTGAGCCGGTGAACATGCTTGCGCTTGAGGAGCTGGAGCAGCTGGAAACCCGCCTCGCCGAGCTGGAGGAGCGCCTCGAGGTGCTGAGCAAGGAGCGCGAGGAGCTGCTGCTGCGGATCGAAACGGTGTCCACCCTGCGCCAGGAGGCCTTCCTGGAGGCCTTCCACGCCGTCGACGGCCACTTCCGCACCATCTTCGCCGGCCTCTCCGATGGGGAGGGACACCTGCAGCTGGAGAACCCCGAGCAGCCCCTGGAGGGGGGGCTCACCCTGGTGGCCCACCCCAAGGGCAAGGCGGTGCGCCGGCTGGCGTCGATGTCCGGTGGCGAGAAATCGCTCACGGCGCTGAGCTTCCTGTTCGCCCTGCAGCGCTTCCGTCCCTCCCCCTTCTATGCCCTCGACGAGGTGGACAGCTTTCTCGACGGCATCAATGTGGAGCGGCTGGCCGGCCTGATCGCCGCCCAGGCCGATGCGGCCCAGTTCCTGGTGGTGAGCCACCGCCGGCCGATGATCGCTGCCTCCACCCGCACCATCGGCGTGACCCAGGCCCGCGGCACCCACACCCAGGTGGTCGGATTGCCGCCGGCCGCCTGAGCTGGCGGGGTGGGCCACAATGGGCCGACTGGGCCCCTGGACTTGACCTCCTCCACACCTGCCGCCCCCGATCCCAATGCCCCGGCCCCGAGCGATCGCCTCTGGCTGCGCTCCGAGCTGATGGGCACCCAGGTGATCACCCGTGACACCGGTCGTCGGCTCGGGGTGGTGGGCGAGGTGATGGTGGACATCGACCGCCGCGAGGTGGTGGCCCTCGGCCTGCGCGACAACCCCCTCACCCGTTTCCTACCGGGCCTGCCCCGCTGGATGCCCCTGGAGCGCATCCGCCAGGTGGGGGATGTGATCCTGGTGGACTCCGCTGATTCGCTAGCGGAGGGCTTCGATCCTGATCGCTTCAGCAAGGTGATCAACTGCCAGGTGATCACCGAATCCGGCGCCCAGCTGGGCCGGGTGCTGGGGTTCAGCTTCGATGTGGAGACCGGCGAACTCACCACCTTGGTGATCGGAGCCCTCGGGGTGCCCCTCCTGGGTGAAGGGGTGCTGAGCACCTGGGAGATGCCTGTGGGCGAGATCGTGAGCAGCGGTAGTGATCGGATCATCGTGTACGAGGGCGCCGAGGAGAAGCTCAAGCAGCTGGGCACCGGCCTGCTGGAAAAACTCGGCATCGGCGGCAGCAGCTGGGAACAGGAGGAAAGGGAGCGCTACCGCGGCAGTGCCGTGCCGGCCGAGAACCAGCTGCCCGCCGGCCAGCCCAGTCAGCTCGAGCAGCGCCGCATCCAGCCCGCCACCAACCGCTCCTTCCAGCCGGAGGAGGAGTTCGACTACGTGGAACTCGAGGAACGCCGCGAGCGCGAACCACTGCGCCAGCGCCGCTATCTCGATGAGGAAGACGACAACCGCTTCGGGCGCTTTCGCGATGGCGAGGAATCCCGTCGCGCAGCCCCCCTGCGCAACGACAGCTACGGCGCCGAGCAAGTCCGCGACGAGCAGCCCAGCCCCTATTCCCCAAGGCGCGGCTCCAGGGAGAACGGTGTTGACGCCCCTGAGCGCGACGAGGGCCGCGATCGCAATCGCCCTGACCAGGATCGGAGGCGGGAAGCCCCCGAGCGCTTCGCCGATCAGCCATCCGAGGGGTGGAGGAAGCGGAGGATCGCCGCGGATGGCGATGACGGGCTGGATCTGGAGCAACCTCTACCTCGCGAGCGCAGCCAACCACGCCCCCGCCTTGATCAGGAGGCACCCCAACCAGCCAGCAACCGCCGACCTTCCCTCGAGTCCTACCCCCGCAGCAGCCGATCCGGGAGCGCCGATCCCGAACGCAACAGCAAGCTGGTGGATGTGGATGTGGAGCCCCTGGACGATCCCTGGTGAGGCGCCTCGGAGCCTGTGTCAGGCTGCGCAAACCCCGACCACGGCCAAGGCCCCGGCATGACGTCCACACTTTTTGTCTGCCATGAGGGGCAACGCACCGGTGCCCCCCTGCTGCTGCTCTGGCTGATTCGCTGGTTGTTGGCCAACACAGCAATCCGGCCGGTGGTGGCGCTGATGCGGGATGGCCCCCTGCGGGAGGAATTCAGTGCCCTCTGTCCCACGTACACCTTCAGCACCCGACCGGTGGCCGAGCGGTGGCACAAGCGACTGAGCCGTCGCTTGGCCAACTCCCAGACCGGAGACCCCGACACCTGGTTGGCGGGGATCGTGGCGAAAGTCAACCCCGACTGCCTCTACCTGAACACCCTGGTACTGGGCTATTGCCTAGGCAAACTGAAGATTGATCACGGTCGGGTCAAAGTAATCAGCCATGGCCATGAAATGGAACTTGGTTTGCTGCTTTCCAGCACGCCAGAACTGGTCAAGTCGCAGCTTGATCTTTCGGATCTCGTGGTGTGCTGCGCCGAAAGCGTGAAAACAAATCTGATCGAAAAGCATCAAGCAGACCCACAACAATGCCAGGTCATCAATGGATTCATACCCTATGATGATCCCAAAAATCTTCTCGATGTCAACTGTAATGATTCAACTCAATATATTGTCGATAATCTCAAAAGTTTACACGAAACAGGTTATTTTCTGTTCGGCTTCGCCGGATCCCCGATTGACCGCAAAGGATTTGATCTTTTTCCGCAGCTGGTTAAGATCTGCGCACAACTCTTTGACCAGATTCCGTTCAAGGCGATCTGGGTGGGTTGCGGTCCTGGATCTATTGCCCATCAGAAAGCCGATCGGGATCTGCAACTGCTGGGCGTGAGGGAACATGCCCTGCTTCTCGGCGGCGTTTCCTGTGGTGCTGCCGCGCTGAGACAGCTCGATGCCTTGACCCTGTTATCGCGAGAAGATCCCTACCCGATTGTTGCTCTGGAGGCGGGGGCCATGGCCATCCCAACCGTGTGCTTCCGCCACAGTGGCGGCATCGCCGAGTTGGCTGATCAGGGTTATGGGGTGCCGATCGACTACCTCGACCTTGACGCTTTTGCCGCGGCTCTGGTCCAGTTGCAACAGCAGCCGGAGCTACGCCAAGCCCTGGGCAAGCGCTTTCAGGAGAAGGTGTTCAAGAGCAGCACCGTGGCGACCCAGGCGGCCGAGATTGCGGCCCTGATTGATGGCACCAACAACCGAAACCCATCCCTCAATCCCGGCTGATCGAGGGCCGATCGGTTTAAGGGCTTTGGGCCCAACCGGAACAAGTCTTGCCGCCGCAAAATGCTGGAGGAGCTCAGTCTCGTGCAGGTTGCGCCGAGAGTGGCGCAGGTGCTCGTTCAGGATTGACCACCCCATTGGGTCCGTTGGAAGACACGGGTGTCTTTGCTAGCCGCCTGTCGCGTCAGCAAAGTAAGGGGTTAACAGACCAGATGTTGAATCTGAATTGCATCCAGGCAGCCAATAACTAGCAGAAGCCAGTGACGAAAATCCCTCTAAAGTGCTCTCAAAAACAATGGCTAACACCCGCTTCAATCGAGTGCGTTTCTACCCATGAGCCTGCCATCCAGGCCCAACCCCTTGGAAGCGCAGAACCACTCAATCTGGCTGAAACTCCAGGGAGGCTGAATTCACGCAGTAGCGTTGGCCCGTGGGCCGGGGCCCATCGTTGAACACATGGCCGAGGTGGGCCTCACAGCGAGCGCAGCGGATCTCGGTGCGCACCATGCCGTGGGAGCGGTCGGTGATGGTGGTGATGGCGCCGGGGTTCACCCCATCCCAGAAGCTGGGCCAGCCGGTGCCGGATTCAAACTTGGTGGCGGAGCTGAACAGCTCGGCGCCGCAGCACAAACAGTGGTATGTCCCCTTGCCCTTGTGGTTCCAGTAGGTGCCGGTGAAGGCCCGTTCGGTGCCGCCCTGGCGGGTGATGCGGAATTGCTCGGGGGTAAGGCGCTGACGCCAGGCCTCCTCATCAAGGCTCCGCACCAGCCCGCTCGGGAGGCCGCAGGCAGATCCTTCGGCGGCGTTGGCTTGGGCAGCCGCAACATCCGGGCTGCCAGCCCCCTCAGGAGCGTTGCTGTTGGCGGCTGAGCTGGAGGAGGGATCTGGAAACAACGCCGACATCGGGCAGAAACGACGCAAGTCAATGCTGCAACCTTAGGCAGTCAGACCCGGCGGCAGGAGGTCGCGCACCAGGCCGGCCAGGGCCGCCACCGCCCCGGGTCGGCCCCGCAGGCTGCGGAGGTCGTCGCGCAGGCCCTCAAGACGATCCGGATGGTCCAGCCAGTCGGCCGCCTCCTCGGCGATCTGCTGGGGGGTGATCGGCCCCACCCGCTCCGGCACCACGGCGCGTCCGGCGGTGATGTTGGGCCAGGCCAGGAAGCCGCGGTGGCGCATCCGCCAGGCCGTGAGGGCCACCCCCAGCAGCCGTCGCGCCAGGGGCAGGCGGGCCAGCAACCCCATCCAGCCATCCCAGGCCTGCATCACATGCAGGTGCTGGGTGGGCACCAGCACGATCATCGGCACCCCCAGGGCCCCGAGTTCGGCGGTGTTGGCCCCCACCGTGGTGAGAGCGAGGCGGCACTGGCTCAGGGGGGCGTGGGCCGGATGCACCTCCAGCAGCCGGATCGGGGTGCCAGCGGCGGTGATCAGTTCGCCGCCCTGGCGAGAGGGCTCCTGGATGCCGAAGTAGCGGGCGATCGGATTGGCGGGCCCGGCGAAGGCCCGCAGTTCGTCCACCGTCGTGGTGGGTGCCACCGGCAGCAGGAAGCGACACCCCGGCCGCAGGGCCGCCAAGCGATCGGCGGCCGCCAGCAGGAAGGGCATACCCACCTGGAATTTGGCCCGCTTCGAGCCGGGCAGCAGGGCCACCCACTCTCCCTCGGGCAGCGGCGCGTCCTGGCGGGCCGAAGCGGAGAGATCAGCCATCAGGTCGCCCACCTCCGTGGAGCGGGTGCGCCAGCGCGGAGCCAGGCGGCGAGAGGCCTTAGGCCCCATGGTGGCGATGCGGTCATTCCACTGGGGCCAGCGGGCCACCCACTCGGCATAGGTGAGGTGGCGGTAGCCGAGCCGGGCCGAGAGCAGCACCGTCCAGAACTGATCGCCGCCCAGGAACACCACCACCCCCTGACGCGGCCAGGGGCCGTGGCGGGCGGGCCGCAACAGCAGCCACCAGAAACGCCCGGCCGGCAGCACCCGGCTGAACAGGTCCCAGCCGCGGGCCAGCCGCGCCTCCTGGCCGGTGGCATTGGGGCAGGGCACTAACACCAGCTGCAGGCTGCAGGGGGCCTGGGGATCGCGGGGCCGCAAGGGCAGCAGGCGATGCAGCTCATCCGCCAGCGG
>BJHE01000071.1 GCA_014191755.1 Cyanobium sp.
TCTCGGCCTTCGGGGGCATCGTGGCCCTCAACCGGCCCGTGGACGCCGCCGCCGCCGAGCACCTGGCGGGGCTGTTCCTGGAGTGCGTGGTGGCCCCCGCCTTCGAGCCCGCCGCCCGGGAGCGGCTCGCGGCCAAGGCGAACCTGCGGCTGCTGGAGCTGGCCCCCGCCGCCATCGCCGCCGCCGCTCGCCAGCAACTGCGCAGCGTGCTCGGCGGCGTGCTGGCCCAGGACCTCGACGACCAGGCGATCGATCCGGCCAGCTGGCAGGTGGTGAGCCAGCGCCAACCCACTGAGGCCGAATCGGCCGACCTGCGCTTCGCCTGGCGGGTGGTGCGGCACGTGCGCTCCAACGCCATCGCCGTGGCCGCCGCTGGCCAGAGCCTGGGCATCGGCGCTGGCCAGATGAACAGGGTGGGATCGGCCCAGATCGCCCTGGCGGCAGCCGGGGAGCGGGCCCGCGGCGCCGTGCTGGCCAGCGATGGCTTCTTCCCCTTCGACGACAGCGTGCGCCTGGCCGCCTCCCACGGCATCAGCGCCGTGATCCAGCCCGGCGGCAGCGTGCGGGATGGCGATTCAATCCAGGTCTGCAACGAGCTTGGCCTGGCGATGGTGATCACCGGCCGGCGTCACTTCCTCCACTGACGTGGTTCCGCTTCTGGCCGCCTGCTCCAGCGGCCCACTGGAACGCTCGGCCCGCGGTCGTCTTGAGAACTGCTCCGCGCTCTGTAACGATTTCAGCGGTACTCAGCCAACCCCGCCCAGCAGCACGGCATGGCAGCAGCGTCCGCAACCGGGAGCGCAGTAGTTTCATCGCTCTGGCCGCATGCCGCTCTCCTCCCATGCCCCTCGAGATCCCCAGCTCCGTTGCCTTCGGAATGAGCTTCGTGCACCCCGTGCTGATGTGGGTGCTGCTGGCCCTGAGCGGCTATGGCCTCTACCTGGGGATCAAGGCCAAGAAACTGCGCACCGCCACCACCGCCGAGGAGCGCAAACCCCTGATCCAGGGGCAGTTCGCCCAGCGCCACCTGAAGATCGGCAAGACCATCCTGGCCGTGATGGTGCTCGGCACCCTGGGTGGCATGGCCGTGACCTACCTCAACAACGGCAAGCTCTTCGTGGGACCCCACCTGCTGGTGGGCCTGGGCATGACCACCCTGGTGGCGATCGCCGCCTCCCTCACCACCGCCATGCAGAAGGGCAACTTGGTGGCCCGCAAGGTGCATGTGGGCCTGAACATGACGGTGCTCACCCTCTTCCTCTGGCAGGCCTTCACCGGTCTGCAGATCGTGCAGAAGATCCTGCAGCCCCAGGCTTGAGCAGGCTTCAGCGGAGCCAACGCCCTTCCTAAGCAGGGCAGCCACCAATACGGAACAGCGCCCGTTCGGCCCCATTGCTCCAACGAACGGCTTTCGCTCCAGAAGCCAACCGGAATCAGATCAGAAGCGCGCTCGGCGCCGCGGCGGGCAGGGGATGCCGTGGCTGGCGTGGAAATCCTCCTGCACCTTCCAGGTGAGCCGGCGGGACACCTGCCGCACGATCTGGCGGAGCAGGTGGTCGCCGCTGGTCTGCACCAGACCTTCGGGCAGCAGGCTGATCATCGCGGGCAGCTTGATCCACACCGCCAGATCAAGGTTCCAGCGCACCAGGGTGTGGGCCATGAGTGTGTCCACCTCCTCGACGGAAATCTCAGCGGCGGTCTCTTGATCCGTGGCCTCATCCAGCCGCAGGGCGGCATTGAAGTCCACGTCGTAGAGGGCGGAAAGGGTGGCATCGGCTCCGGGCGTGGGCACCGTTTGGATGCGATAGACCCCCGCCGCCTGAGGCAGCAGTTCGAGGCCGATGGTGGGCTCCACCTCGAAGCCGAAGTTGCCGAAGCGCCCAAGGGTGAGCAGGTAGCCATTGCGATCCAGCGGCGTGACCGCCATCGGAGCGGCACAGCGCTGAAACCAGCCCTCATGCCGGTCGAGGTAAGCCTCCACCACCGCCGCGGGGGCACGCATCTCCATCAGATCGGCGAAGCTGCTGCCATAACGGCGCACCCGCCCATCGGGGCTATGGCGCAGCGGATCGGGGTTGGAGAAGCTCTCAGTCGGTGCGGAAGAGGCCAGAAGGGACAAGGGCAACGGACTCGTCGGAAGGGACGGGGAGCGGCCGGCCTGGAAACCGACAGGGGACTCGCCCGGCGGATCGAGACCGCGAAGCGAGGCCAAATAAAGCAAGGCCAGTTGATGCGAGGCCGATGGATGCGAGGCCAGTGGATGCGAGGCCAGTGAACGACCACCCCAGGCGGAATTATGGAACGAATCTAAAGCCCCGGGGGGCTGCGGCTGTCGCAAGAGTTGCAGCGGTTCGGGCCAGAAGGGGTGCCGGATTCAGGCGGCGGTGAGGGCGATCAGGCGCCGTATCACATCCTCCACCACCCGATCGGGCGTGGAGGCACCAGAGGTGATGCCCACCCGGATTGGCCCCTGCGGCAGGAAGGGGTCCACCACCTCCAACTCACCGCCGAGCGGCTTGTGCTCGATCCGGTTCCCCGGGCCGATCCGCTCGGGGGTGTCGATGTGGAAGGAACGGATGCCGCGGCTCACCGCGATCTCCTGCAGGTGGGTGGTGTTGGAGGAGTTGTAACCCCCGATCACCACCATCAGGTCGAGGGGCTCGTCCACCAGGGCGAACATGGCGTCCTGGCGCTCCTGGGTGGCATCGCAGATGGTGTTGAAGGCCAGGAAGTGCTCGCCCAGCTCGGCCGGACCGAAGCGCTGCAGCATCGTGCGCTCGAACAGGCGGCCGATCTCCTCGGTTTCGCTCTTGAGCATGGTGGTCTGGTTGGCCACCCCGAGGCGGGTGAGGTCCCGTTCGGGGTCGAAGCCGGGGGAACTGGCCTTGGCGAAGCGGGCCATGAAGGCCTCCCGAGCAGCGGCCCGCTCGGCGGGATCGGCAGCGGCGACACCGCCGGCCAAGATGTAATCGCACACCATCTGGGCCTCGGCCAGATCCAGCACCACCAGATAGGTGCCCGCAAACGAGCTGGTGGCAAGGGTTTCCTCGTGCTTCACCTTGCCGTGGATGATCGAGGTGAAGGACTGCTTCTTGTGCTTCTCCACGGTGTTCCACACCTTCGACACCCAGGGGCAGGTGGTGTCGACGATGTGACAGCCCCGCTCGCTCAGCAGCTGCATCTCCTGCACGGTGGCCCCGAAGGCCGGCAGGATCACCACATCGCCGGCCGCCACCTCGGAGAAATCCTTCACCCCACCCTCCACCGGGATGAACAGCACATCCATCCCGCGCAGGTGATCGTTCACCGAGGGGTTATGGATGATCTCGTTGGTGATCCAGATCCGCTCGGTGGGGTAATGGCGCCGGGTTTCATAGGCCATCGCCACGGCCCGCTCCACTCCCCAGCAGAAGCCGAAGGCCTCCGCCAGCCGCACCGTTAGTCTCCCTTCCCTCAGTTCCTGGCCATTGCTGCGCAGGTTGGCAATCAGATCGCTCTGGTAGGCGGTCTGGAGGCTGCCGGCCACCTCGTCGCCCAGGCCGAAGCCGCGGCGGTTGTAGCGGTCCGAATGGTGCAGGGAGCGCTTGAAGGCACGGGTATCCACGGCGGCAGGCGCAATCTGTCGTGACTCTATGGGGCCTGCCGGTGATCAGGTGGGCTGACGCTCCAGCACCGAAGCCAGGCCCAACCAGTGCACGGCTTCGCCCGAGAATTCGAAGATGCAGGGCAGCACCTCCACGCCGGCGGCCAGGGCCTGGCGAAACAGCTCTCCATAGCGGGGATCGGCGGTATCGCCGGGCGCGAACCGACTCACATCAGCGCGGCTCAGGCAGGGCAACAGCACGGCTCGGGCCGTTGGCAGCAGGGCGGCGAGCTCCAGCAGGTGTTTCTGGCCCCGCTCGGTCACGGTGTCGGGGAACAGGGCCAGATCCCCCTCGCTCCAGGTGGTGTTCTTCACCTCCACATAGATCGGCCGCGGATCAGCCGGCGGGGCGCCATCGGGGTCGGGACCGGGGCTGAGCAGCAGGTCGATGCGGCTGCGGCGCCCCTCGCCGTAGGGCACCTCGGCGCGGATGGCCGCGATCGGGCCCAGCCAGGGCTCCAGGCAGCCGGCCTCGATCGTGGCCCGCACCAGCCGGTTGGGCAGGGCCGTGTTGATCCCCACCCAGACCGGCGCTCCATCGGCACCCGTGGTTTCGGCCTGCTCCCAGGTCCAGGCGAGCTTGCGGGTGGGTGAGGGGGCATGGCGCAGCCGCACCCGGCCACCGGGATGGAGCACCCCGGTCATCGGGCCGGTGTTGGCGCAGTGCACGGTCACCACCTGGCCATCGGCCAGTGCCACATCGGCCAGGAAACGCTTGTAGCGCTTCAGCAGCACGCCTTCCACCAGAGGTTCGAGGGCGAGCACGAGGTGGGGGATGGCGTGGCCGGCCGGGGCGGTGCCAGCCGGGCCGCCGGAACCAGCAGGGCCTGCGGAGCCAGCGGAGCCAGCAGTGCCGGCAGCGCGGGATTGGAAATCGCTCACAGCGCGGGGCATCACAGAACTCCTGGATCGCAGCGAACCTTCCGGGCAGTCCAGCAGGCCGGCCCCCCCCGGCTGCGGCGGGCGGCACCAGTTCGCGATCCGCCGAGCAAGCCGTGCGCTGCGCATCCCCTCCGGGCGAATCGCCGGACCGCCACCACCTTGCGGAGGAAGCGGAGCCAGACGACGGCCATACTGCCGATCGACCAAGAGGGCCCCAGGCCCGGCCCGATGGCGAAATCACTGCGAAGGATTGCCCTTGTCGTGGCGGTGGCCACCGCCCTCAGCAAGGTGGTGGGCCTGCTGCGCCAGCAGGTGATCGCCGCGGCCTTCGGGGTGGGCGCCGCCTACGACGCCTACAACTACGCCTATGTGCTGCCCGGCTTCCTGCTGATCCTGCTGGGGGGCATCAACGGGCCGTTCCACAGCGCCATGGTGAGCGTGCTCTCCCGGCGCGATCGCAACGAAGGGGCCCATGTGCTGGCGGCGATCAACACCATGGTGGGGGCGGCCCTGCTGGCGGTGACCCTGCTGCTGATCGTGGCGGCCGGTCCTCTGATCACGCTGGTGGCCCCGGGCCTCGATGCCAGCCGCCACGAGCTGGCGGTGGAGCAGATGCGCTGGATGGCGCCGATGGCCCTGTTCGCCGGCCTGATCGGCCTGGGCTTCGGGGCGCTGAATGCCGCCGATGAATTCTGGCTGCCGGCCGTGAGCCCGCTGCTCTCGAGCCTGGCGGTGATCGGCGGCATCGGCCTGCTCTGGTGGCGGCTGGGCAGCGCCATCGTGCTGCCCCAGTGGGCCATGCTCGGCGGCATCGCCCTGGCGGCCAGCACCACGGTGGGGGCGCTGCTGCAGTGGCTGATCCAGCTGCCGGCCCTGGCGAAGCAGGGCCTGCACAAGTTCGAGCTGGTGTGGGACTGGAACCATCCCGGCGTGAAGGAGGTGCTGGCGGTGATGGCGCCGGCCACCCTCTCCTCAGGGATGCTGCAGATCAACGTGTTTGTGGATCTGTTCTTCGCCTCGGGGATCGTGGGAGCGGCGGCGGGCCTGGGCTACGCCAACCTGTTGGTGCAGACCCCCCTGGGCCTGCTCTCCAATGCGTTACTGGTGCCCCTGCTGCCGGTGTATTCCCGGCTCACCGCCCCGGCCGACCGACCCGAACTGGTGGCCCGCATCCGTCAGGGCCTGATGCTCTCCACGGCCAGCATGCTGCCGCTGGGGGCGCTGATGGTGGGTCTGGCGGTACCGATCGTGAGGCTGGTGTACGAGCGGGGCGCCTTCAACCAGGGCGCCGCCCAGATGGTGGCGTCGCTGCTGATGGCCTACGGGGTGGGCATGCCGGTGTACCTGGCCCGCGATGTGCTGGTGCGGGTGTTCTATGCCCTCGGTGATGGCAACACGCCCTTCCGCTGGTCGGTGGCCGGCATCGGCATGAACGTCTGCTTCGACTGGTTCCTGGTGGGCGGGCCCACCCCCTGGGGGCTGCAGCTGCCGGCCCTCAACTTCGGGGCGCCCGGCGTGGTGCTGGCCACGGTGAGCGTGAACCTGATCACCTGCCTGGGTCTCACTTGGGCCCTGGCCGGCCGGCTCGGCGGCCTGCCTCTGCGCGTCTGGAGCCGCGACTCCCTGCTGCTGCTGCTCGCCGCGATGGCCGCCGGCTGTGTGGCCTGGGGGCTGTCCACCTGGGTGGCGTGGCCGACGGGGTTCCTGGGCCTGCTGCTCCAGAACGGACTCTGCGCCGGCCTGGCCCTCGCCACCTATGGCCTGATCGGCGCGCTGGCGGGGGTGCCGGAGGTGCGCCAGTTGCTGGCGATGGCGGGGCGCCGCCGGCCGGCCTGATTCAGCCGCCCCCCAGGGCGAAGAAGAGATTGCGCATCGCTTCCAGCAGGTTGGAGGCCTCCCGCTGCTGTTCCTCATCGCCGAGGCTCTCCAGCTCACGCCGTCGGGAATTCACCAGCTGGGCGAAGCGCTCCAGCAGGTCGGGATCGCGCTCCAGCAGCTCCCGCACCCCGGCCCGGTCGACCCGCAGCAACCGCGAATCCTCCAGGGCCCGCACCGTGGCACTGCGTGGTGCCCCCTGGAACAGGGTCATCTCGCCGAACACCTCGCCGGGCCCAAGCTCGGCCACATGGATGGAGTGGCCGGGCTGCACCTCCTTCTGGACCTCCACCCGGCCGGAGATCACCTGATAGAGGGAGCGGCCCGTGGCCCCCTCCCGCACGATCGCCTCCCCAGCGGTGAACAGCACCGGCCGGCTGTGGCTGAGGAGGGAATCCAGATCGGCGGGCGGCAGATCGGCGAAGAGGGAGTGGCTCGCCAGCAGCAGCCTTCCCTCCTGGGGCGGCAGAGAGGCCACCAAGGCCTCGGCGACCGGATCGGGCCGGCGACGCTGCAGCTCGCGCACCGGAAAGGGGATGCTGCGACCTTCCCGATTGAGGGCATACCAGATCTGCTGCAACAGGGCACTGCGCAGGTTCAGCCGCACGCCATCACTGGGTTCGCGGAACCACACCTGCACCTCATAGGTGATGGCGCTGTCAGCGAAGGCCTTCACCCTCACCTCAGCAGGGGGATCCTGCAAGACCAGCGGATGGTTCGTCACCACCCGCTCGAGCAAGGCCAGGGCCGCGGCAGGTGGAAAGTCGTAATCCAGGCCCACGTCAAAGCAGTCCGAGACCGCTCCGGAGAAGCTCAGGTTGCGCAGGATTCCATTGGTCACCTGGGTGTTGGGCAGCACCACCCGCACCCCTTTGGAGGTGCGCAGGGTGGTGTCGCGCCAGCTCAGCGATTCCACCCGGCCGCGGACCTGGCCGCCGACGATCTCCACCAGATCCCCCAGCCGCAGGTCATCACTGAGCTGGAGTTCCAGGCCGGCGATCAGATCCTTGAGCGGCTCCTGGATCGCCAGACCGACCACGGCGGTGAGCACCGCCGAGGTGGTGACGAGCCCCACCACATCGAGGCGGCCGACCCGGTTCACCAGCAACACGGCGGCCAGGGCACCACCGGCCACCAGGAGCAGCTGCACCAGCAACTCCGGCGGCGGACGCCACCACTCCAGCCCGCCGGGCAGTTCCAGCACCAGCCACAGCAGCAGCCGGATCAGAGCCAGCACCAGCAGGAGGTCCACGCCGATGGCGAGCCAGAGGCGGCTGGAAGCAGGCACCAGGGTGAGCGGCACCAAGTGAAAAGCAACCGTGCTCACCGTTGCGAGCAGCGGCAGGGTGCGAGGGGGCAGGGGCAAGCCGCGGCGCCGGCAGGCCAGGGTGAGCAGCAGCACCACCGCGAGGGCGGGCAACACCACCGACCAGGAAGGAACGGTCCAGGAGGAAATCGCGCTGGGCGGGGCCATCGGCACGACGAGCAGCGCCCCATCTTGACGCCACCGCCCAAGGCCTGCCCGCATGGCGGCCTGGGCAGCAGGGATAGGAGCCAAAGTGTGGTGGCGCTGTATGTGCCGAGCCGATGCCGATGGACCTGCCGTGCCGATCGCTGAGGCCTCGCCGATCCGCTAAGGCGGGTAAGAGCGGGTGGCGGGGCCATCGGGCTGGGCCAGAGCGCCTCGGCCTGACGAGTTTCGGCCTGACGAGCCTCGGTCTGGAGAGTCTCAGTCTGGAGAGTCTTGGACTAGAGAGTCTCGGACTGGCGGGCCTGGCCGGAGCCCTGCTGCTCACGCTGCTGCCACCGCTGCCTGCCCGCAGCGCCGAACGGGCCGTGATCCAGGAGATCCTCGATGGCGACCAGCTGTTCGTGGACGGCCAGAAGGCCCGGGTGAACCAGAAGGCCACCGCCCCCGATGATGTGAGCACCAAGGCGAGCCGCGGCGCCCTCGCCTTCCCCGCCGGTGCGGTGGGCCGCATCAACCGCTTCTCGCGGATGCGTCTTGGCCAGAGCTGCTTCCTGCTCGAAAGCGGCCAGGTGCTGGTGTCGGGCAAGGCCGCCGGCTGCACCCGCTCCGCCCGGCTGAGCGTGCGGGGCACCAACTACGTGCTGGAGGTGGATGAGCAGGGCGAATCCCAGCTCTTGGTGCTGGAGGGCACGGTGGAGGTGGAGCCCCTGAAGGATGGAATCCCCACCGGCTCCGGTCCCACCACGGTGCAGGCGGGCCAGAAGCTGCGGCTGTCGGCCCAGGGGGTGATCCTGGCCCTGCTGGGCCTCAGCAGTGGCGACTACGACGCCATCCTGCGGGGTCCGCTGTTCGACGGCTTCCGGCTGCCGCTGCCGAACTACGGCTCCTTGGAGAGCTACCTGCGCCGCTTTCAGCCGTCCGTGAGCCTGCCCGTGAATCTGCCCTCGGCCCCCCCCCTGGCCCCCAGCCTGCCCACCCCTTCCCTGCCCTCCATTGGCCTGCCCCGCCTGTTTTGATGAAGGCCTGAGCGACCAGCCCAGTCGGCTCGGCGCTTCCCGGTCATGAAGCGGCGCCTCCCCGCAGCCGTGCTGCCGGCGCTGCTGCTGCTGTGGGTGGGCCTGAGCGCGGGCTGGCCGGGGCCCCGCTGGCGGGTGGCCGAGCGGGGCCTCGAAGACCAGCTGCAGCGGCTGCTCGGCCCCCGCCGTCCACCGGCGGCGGTGACCCTGGTGGCGGTCGACGACGCGACACTGCAACAGGGGGATTGGTATGAGCGCAACCGCCAGCTGCCGGCCTGGGCCCGCGGCGTGGGCTCGCTCCCCTGGCCCCGGGCCGCCTACGGCCTGCTGATCGAGCGGCTGCTGGCGGCCGGGGCCCGGGCCGTGGCGGTGAATGTGGTGTTCGAGGGGCCCAGCTCCCGCGGCCCCGCCGACGACGCGGCCCTGGCGGCGGTGCTGGCGCGCCACCGCGGCCGGGTGGCCCTGGCCGCCGAGATGCAGGAAGGCGAAGACCAGCAGGGTGCCGGCTCCCTCACCCTGGTGACCCCGAGCGACCAGCTGCTGGCGGCGAGTGGGGGCCCGGCCCAGCTGGGTCTCACCAACATCCTGGTGCCACGGCCGGGGGACCGGCTGCTCCACCCCGAGGCCTACGCCGGAGCCCTGCTGCGCGACCGGAAGGTGAATGACACACCGCCCGCCCTCTCCACCACGGTGCTGCGGCTGGCGGGCTGGCCGCCCGGGGGCGACGACCGCCAGAGCGCCCTGCGCACCTACGGCGCCGAGGGCAGCCTGGAGCGGCTGAGCGCCTGGGAGGTGCTCGACCCCGAGCGCTGGGCCCACCACCCGCGCCGGGCGCTGCTGGCCGGCGGCGTGGCGCTGGTGGGTCCGGTGGTGAGCGAGGGTAGCGCCGGCTATGGCACGCCGTTCGGATCGCTCTCGGGGCTGGAGATGCTGGGCACCGCCACCGCCAACTCCCTGCAGGGCGATGGGCTGCTGAGCTGGCCCGCCCAGCTACCGCAACGGGCCCTGCTGGCCGTGGCGCCGCTGCTGCTGGCCCTGGCCGCCGGCCGCCGGCTGAGCGCGATCCAGGCGCGGCTGGGGCTTGTGGCCCTGCTGCTGGCCCTGCAGCTGGCGGCGGGGCTATTGGTGCTGCAACGGGGCAACCGCTGGCTGCCGCTGCTGGCCCCCCTGAGCGGGCTGGTGGGCCTGGCCCTGCTCTATGGCGGTGAGGCCTACCTGCGGGAGGCGGGCGAGCGACTCCGGTTGCGCCGCACCTTCGAGCGCTACGTGGCGCCGGGGGTGGTGGCGGAGATCCTGGCGGATCCGGAGGCGGCCGAGGGGATCCTGCGCGGCCGCCAGCTGGAGGTGACCGTGCTGATGAGCGATATCCGCGGCTTCACCACCCTCACCCGCCAGCGCAGCATGGCGGGCCAGAGCGAGCTGCATGTGCGCCAGCTCAACGAATACCTCGGGGCGATGGTGGAGGTGGTGGGCCAACACGGCGGCACGATCGACAAATTCATCGGCGACGCGGTGATGGCGGTGTTCGGCTCGCCGCTGAGCCGGGGCGCCCAGGAGGAGGCCCGCCAGGCGGTGCGCTGCGGCCTGGCAATGCGCGCCGCCCTGGCCGCCCTCAATGCCGACTGGCGGCGGCGGGGGCTGGCCGAGCTCGACAACGGCGTAGGCCTGGCCAGCGGACCGGTGGTTGCCGGCCAGATCGGCAGTCCGAAGCGGCTGGAATTCACCGTGATCGGCGACACCGTGAACCTGGCGGCCCGGATGGAGGCGATGACCCGCCAGGTGGAGGCGCCCTTGGTGTTCGATACCGCCACAGCCGTCCTGCTGGCCGGCGATCTGGAGTTACGCCCCGCCAGCCTCGGCAGCCGGGAGGTGAAGGGGATCGGGCCGGTGGAGCTGTTCGGGGTTGAGGCCGCCGCTCCCGGCCAGGCCTGATCCGGCCGCCGCCAGCACGGCACAACACAGCACAGCAGAGGGAATCAGGGCCGAAGTGGCAAAACAATCAGCCCGCCGATTTGTCGTCGCGCAGGCCGCGAAGCGACAGCACCCCTGTCCACTCAAGGGGCCGCTTCGACAGCCAGCTTCGCTTCGTCAGCAGCGCTGACATGCAGTTGCAAACCCAGCGCAAAGATAACCTTCAGCACGGTTGCCAGTTCTGGATTACCCACCAGTCTCACGTGCAATCTGGCTCATACCTTTGGCCCTGGAAATATCTCCTAGTGCAGATGCAACAAGCTGCGGATCACTATCCTGAAGAGCAGCTTCAAGATATGCCGCAACATCCTCCATGGTGGTGGGCTGTGTGGCTGGATCCCAAGTAGTCGTTGTGGTTTTTGTCATCTTGATTAGGTAGCAAGCTCCGCACCCCTCAGGATGCGCTCGGGCCTTGCGTTGCAGTTGCAGGTGGCCCGTAGGATTATCCCAGTCATCTCTTCCAGGTGAAAGCGGCGATCGAAGCGATAACAGAAGGCGCCGAGGTAGCGTGCAGCATACTTCTCAAAACGTAGGGAGTGGAACGTTACGCTGAAACTGGTTTTTAAGTTACTGATCATGGTGTTAATCCAGCGGAAATCAGGGAGATCCTTGCGATGGCGGCCATTAACGATCACTGGCTGATGAATGCAGCCCACCTCTGCCACAGCCCGGAAGCAAGCCGGCCGATCGGAGATCACCTCACATCCTCGTGCCAAGGCGTCCTGGGCCCAGTCTGCGATCGCTGCAAAGGAGAAGGTTTCAACCTTGGCCACCTTCACGTGAATCGGGTGACGCGCCTCATCAAGGGAGACCGCGGCGACGATCGGCACCTTGTTCTCTGATCCCCGGCCAGGCTTGCCACGATTATGTTCTCCGCCCAGGTCAGCATCATCCAGTTGAACCTTTCCACGCAGAACATAAGCCTCATCCCGCTCACTCATCGCTTGTATAATCTTGTTGTGAAGCAACCATGCAGTGCGGCAGTTTACGCCCAACTTTCTCATAAGGGAGAGTGAGGAAATGCCTGTCTTAGCATCCCCCACCAGATAGAAAGCCTGGAACCACTTGGGAAGCGGCAGCTACTGATTCTCTCCGAGAAGGCTGCGCCTACGCAGAAGCCTAGGGGCTAGGTGGCTTCCATGATCGTTCCTGCAGTGACTGTCGTCTGACGACGGCAGCTCCGGCACTGATAGCGCCTGTGGCGACGCCCATACACAAGACCATGCTCTTGTTCTCCACATCGGGGCCAGCGGAATCCATTTGGCCAGCGGGTTTGCTCTAGGGCCGCCTTGCACTGCTCCTCGGCGCCGTACAGCTCAAGGAACTGCGACAATGACATTCCAGGCTGGAACTGGATCCGGTTCATGGGCATGGAATCAGGATTGGTACATGCATACCAGTTTAGCCTGAGAGGACGGTCGCGGAGCTTGCTGCCTAATCAAATCAGGGGTTTATTGGAGCTTCTGGGCTGGCGAGAACCAGCTCAGGGACTGTGGTCTGGATAACTTCTAATCAGCACTGGGGGCTGGGGTGCTACAGAGATTAAGCATTACCGTGCGCTCCACAACCTGAACGCGACGTGCTTGGTGGCTGCGTGAAAGTCTTGGTCCGTCGTCAACAGGGTCAGATCGTTTCTGCGACAGAGCTGGATGAGTAGGGCGTCAATGGTTCCAACTTGTACGCCGCGACGGCGGCAGGAGTTTCGGACTTCTGCCGCTTCGATGTGATCTTCCTTATCCGGCTGGAGGAAGGCGAGCGCTGAGAGGCGATCGACCAGCTGGGCTCGGTCCTTTGGTCCAGCGAAGCCTTGCAGCAGCTCCTGGAGAACCAGTCCTGTCGTGAAGACCTGATCTGTCCCCATAAGTGCATGGCGCAGGGCCACTACCTCGGGTGCGGATTGCTCAACATCACGGCGCAGAGCCAGTGACCAGACGCTCGTGTCAACAAGAAGACTCACCGGTTGCGAGCCCGTTCAGCCTTGTAATCGAACGAAGCGTCCCACTCAAGCTTTCCAAAAAGCTCTGCGACCCGCCGCTGTTCTCTCCGGGCGATGAACTCCTGAAGGGCTCGGGTGACGGCGGCTTTCTTGGTCGGCTCTCCACTTACGCGGAAGGCTCGGTCGAGAAGCTCCTGGTCGAGAGCAAGATTCGTGGCCATGTGTGACTCCTCTGTGAAGAGTCTACACAGTAAGGCCCCGACCGCATCGTTAGTGGTGCGGCTGGCTTTCTGTGATGCCTAACGCTCAAGATCAGAAGCGGCCGAAACTCTGGAAGTACCGATTACCTCCGGTCCCGTCTTCTGAATCTTGATGTTAGGCCCCTTCGCAGCACCAGTGGAGTGATTGTGCATACATTCCTTTATAACAGGATTCATACGAGCTTGCCAGCCAACTCCAGCAACCTTAACGTTGTCGATAACATCTGAGGATACTTGAACCCGCCGGATGGGCAGTGGATGCGCCTGTGCGGCTGGCCCATTTTGCCACGCATTCCTTATGCTTGCGCCCTTGTCCTATTCCACCGAACCCCTTTCCGGATGAAGCCGTCGGGTTTCCGGAGTAGGTGAGGAAGGGCTCTGGTAAGCCTCTTGAAACTGATGATAGAACTGTTCGCCTAGTTTCACATAGCGTTCCTTGATTTCATTGGCAGAGGCATCATCACGTGCGTTGGCAAATTCAATCAGCAGCAGGCCCTGCTCCTGCATTGTGTCGTGGATATCAACGGGGATGAGATGTTTATTAGCATTCAGACGAGTGAAAAAATCCGTGAGTGGCACGATGTCTCCGTTGACGATCAGACCGTCAACCTTGGTGCCGCTCCTTCGGCGGTTTAGATCCGTCGAAATCCTCTCCAACTGTTCCCGCAGGCCCGTTATAGATTGTTCCGTCTTGATCTCGCCTTGTACAACTTGTTTCTGCGGAATTCCTTGGGTGGGCTTTAGGCGTTGCGCATTCCACCAAACTGTACCCGCTAGGAGGGGGAGTGCGAGGAGCGGGAGCCATTTCACCTTGGATGCGGAGTCTATTGTCGGTCTAGTTTGGGCAACGACAAAAAGGACATCTGCAGGGATGCTTCCATCGGGTTCCAGGATGGTGACGGCACGAAGGTAATTGGGAATTAGATCAAATGACACCGCGCTTATTCGAACAGGAATGACCCTTCCTTTGGGGTGGGGCCACCTCTCGCGAGCAAGGGTGAGTTCGCTGAGGCAGTAACTACCCTTGGCAATCGAATAATTGCTAATGAGGAAGACAAAAAGATCGGAGTCATCAACCGCTTTTCGAATGCGCGCATGATAGTCACCACCAGCGGGAAGGCTCTCCGCATCGAAAAACACATCTATTCCTGCGCCTACCAATGCCAGCTGTATCTGCTCGGCAATTTTTTTGTCTTCTGAGGCATATGATAGGAAGACATTCATTGGCAAGAAGGTGAAAGTTAGAAGTGGGTCGTTAATCCAGGCTGCTGGCACATCCCACCTGAGCTGGGCTGTACCAGTCAAGTAGTGACGTAATACTCAGGTTGTTCACGTTTTTCTGTGGCGATATCAAATTCTACTTCTCTTTCTAGCTGTAAATAACACCCCTGTCAACTTCCTTGCACAAGCAGCCTTCGGGTGGGCCTAACGCAGTATGGGCGGATCCGGTATCCGCTCTGCGGTGGGTGCCGTTGTCGGCCTATGCAGCCGATGGGCGGCCGGCGTCTTGCTCCAAAGGGCAAGCGGTGCAATGGGAGTGGGGGATTGTGCGGTGGGGAGGTGGGGATTTTATGCGGACCCGGTATCGCCGGAGGCTCTTTTCGACTTCTTTACAGGAAATCTGGCGGACTGGTGACATCCATTGGCCCATGAAAGAGGACGCGCGCATAGATCATCGTCCGTATGCAAACATGTTCCGAAATCATCAAGCATGCCTAATAGTGCTTTAACTCCTTAGCGCGAGTGAGCTTCAGATTTCCTGGCCTTCGCGAAGCCGCAAGCCCAGCGTGGCGGAGCCGCTAGGAATGGCGAAACCAGTGAGAGGTGGCCGCTTTGTTGA
>BJHE01000072.1:0-7489 GCA_014191755.1 Cyanobium sp.
ATCCTCAGGGGCGGGGCGTTGCCGTGAAGGCATAGCGGGTGTGGAGCCTCGTGCTCGCGCCGGGGCTCAGTTCGAGTTTGCGGTCGCCGCTCAGCAGGGCCTGCCGCGGTCCGCTCCAGGGTTCCATGCACACCATCGGTCGCGGTGGTTCGGTCCAGAGCACCACCAGATCAAGGGGGTGGCTCAGCTGCAGTTCGAGGCTGGTTCCGGCGGCCTCATCCACCAGCCGCACCGCACCCGTGGGCCGCACCAACAGGTCGATGCCACTGGCCAGTCTCTCCAGCTGGACTGCCGTGGACGCTTCCTCCATGGTGAGGTGGTTGAGGCACTGGAGCGGCAACCCCTCGAAGCGCACGCCCTCCAGGCTGGAGAGGTTGAAGTACGGGTGCAATCCGAAGCTGAACGGCATCGTGTCGTTGCCGCGGTTTTCCACGATGGCGGTGATCTCCAGCGCCCCGGGTGCCAGCCTTACCTCCATCGTGAGCAGGAACCAGAAGGGGTAAGCCTTGAATGTTTCGTGGGTTTCGCCCAACTGCAGCTGCACGCCAGCGCCATCCTCTAGGGCTTCCATGCGCCAGGGAAGCTGGCGCGCAAAGCCGTGCTGGCCGAGGTTGAACACCCCCTGAGGCAGGGGCAGCTGATTGTCCGGCAGACCGCCGGTGATCGGGAAGAGCACCGGGAAACCACCCCGCACCGATTGGGCTGGGTCGAGGAAGCGCTCGAGATCGAGATAAACAACCTCGTGGCCAGCGCAACGCCAGCCGCTGATCAGCCCCCCGCGCTCGGGCACCACCCGCAGCAGATCACCGCTGGAAGGATCACTGAACTCCCAGTGGGGATAAGGAGTTTCACGTTGAATCAATGCCATGAAAAGCGCTCACGGGCCGGAAGCACAGTCAATCTGCTGCACTGGGTCAGGAAGGGAAACCCCCAATCGGGAACAGTGGGCACCGTCAGCGGCATGCGGTGGCGGCGGATCGTTTCAGTCGTCGTAGACGCGGCAGTTGATGTCGGAGGGGTTGAGGTCACAGAACACCTCAAACGGAGAGGGGGCCTCGGCCTCCTCGGGGTGGCGCTGCTGAAACTCCTCCAGTTCCTTGATCTGCTGCTCGATCTTGCTGGCGATCGCTGACTCCCCTTTGGCCTGGGCTTCTGCGAGGGCGGAGCGATAGGTCTGGAACTGGTCTGCAATGGTGGCCATGGCACACAGCCCCAGCAGGGGCCCATTGGGCTCGGTGAATGTAACCCTGCCGGATCCTTGGATGGGACCCCCCAAGCTTGCGATCGCTCGGCAACGGCAAGCGTGATTCCGTAAAATAAGTATTTCTTCTCATCCTCCTGGGCACATCGTGTCGATGTCCGTGGATCGGGCAGGGTGGTGCGGCCCCGCAGGATGGATTCCATGGCTGACGCTCCTTATCTGGTTGCCCTGGCCTTGGTGGAGTTTGCGGGCAAGCGCGCCCTGCCGCTGACTGGCAAATCCCAGGCGGCCGCCGCTGCTGATGCGGTCGATCCCGGCGATGACGGGCGCACCCTGGCGTTGGAACTGCTGCTGCGCCTGTGGCAGCGCAGCGAGGAGGGCCCTCTGCAAAGGGCCGCTGGGGAGGCCAGCCTGCTGCTGCTGGAACTGCCGATGGAGCTGATGAGCGAACAGTTGCCACTGCTCAAGGCGAACTGGATCTCCGGCGGTGAGACGGCATCCTTGCTCGACAGCCTGGAGGAGCTGGCGATCAGGGCCTGGCGGATCACAATCGCCAAGTACGAGCCGGTGAGCTTCATCGCCTGGCCCTGATCGGCCAGGAGACCCAACCGCTCAGGCAAGCATTCTCTTCACATTGCTCATGATCCCTTCGGGATCAAGACCCTGGTGGGGAAACTGCTCCCACAGCCCGCCGCAGCCCTCCTTGTGGGTGCCCAGATAGCCATAGCGAGGGGTAAAGCCACGCTCCAGCAGCCAGGAGCCGTAGCGGCTGCCCAGGCCAGTACGCCGGTTGAACGCTTCCACCACCAGCACGAACGGTGAGCGTCCCAGCTTGGCGATCATGGCTTCATCCACCACATTCAAGGTGGCCTTGTTGATCAGACCCACATCAAAACCATCGGCCCGCAGGCGTTCCACCGCATCTAGGGAGCGGTAAAGGCTTTCGCCGTAGCTCACCACATAGCCGGCCGTGCCATCACGCACCAGCTCGTCTTTGCCGCTCTCGAAGCGGTAACCATCACCATGCAGATCGTTGCCATCGGAATCCAGCAGGTTCGGCACCTTCGAGCGGGTGGAGAAGATGAAGCGCAGCCCGGGATCGTTGAACACAGCCTGCACGCAGGCCCGCATCTGGGCCGCATCGGCCGGGAAGTACACCCGGGTGGTCTGGTCTTCTTCGAGACCGTTATCGGCGAACAGGTTGTTGAGGCCGAAATGGCAGGTGTTGTCCGCCATGTCGTCGATACCGGCATGGGAGAAGTGGGCCAGCACATTGGCACCGTTCAGCCTGGCCATGGTGATCTCGGAAATCAGCATCTCCAGAAAAGCGCTGAAGGTGGCGAAGATGCCCTGGCGGCCCGCCTCCATGCCGAATCCCGCCGCTGCCGAGAAGTTGGCCCGCTCCATGATGCCGCCACTCACGAAGATTTCGGGGTAGGCCTTGCGGATCTGAGTCAGGCCGCAGGAACCCTCAAGATCGCTGTCCACCACCAGCACCTTGTCCTTGCGAACCGGCAGCGGCATGGCCGCAAGGAGCTCCACCACCGCATCGCCGAACACGTTGCGGTTCGCCTCCAGCCGCTGGCCTGAGCCCAGGAAGGTGGCGGGATTGACGGGCTTGATGATGCCCTTGAGGTAGGTGGCGGCCGCATCCCGACCGCGCTTCTCCAGGTAGGCGATCGCCAGGTCCACCGGGATCACGTCGTGGCCGTGGGTGGAGCCCTCCAGCCCGTCGATTCCCACCGCCATCGGGCGCTTGTTGATCACCGCGACGGGACCGCTGTTGCTCACAGCCAGACAGAGGCGCCGATGGAGATCATCGAGATCCTCACCGTCGCCGCTGAGGGTGGCCAGGCCATGGCCGGACAGGGTGCGCTCCAGGTCGTAACCGGGCTGGTACTGCGAAGGATGCCCGGCAATGGTCACGTCGTTGTCATCGATCACGAGCTTTACATTCAGCCCATGGGCCACGGCAAAGCGGGCTGCCTCGGCGTCATCACCCTCCTGCTGAGCCCCGTCGGAGCCGAGGCAAAACACGGTTTTGCCGGGATGGGCCAGCGCCACGCCGTTCACAAACGGCCAGAGGTGACCCAGACGGCCGGAACTGAACTGCACACCGGGGGTGAGGCCGAGTTCCGGATGGCCGGGCAGCCGTGAATGGGCGGCGCGGTACTGCAGCAACGCCTCGGCTGGCAGCTGCCCTCGCAGCACGCTGATCAGATACTGGGTGGCCACGCGGTGGCCGGCCTCATCGAAGAACACCGGCAGGAAACGATCCGGCGCGCCGCGGAAAAAGGCATCGAGGATCATCACTTCCGGCACCGTGTCATAGGGACCGCCGCTATGACCGCCAACCCCTCGGGCTGCCCCTGTGGCCGTGAAGAAAATGATCGCGTCTCGGCAGAGCTCAATGTTGGCCCGCAGGGTCGCCTTTTGATCGGGGCTGAGACCGGGCTGGTCTGGATCGAGGCTGAGGGGCTGAAAAGCAGCCAAGTCGATCGGGAAGGGCATGGTCACCGCAGCCATCGGCAGAGCTCAGGTCATCCCCAAGGCTGGCCCCGCGGCAGCGCTTGGCATCGATCCGGCAATGGAAGGACATCTTTGCTGCTCCCCCAAAGATGGGGATCATGCTGCGTCAGCGCATCGCCGCTGAGGTGGAGGTACACCGCGGAGACGCGGTTAGCCAGGCAGCGCCCTTAAGATGAAAGAGATTGAAACATTCCCAGATTCTTAACTACTCCCAATGCAAGTTCTCAATCGCACCCTGCGCGCTGGCATCGCTGCTCTTTCTCTGAGCCTGTTGGCCTCCCCAAGCGCTTTCGCAGGCGGCTCCACCGTGGCCACGAAGGACATCGTGGACACGGCTGTTTCTGCGGGCAGCTTCAAGACGCTCGCAGCAGCGCTCGACGCGGCGGGGCTCGTCGAAACCCTGAAGGGGAAAGGCCCATTCACCGTTTTTGCTCCCACCGATGAGGCCTTTGCGAAGCTGCCTGAAGGCACGCTGAAGTCGCTGCTGAAGCCGGAGAACAAGCAGAAACTAACATCGATTCTTACTTATCACGTCGTGGCCGGAAATGTGAAAGCCGCCGATGTCATCAAGCTCTCGAGCGCAAAGACATTGAATGGCCAGTCGGTCACGATCAAGACCGCAGGTGGCAAGGTTTTTATCAACGGCGCTACCGTCGTCAAGGCTGACATCGCAACAACGAACGGCACGATCCATGTGATCGACACTGTTCTGCTTCCGAGGTGATCCGCCGATGGGCGCTGATGGGCAAGGCCTGCAGCGCCCCGGTTGATCTCAGGCCAGTGAGTCATCCCATATTCTTCACTGCCGCTCAGTTGAGCGCAGCAAAGCGATCCTCCCGGATGGGGGGATCGCTCCATGGCAGGTTCAGCCGCGCCAGGTTGGCAGCCCGCCGCGGATCAGGGTGCCGCGATGACGCCAGAGCGCTTCTGGCGACACCTGGACGCCGTGCTCGGAGGCCAACTGTGTTGCGGCCTCGGTGGAGGTGGTGGCGCGCAGGGCCTGGGCAAAAGCGGAGTCGCTCTGTAGCAACTCCTTGAGCTGATGCAATGCCGCCGCAGAGGGATGGACGGCCTCGGGGGCCGGCAGTTTGCAGGTGGTCATGGGACCTCCTTCTCAGAGTGATACCAGCTTAGGAATGGCGACCGATCACACAGTTGTCTTGGATCAAGCGCGCAATGAAACTCTCGATTGGATTGACCTCCAGCCAAAACACCCTGCAAGCGGAACCGGCAGAGCACCGCGCCATGCCTCCAACACCCATCGGTTCCAGGACCGGCCGCTTCCGAGGTCAGGGCTGATTGTTAGGGCTGATTGAAAGTCCGGTCAAGTCGCCCGTCCAGGCTCCAGTTCTGGTTGCGATGCTCCGATCCAATGCCCATCGTGAGGCTGTTCCTGCACGTTGGCATGCCTTGAGACCGCTGCGCTCGATCACCATCGCCATCACGACCGCAATCACAACCGCCAGCGCCACAGCTCTGGCGGCCCTGGCGCTGCCGCTTCCCGCCCAGGCCGGCAGCCTCTCCGGCACCGCTGCCTACCGGGAGCGCATCGCCCTGCCGCCGGATGCGGTGTTCGAGGCGGTGCTGATCGACGCCGCGATCGCCGATGCTCCGGCCCGGGAGCTCGGGCGGGTGCTCCTGCATCCTGCAGGTCAACCGCCATTCCGTTTCACGATCCCCTACCGCGACGGCGATGTGACACCTGCGGGGCGCTATGCGGTGGGGGCCACGGTGCGCCAGGGCGAGCGGTTGCTGTTCACCACCGACACCTTCACGCCGGTGCTCCGGGGCGGCCCCAACCAGCCGCTCAGCCTCAAGTTGGTGGCGGCGGGAACGGGCCGGCCGCCGCTGACCTCTTTCCCGCTCGGCCGCCTGCCGGCCAGCTGGCGCGGTGATCTGGCCTTTGCAGGCGGCACATCGCGCTGGCAGGTGGACCTCTCGGCTGACGGCAGCTTCCAGCTACGCCAGACCTTTCTGAACCGGCCGGCACCGAACCGCTTCGATGACATCGGCCGCTGGCGGATCGAGCCCGGCAGCAACCGCTTGGTGCTACGCGGTGGTCGGGAAGCACCGGTTTTCTTCCAGCCGCTTGAGGGCGGTGCCGCCCTGGCCAAGCTTGATCTCCAGGGCGAGCCGATTCGCTCCCGCCAGCCCGATCGGCTGCAGCGCCTGGCGACCCCGCAACCGATCGATCCCCGCCTGCATCTGGTGGGGATGTTCCGCTACCTCGCCGATGCCGCCACCATCAGGCTCTGCGCCACTGGCGCGCGCCTGCCGGTGGCGATGGAGGCCGACTACCGGCGCCTCGAGCGGGCCTACCTCAAGGCGCAGCCCGCAGAGCGAAGGGGGCAGCCGCTGCTCGTGAACCTGGAGGGCCTGATCACCAACCGCCCCTCGGCCGAACCGGGCCAGCCACCGCAGCGCACCTTGGTGGTGGAGCGTTTCGTGGGGGTGCATTCCGGCCGGGACTGCCCGGAGCCGAACACTTCAGCGAACGCGTCAGCGGCACGGACGGCAGCAACCGGCTGATCGGGGGCTTCCAGCTCGCCGGAGAAGACCTCAGCTCCTCCAGGACGCGGCTGGCCGCACGCTGCTGCTCTTCCGGGACGCTCCCTAAGGATCTCAAGATCTCGACTCCCAAGGGTTGGCGCCCAAGGGATTACGCCAATGGATGACGCAAATGGTTATCACCCGTTGGCCCGCAAGGGGCGGATTTAACGACCATGTGGTTCACAGCTTGTAATGTCATTGAGCTGGAACAACTCTGGGTTCACTATCTTAGGCGATGCTAAAATTTGATCAAGAACTCAAAGAAAACGTCTTGCTCAAGATCTTGCACACTATCTTGCTCAACACCTTACTCAACCGTGCTCTACGGACGTTGTTCGCAGGGCTCTCGCTCCCACTGATGGCGATCAGTCCGGTCCATGCCGGCGAACTTCTTTCCTTTTCTTACGGTCCGCTGATCCGTTCGTTGCGCATCAGTTCTCTACAAGCCTTCGCGAAGGATGGCAGCATTGCTGAGGATCTGGCCTTCTTTCTGCAGTTCACTCCGGCCAATAAGCGAGCGGAGTTGCGCTCAGCCTTGGTGCAGCGGGCTGACATCGACCCGCTGTTGGTGTCGCAGTTCTTTAACAGCCGAATTGGCTCTGATGTGCTGGAGCGGTTAGGACGTGGCATCACCTTGCAACGGGGCGGCAATGGAAAATTCGCGCTGCGATCGGCTCTGGTTGGGGCAGCCTTCTCCAGCGACGGTTTGAGCCTGCTCAGTGTGCTCCAGCAATTGCCAACCAACATCCAGTTGCATGGGGAAACGATTGCCGGTGCCGCCAAGGCCGGAGAGAAGGCCATCGCCGCCACGGAGGCCATCACCTCGACCATGAGAGCTCTCTCGGCCAAAGAAGCCGCTGCACAACCACAGGTTAACTTCAACTCCTTGCCGAATCCCGCCAAGCCAGGGCCATTCTCTGTGCGTAAGGAGGTGTGGAACCTTGTGGATGCCAGCCGCCAGAGAACCTTCTACGTCGACGTCTACATTCCAGAGAAGAACACGGCTGCTCAGATCCCGGTCATTCTGTTCTCCCACGGTCTTGCCTCAAGGCCGGAGGATTACGCCGCAGGCCTCAAGCATCTGGCCAGCTACGGCTATGTGGTGGCGGCCCCTCAGCATCCAGGCAGCGACAAGATCTGGCTGAAGGCCATGCTGCAGGGCTTGCATCAGGACATCTTCGATGTTCAGGACTTTATCCAGAGGCCCAA
>BJHE01000072.1:8051-9476 GCA_014191755.1 Cyanobium sp.
ACTGTTCCCTTCTTCGAGATTCATCTGCGCAATAACCAGGCCTATCTGCCACTACTCAGCTCTTCCTATGCTCAATATCTCAGTAAAGACCAAAAGTTTCAGCTTTTTCTGATTAGCGGCACCTCGTCTGCCGGTGTTGTCAACGCGATTGAGGCCTTCCTCAAAACCCATCGCTAGGCTTTCTTCTGCTGCGCTGAAGAGGCCTGCCATTGCACCGATGACGACAACCACCGCCACTCTTGCAGCCCTGCGCTCCGGTCAGTTGAAGGGGATCACGCGGTTGGATCTTGCCTGTGATCTGCAGGAATTCCCGCGCGACATTTTCGAGTTAGCCGACACCCTTGAGGTTCTGAATCTCTCGGGTAATGCGTTAGCCGCGCTCCCGGACGACTTATCGCGGCTCAGCAAGCTAAGGGTGTTGTTCTGCTCGGAGAATCGCTTTACCCAGCTGCCCGAGGTGCTGGCCTCGTGCGTTCGGCTTGAGATGGTTGGGTTTAAAGCGAACCGTATTCGCGAGGTTGCCGCTGCCGCCATCTCCCCCGGATTGCGCTGGTTGATCCTCACGGATAATCAGATTTCGGCGCTTCCCGATTCCATCGGCAGCTGTGCGCGCCTGCAGAAACTGATGTTGGCCGGCAATCAACTGGCCGTGTTGCCGGAGGCGATGCGCGGCTGCGTTGGGCTTGAGCTGCTGCGGATTTCGGCCAACCGGTTGAAGGTTTTACCGGATTGGCTGCTGCAATTACCCCGGTTGACCTGGTTGGCGTTTGGCGGCAATCCGGTTTCAGCGGCGCCGCAAGCCCCGAGTCCGGCCGTGGCCCGTCTGCAGTGGGCGGATCTGGTTTTGGCTGAACAACTCGGCGAAGGCGCCTCTGGAGTGATCCATAAAGCTCACTGGCAGCCGTCGCCGCAGGACGCCGGGCAACCCGTGGCCGTGAAACTGTTTAAGGGTGCGGTCACCAGCGATGGGTTTCCTGCAGAAGAGATGGCGGCCTGTTTGGCTGCGGGACATCACGCTCATTTGATCGGGGCCCTTGGTGAACTGATCGGCCACCCAGCCGGCACCAGCGGCTTGGTGATGCCGTGGATCGATTCGGAGTTTCGGAATTTGGCCGGCCCGCCCAGTCTGGCGTCGTGCACGAGGGACATTTACGCGGACGGTCAACGCTTCTCCCTGCCCTTGGTGCTGGATCTGGCGACGGGCTTGGCCGCTGCCGGCGAGCATCTGCACGCCCGTGGGATTCTGCACGGTGATTTTTATGCGCATAACGTCCTGTATCGCCCCGAAGGTGGCTGCTTGTTGGGCGACTTCGGGGCAGCCACCATGTACCGGCCTCAGGCCAGTGGAGGCACGAATCCGTTTGAGGCGCTGGAGGTGCGCGCCTTCGGCTGTTTGCTTGGCGAATTACTGGAGCGCTGTGAACC
>BJHE01000072.1:10132-14512 GCA_014191755.1 Cyanobium sp.
CCTTCAGCCCGCTGGCGGGCCCGCTGCCAGCGGGTCTGGGCTTCGGCCTGGAGCTGATCCACCTGGCGCTGGGGAGTGTCGATCCGGCTCTGCAGGTCGCCGAGCTGCCGTTCGAGCCCCTGGCGTTCAGCGCTGAGCCGCCGTTGCTGGTCCAACTGGGTGTCGAGCTGACGCACCCGGGCGATCACCTCCGGGTTCTGGCTCGACTGCTCGGTGGCGGAGCGGGCCGAGCGCCAGTTATCGAAACTCGCCATGTCGGTGGCGTAGGCCTCCCGCGCCTCCTCCTCCTTCCGCCGCACCCCCTCGAGGCGGCCCTGGAGGTTGCCCCGCGCCTGGGTAAGTGGTTGCAACTCGGAGAGCAGCGGCTCCAGGCGGGGGCGATCGACGAACTGCTCCTGCCGCGGTGCCTTGGTGAGCAGGGGCAGGTCGGCGATCAGGCTGGAGCCCACCTGGATCAGGAAATAGGCGAACAGCAGGGCAATCAGCCACTGACCGATGCGGATCAGCCGCTCGGGGCCGCGGGAGGGGCTCAACATCGGGGCCTCAGGGTCATACGCGCATCCCCGCATCCTGCTTGAGGGGATCATTGGCCATTCAGGGGAACCGGTTCAGGGGGCACCTGATCGAGCGAGCGGGCCCTGCAGGCTTGTGTGGCAAGGTCGTCCGGGAAGAGCGTCAGCCTGGGGCTTAACCACGATGGGCTGGGTGGAGGCGGCACTGATCACCGGAGCGGCAGCTCTGGCCGGCGCCATCAATGTGCTGGTGGGGGGTGGCTCCCTGATCACCTATCCCACCCTGTTGGCCCTCGGCCATCCGCCGGTGCTGGCCAATGTGTCCAACAACCTCGGCATGATCCCGGGCAACGCGGTCGGGGTGCTGGCCTACCGCCCCCTGCTGGCGGGCCACCGCTCCAGCCTGCTGGCCCTGGTGCCCGCCTCCCTGCTGGGGGGCCTGAGCGGCGCGATCCTGCTCTTGGCCCTGCCGGCGAAGCTGTTCGCCGCGGTGGTGCCGCTGCTGATCGCGCTGGCCTCGGTGCTGATGGCCCTGCAGCCCCGCATCAGGGCCTGGATCGAACGGCGCCCCGGATCCCGGCAGCACAGTCGCCTCCCCCTGCTGGTCGGGGTGTATCTGACGGGGCTCTATGGCGGTTACTTCGGTGCCGCCCAGGGCGTGCTGCTGCTGGCGGTGATGGCCGTGGGCCTCGATGAGGGTCTGCAACGGCTGAATGGCTTCAAGAACGCCCTGGTGCTGATCGTGAATGCCACGGCCGCCTTGGTGTTCATCGGCTTCAGCCGGGTCGACTGGCGGGTGGCGGCCCTGATCGCCGTGGGCACCGCCGGCGGCGGCTGGTTGGGCGGGCGTTACGGCCGGCAGATCCCGGAGCCGCTGCTACGGCGCACCATCGTGGTCACCGGCCTGGTGGTGGCCGTGGTGCTGGCCCTCAGGCTGCGCTGAGCGAAGTCCCGTTCGTTGGCGCTGCCGCCGAGGCGAGCGATGTAGGCCTTGAAGCTCTCCCGGGCCTCAGAAACGCTGACCACCTGCACGGCGTTGTCCAATAGCCCGGGTGTCAGTGGTGCTGGAAGCAGGGTGTGCCTGCCGGGATCGATGCTGCTGAGTTGGCGCCCAGGAGCTTTGTGCCGCTGCTGCTTAACCTGAGCCGATGGCCGATGCTGATATCCGCTGGCGCCAGCGGTTCGACAATTTCGAGCGGGCCCTCCAGATGCTGGAGCGTGGCGTGGATCTGGCGCGCCAACGGCCGCTGAGCGAGCTGGAGCAACA
This sequence comes from Cyanobium sp., assembly GCA_014191755.1. Taxonomy (GTDB): domain Bacteria; phylum Cyanobacteriota; class Cyanobacteriia; order PCC-6307; family Cyanobiaceae; genus Cyanobium. The sequence goes on from BJHE01000072.1 coordinate 11,912, forward strand.
GGGCCTGATCCAGGGCTTCGAGTTCACCCATGAACTCGCCTGGAATTTGCTCAAGGACTACCTCCAGCACCAGGGAATCGCAGGCATCATCGGATCACGGGATGCCACCCGCCTGGCGTTTCATAATGAACTGATCAGTGATGGCGAAGGCTGGATGGCCATGATCAAGGCCCGCAATCAGTCGTCCCACACCTACAACCTTGAGCAGGCCCAGTCGATTGCTCGCGACGTGATCGAACGCTTTGCACCGCTGTTCGCCGCCCTGCGGGAGCGTTTCAGCGCTTTGGGCCAGAAAGCGTCGTGAAAGACAGCACCCAGCCAGCCAGCACCCAGCCAGCTGGCACCTTGGCTATCGGTCTGCCCGACGCGGCCCTAACGGCCATCCGCCAGGTGCTCGTCAGTCACCCCGAGGTGGAGGCCGCGATCCTCTACGGCTCCCGGGCCCTAGGGCGCCATCGACCAGCTTCCGACATCGACCTCACCCTGATCGGCTCCACCATCAGCGCCGCCTCCCTGGCCCGCATCGATGCCGATCTCGATGATCTGTTGCTGCCCTGGATGATCGATCTCTCCTGCCTGGCCTCGATTCATCACCCCGCCCTCCTGGCCCATATCGAGCGTGCCGGCTTAGAGCTATATCGGCGGCGGGATGGGCCAGGGCTCCCGGCCAGCCCGGCGATGTCTCCAGGCAGACGCGGCGATGGCTGAGCCTGGCCAGCCCGTGCGCTTTCCAGCCGCCGCAAAAGCTCGCAGAACCCTGGCGGTCTTTATCGCCGTTGTTCTGCTGTCGCTGAGCGCTTCCCTTCTCGGCCTGGTCCAGACGCCGGCTCTGGCGGAGGTCAAGCTCCAGACGCCAGTCCAGCAGGAGCCGCTGGTTTATCAGCCCCAGGCCAAGCCACCGATCGATGGCGTGCCGATCCTGCTCGATGGCCGGGAGGTGATAACCCTGCGGCGGGGGATCGCCGGTTTCTCGCTGGAGGAGCGGGCGGAGACGATCAGCCGCCGCCTGAAGCGCTTCGCCCAGGACGATTCCCGCTCGATCGACTCCCTCACCATTCAGCAACCGGTGGATGAGGATTTCTGGTATATCAGCGCCGGTCAGGATGTGCTGCTCACCATCAATGAACGCGATGCCCAGGCCAGCCGCCTGACGGCCAAGGCGCTGGTCGAGCAATCCCTGCAACAGATCAAGGCGGCCCTGGTTCAATACCGCCAGGATCGCAAACCCGGTCGATTGTTGCGGCATAGCCTTTACGCGCTGATCGCCAGCGTTGGCTTCCTGGTTTTCTGTTTTGCGGTGATCCGCCTCTCGGGCCGGCTGTTTCCGCTGCTGGGGCGCTTGATCGCCAGGCGCGTACCGGCGATTCGACTGAATCAGGTGGAGATCGTCTCCGCCCAAGCGATTGCCCAGGCCTGGCTGCAGGTGCTGACGCTGCTGCGGCTGTTGCTGCTGTTGCTTTGCTTCTTTTATCTCGCCGCCTTCACTCTGCGCCTTTTTCCCTGGACCCGGGCTGTCGGTGAGGACAGCCTCGGTTATTTCTACGGATCCCTGGAGCAGGTGCTCACGGCGATCGGCAATTATCTGCCCAATCTCTTCATCGTTGCCATCATCCTGTTTCTGGCTTTCTCCTTGCTGCGTGCCCTCCGGCCTTTCTTTATGGCGGTGGACCGGGGCAGCCTGGCGATTCCCGGTTTTTACCCCGAATGGGGCAAGCCCACCTTTAACTTGTTGGCCGCCCTGGTGATCGCCTTGGCGGCGGTGCTGGCTTTTCCCTTTATGCCGGGTTTCAGTTCGCCAGCCTTCCAGGGTATTTCGGTTTTTCTTGGCCTGCTGCTCTCGCTGGGCTCCACATCGGCGATCTCCAATCTGATCGGCGGTGTCATTCTGATCTACACCCGCCCCTTCCGCATCGGCGACCATATCCGAGTGGGTGATGTGATCGGCGACATCATCGAGAAAAACTTTCTGGCGGTGCGCATCTGCACGCCGGCCAACCAGATCATCACCATCCCCAATTCTTCCCTGTTGAGCAACAAGGTGGTGAATTATAATCTCTCTGCCCGTGATTTAAACCGCGCCCTGATCCTGCAAACCACGATCACCTTGGGATACGACTTGCCCTGGCGCCGGGCCCACGCCACCCTGATCGCCGCCGCCCTGGCCAGCGAGCACATCCTCCGGGAGCCGCCGCCGTTTGTGTTGCAAACCAACCTAGGCAATGATGCGGTCAGCTATCAATTGAATGCCTACACCGCCAATCCCAATCTGATGGTGTTGATTTACTCGGAGCTGCATCAACACATCCAGGATCAATGCGCAGCCCATGGCATTGAGATCCTCTCGCCCACCTTCGCCTCCCTGCGCGATGGCAGCGCCAGCACCATTCCAACTCCGGAGGCCTCGGCGCCGGAAGCGCCGCCGGCGCGCGGATAACGTCCCGGCGCGCGGACAACGGCATGGAGCGCGGTCAACGTCATGGAGCAGGGGATGGAGCAGTGGCCTTCCAGGATCGCGGCGATCGGCACCTGGGCGGCGGCGGGGCTGCTGGGCGGCCTGATCGGTTCGCTGGCGGCGGTGGCGGTCACCGAGCTGATCAAGCT
>BJHE01000073.1 GCA_014191755.1 Cyanobium sp.
AGCGGCTGAATCGGCGCCAGCCGAGGATCGAGGATTTTCGGCCCCATCCCCTCAAACTTCACGGCGATCGAGATCTTCTCGCCGCTGCCGAACAGGTGGGTCACGGTGCCCTCGCCGAAGCTGCTGTGCAGCAGGCGATCGCCCACGGCCCAGTTGCGGCTCACGCCTGAGCGGCGGCGCACTGCATTGGTGGGTGCCCCGGCCTCACCGCCGCCCGCCACCCGGCGGCTTTCGTCGCGGTCGACGCGGGTGAGGCGATCGAGCCGCTGCTCGCGCCGGATCGCCGCCCCGCCGCTGCGGGGGATGTCGCCCTGGAGCAGTGCTTCGGGTAGCTCGGAGAGGAACACCGAGGGCACCGCCGGCTCCCGCATGCCGCCCCACAGTCGCCGCTCGCTGGCATGGGAGAGAAAGAGCCGCTCTTTGGCGCGGGTGATGCCCACATAACAAAGCCGACGCTCCTCTTCCAGAGCGGCGGGGTCATCGAGGGAGCGGTAGCTGGGGAAGAGGCCCTGCTCCAAGCCCACCAGGAACACCACCGGAAACTCCAGGCCCTTGCTGGCGTGGAGGGTCATCAAGGTCACCCGGTCGGCGGCGGTGTCCTTGCTGTCAGCATCGCTGGCCAGGGCGGCGCCGGAAAGGAAGCCCTCCAGATCCCCCTCCTCGTTCTCCTCCTGGTATTGCAGGGCGGCATTCACCAGTTCCTGCAGGTTGCGGCGCCGCTCTTCGGCCTCATCGGTGGCCTCGTGCAGCAGCTCGGCCACGTAGCCGCTCTGCTCCATCACCCGCTGCACCAGCTCCGAAGGCGGCGCCTCCTGGCTGCGCCGCTGCAGATCACAGATCAGCTCGCAGAACTGCAACAGGCCTTTGGCCGAGCGTCCCCCGAGCGAACGCACAGCTTCGGCGTCGCTTACCACCTCCCAGAGGGGCACCCCCAGCTGGTTGGCCGCATCGGTGAGCCGCTCCACGGTGGTCTTGCCGATGCCGCGCTTGGGCACATTCAGCACCCGCAGCAGGCTCACGGTGTCGGCGGGGTTCACCAGCAGCCGCAGGTAGGCGAGCACATCCTTGATCTCGCGACGGTCGTAGAAGCGCAGGCCGCCCACCACCAGATACGGAATGCCCCAGCGCACCAGAGATTCCTCCATCGCCCGGCTCTGGGCATTGGTGCGATAGAGCACCGCCATCGAACCCCAACCCAGCTCCGGATGGGCCGCCTCCAGCATCCGCATCCGGTGCACCACCGCTTCAGCCTCGGCAATTTCGTCGTCGCAGCGGGTGAGGCTGATCGGTTCACCCTCGCCGCGGGTGGGACGCAGCACCTTGTCGATCCGCTCTGAGTTGTGGGCGATCAGGGCGTTGGCTGCCTCGAGGATCGTGGCGGTGGAGCGGTAGTTGTCCTCCAGCTTCACCATCGTGGTGGTGGCATCGTCGGGGGCGCCATCGCCGAAATCGGCCTGGAAGCCCATGAGGATCGTGAAATCGGCGGCCCGGAAGCTGTAGATGCTTTGGTCGGCATCGCCGACCACGAACACCGAGCGGCCCTCCCATTCGTTGTATGTATCCGGGTTGCGACCGTCGGTCACCAGCAGCTTGATCAGGTCGTACTGGGTGCGGTTGGTGTCCTGGTATTCGTCCACCAGCACGTGGCGGAAGCGGCGGTGCCAGTAGGAGCGGATCTGCTCGTTCTGCTGCAGCAGCTGTACCGGCAGCAGCAGCAAATCATCGAAATCGAGGGCGTTGTTGGCGGCCAGGGCGCGCCGGTAGAGGCTGTAAGCCTCGGCCACCTTGCGGTCGCGTACCCCCTCGGCCTTCGCTTCCAGCTGGGCCGGCAGCAGGCCCTGGTTTTTGGCGGTGCTGATCGCCCAGCGCACCTTCTTGGGCTCGAAGCGCTTGGGATCGAGCTGCAGCTCCTGGGTCACGATCTCCTTCACCAGGCTCTGGGCGTCGTTCTCGTCGTAGATCGAGAACTGGCGGGTCCAGCTCAGGCCTTCCGGATCGCGGAACTTGTCGATGTCGAAGCGCAGCAGGCGCGCGAACAGGGCGTGGAAGGTGCCGATCCAGAGGTCCTTGATCACCTCGCGGTAGATGCGGCTGCGCAGCCGCTTCTGCTCGATCGGCGGCAGGGTGCTCCAGGGTTGGCCGAACTGGCTCTGGGCCAGCTTCTGGGCCAGCAGCAGCTCCAGCCGCTCCTTCATCTCGCGGGCCGCCTTGTTGGTGAAGGTCACCGCCAGCAGGGAGCCGGGATCAACGCCGTGGTGGCCGATCAGGTGGGCGATGCGGTGGGTGAGGGCGCGGGTCTTGCCGCTGCCGGCCCCGGCCACCACCAGCAGGGGACCGGTGTGGTGATCCACAGCCCGTCGCTGGGCATCATTGAGGCCGGCCAGAAATGCGCTCATCGCCGCAGTCTCACTCAGCGGAGAGGGCTTCGAGGCGGGCCAGTTCGCGGAAGGTGGCCGAATCGCGCTGCAGATCGGCGAAGGAACCGGCCGCCTTCACCCGGCCACCATCGAATTCATAGATGCGGTCGCAGCGTTGCACCGTGCTGAGGCGATGGGCGATCACCAGGGTGGTGCAGCGGCGGCCGATCACCTGCAGGGATTCGATCAGGTTGAGTTCGGTGCGGTTGTCGAGGGCGCTGGTGGCCTCATCCATCACCAGAAAGCGGGCATCGCGGTAGAAGGCCCGGGCCAGGGCGAGGCGCTGACGCTGGCCGCCCGAGAGCTGCACGCCGTTCTCACCCACCGGCGTGTAGAGGCCATAGGGCAGTTCGGCCACGTCATCAGCCAGCTGGGCAGCCTCCAGCGACTCCCAGATGCGGTCGCGATCGATCGCCTCCTCAGGAATGCCGAAGGCGATGTTGTCGAGCAGGCTGCCATTGAGGAGATGGATCATCTGGGGCACATGGGCGCAGCAGGCCTGCCAGGCCGGCAGATCGTTGGCGGTCACGGGAACACCATCGAGCTCCAGGCAGCCCCGTTCGGGATGGAGCAGCCCCAGCAGCAAGTGGGCCGTGGTGGTCTTGCCGCTGCCGGTGCGACCCACCAGGGCCACCCGCGAGCCCACCGGGATGGTGAGGCTGAGATCGTTGAGCAGCCAGTCATCACCACTCTCGTAGCGGAATGACACCTTCTGCAGCCGGATCGTGTGACGGGGGAAGATTCCTGCGGGGCTCGGCACGTCAGGGCTGGAGAGCAGGGGGCGCTCCGAGGAGAGATCGAGCACATCAAGCAACTCGCTCACCTGGGGCAGGCCGCCCCGCAGCTGGGTGAGGGAGCGGAAGATGTCCTGCAGGGGGGGGGTGAGCCGCAGGGCGGCCACCGCCACGGAGGAGAGGAAGGGAATGATGCCCCCCACCCGGGTGGGATCGCCGCTGAGCAGGGCCGGCAGGGCGCCCACCACGAAGATCATCGTGATACCAAAGGGTTCGATCAGAATTCGCGGCACCTCCGGCAGTAGCTCGGAGGTCCACACGGAATCCTCCGTCTCGGCGATGGTGTCGTTGAAGCGACCGGCGAAATAGGACTCGGTGTGGCTGAGCTGCACATCGGCCACAGAGCTGAGGGTTTCGATCAGCATTCCGGCCGATTGCTGCTCCTTGCGCAGGCGCTTGCGGGCGGCATGGCGGAGATAGGGCGTGGCCGCCATCGAGATGGTGAGAAAGGCCACCACCAGGGAAATGATCAGGCCCACCGAGAGCCAGCGGCCGATGAAGAGAATCCCGAAGGAGAGCAGCAGCACCGAGGGAATGGCACTGAGCATCAGCAGGAAAGGGATCACCGTGGAGTCGGAGACCCGGCGGGCATTGCTGAGCAGCAGTGCCGAAAAACGGGATCGGTTCTGGCTGAGGTGGTAGCGATAGTCCTGCTGGAGCAGGCGCTGGAACAGGAGGCGGGAAAGATCCCCCCACACCCGGGCCGTCAGGCGGTACTGGAGGAAGCGCAGGCTCAGCTTGGTGGCTGATGACATCCAGGCCAGGCCCACGAAGATACCGATCAGCCAGAGGCTCTGGTCGATGCCGTTGCCCCCGAAGACCCGCATGCCAGGGATCAGATCGTCGAGATGGTGGCCCACCAGGGTGCCCATCAAGCGGGCCACCACTGCGATCGAGGCGAGGTCGATGATGCCGGGCATCATCGAGAGCGGCACCAGAACCAGGAGGGTGCGCAAGCGCCGCCTGGGGAGATAGCTGAACAGCCGCTTCAGTTCCTGGAGCGTGCGGCTCTGGAGCGGCGGCAGGGCAGGCAATGCCAGGGCCAGAAGGGTTGGCTTACGCTATGCCGGCGGGTCCGCTGTACATCAACGACGCAGCCAGCGCCTCAGCCGCACCAGCCGCCCATCCAGGCGGAGCTGCCAGAGCGCCGGGCTCTCCAGGGGGGGAACCCCCTGCTCCAGCACCCTCCGCCAGTGGGCCTCGATCGCCGCTAGAGCCCGCTCCCAGCGGCGAACCAGTTCGGCCTCCGAACATTCGTCGAGGAGCCCCGCCAGCGAGCGGGGATCCGCCTGCCAGGCGAGGGGATCGGCCACGGCAGCGGTGATCTGCTCCAGGTCGGCCGCCAGGCTGCCGCAGCCGATCTGGTGTCCCACCCGGCCAGGATCGAGGCTGTCGGCCAGGGCGTGGTTGAGGCTGCTGAACACCACACAGCCCGAGGCGAGGGCCTCAAGCGGTGGCAGCCCGAAGCCCTCGCTCACCCCGCGGCCCCGCCAGTAGTCGGCGGAGTCGTAGAGCACCACGCTGGAGCAGCGGAACAGCTCGACCAAATCGTCGACCCAGCCCTCCTGGAGCTCCACCCGCAGCCCCCGATCCCGCAGGGCCGGCACCAGCCGCTCCAGCACGTAGCGGCTGGTCTTGCGCACCTGCACCAGCACGTCGATCGGCCGTCGGGGCCGCGGCGGGGCCCAGGCTTCGACGGGTCCGCCCCGCGGATCGCGCCAGGGCACCTCCGGCGACCCCGGCCGCAGCCATTTCGGATCGAGGGCATTGGGCACCAGAAAGAGCGGGTTGCGGGGCGCTCGATTCCCCCAGTAGCCCAGGGTGTTGCGACTCACCGCCAGCACGGGCACGCCGGCAGGTAGATCAAAGCCATAGCCGCTGCTGTGGGCGTGGTATGCCAAGGGGCGGCCCCGCAGGCGTCGCAGCAGCCGGGGCACATCAAAGCCCCAGCTCACGATCCAGAGGGCCTGGCCTGGGGCGGGCTCCCGGCTCAGGAGGTCATCGAGAAAAGGATGCTCCGCTTGCCGCCGGCGGTAGGTGACCACCTCCACTCGCCGCTCGCCGATGGCCGCCAGAAGGCGGACGGTCTGGAGCTCCACCAGCAGGCCGCCGCCACGAAAACGGCCGCTGGTGCCGGGTAAAAGGAAGCGGATCGGAGCGAGGCTGGCAGCGTTCAGGATGGGGGTCGCCGGGAGGCGAAGCGGTCCTGGGCAGAGTCTGCCGGAAGAGCTTCACTCCAGGAGCACCGCGACCTCAGGCCGGCACGGCCTCGGTGCTGCCAGACCGTTGGCGCTTGGTGAGGAAGCCGAAGAGCACCTTGCCGATGGCAGCGATCAGATTGCCTTCCAGTTCCTGGAACATCTTCATGTTGCAGTGGAAGGCCTCATTGGCCTCCCCCACGATCCGATCGGCCATGGCCTGGTCGATCGGCAGGTTGTCGAGCACGGTGCGGTAGTTGGTCTTGAAGCCCTTCTCGTCGGCGATGGCGTCGAATTCGTAGAAGCGCAACCCATCATGTTCGCCAAGGTTCATGGCCTTCTGGGCAATGTTCTTGAGGATCTGACCACCGGAGAGGTCGCCGATGTAGCGGGTGTAATGGTGGCCTACCAGCAGCTCGGGGCTCTCCTTGGCAATGCGGTGGATGCGGGCCACATACTGCTGGGCACCGGCGGTGGCGCGGATCTGGTTGCGCCAGTCGGGCCCGAAGTAGAAGGCGAGGTCCTGCTCGAGGGATTCGCGGCGATTGAGGGCCGCGAAGTTGATTGGTCCCACCACGGGATGGTCGGCGAGGCGGCCGATCTCCTCCTCCATGGCGCTGTATAAAAACCAAAGGTCGGCCACCAGGGTGCGATAGCTGGCCTTATCCACCACACCCTTGAGGAAGCAGCTCACGAAACCGGTGTTCTCGGCCATGGTGTGGGCCTTCTTCGTTCCCTCACGGAGCTGGGAAGCCAGGGCGACAGACATGTTCGGCGAGGCGCTTGAAACGCGTCAGGAGGAGACAAGCCACCGTAGGCGCGGTCTTCGAGCCGATGGCGGCAAGGTTGCGAAGGGTTACGGCGCCAGGGCAGCCGGGCACAAGGGCCTGGAGGCCAGACCTGGGATTTCCGACTGGCCTAAGCAGCCAGACCTCCCCCATCGCGGTATTGGGCCGGCGCTGAATCGAACAGCTCAAACAGACCGCGGCACAGCTCCTGCAACGTATCCACCACGGCGGGGTGGGGGAGATGGGAGCCGGAAGGTTGCCAGTCGCCGAGGGTGGTGAAGCGCCAGCGTTCTGATTCATAGGTCATGCCCCGGATCAGTACGCCTAAGAGGCGCGGTCGGGCGGACGGAGAACCCTGGGGAGAGCCTTCAAGGTGCAGCTGCACGAGCAGCGAACGGGATTCAAGCCGCGGACTCCAACCGGGGAAATGGAGGGAGAAATCCAGGTTGGCCCGCTCATCGAACCGGCGGGTCTGGGGATCGTCGCGCCACGGAGTGAGGTTGGCCCGTGCGTCTGGAAAGGCCGCGCGGAACAGGCTCACAGCCGAGGCGATGGCCTGGGCCAGCTCCGGGCTGTGGGCCTGATCCGCTGCATTCATAGGATTCATCCTGCTGAACGAGGCCGGGAATGGACCGGTCGGTTCCGGCCCCCGCACCAAAGATTGGCGCCAACCGGCCTGTGGCCGCAGACCGCAGGGGCAGTTGCTTGCCAGCGCCTGGGTTTCCAACCACACTGCCGGCCCCGCTGCCGATCACCGCAAACCTTCCGCGCCCGCCCGCAGGCATAGGCTCGCGCCGAATCACCCTGCGCCGGGCGCTCCATGGCCACCTACGAGAAGCTCACCGCCCCCTCCAGCGGCACCGCCATCCGCTTCGAGAACGGTCAGCCGCTGGTGCCCAACGACCCGATCATCCCCTTCATCCGCGGCGATGGCACGGGCGTAGACATCTGGCCCGCCACCCAGCGGGTGCTGGATGCGGCGGTGGCGCAGGCCTATGGCGGCGAGCGCCGGATTGAGTGGTTCAAGGTGTATGCCGGCGATGAGGCCTGCGAGCTCTACGGCACCTACCAATACCTGCCGGAGGACACCCTCGAGGCGATCCGCATCTACGGCGTGGCGATCAAGGGGCCCCTCACCACCCCGATCGGTGGCGGCATCCGCTCGCTGAACGTGGCGCTGCGCCAGATCTTCGACCTCTATTGCTGCGTGCGCCCCTGCCGCTACTACGCAGGTACCCCCAGCCCCCACAAGCGGCCCCAGGATCTCGACGTGCTCGTGTACCGCGAGAACACCGAAGACATTTACATGGGCATCGAGTGGGAAGCCAGCGATCCCGTCTGCATCGAGCTGCGCAAACACCTCAATGAGGTCGTGATCCCGGCCAACGGCAAGTTGGGCAAGCGCCAAATCCCCGAGGGCGCTGGCATTGGCATCAAGCCGGTGAGCAGACGCGGCAGCCAGCGCCACATCCGCAAGGCGATCCAGCACGCTCTGCGCCTGGAGGCAGGCAAGCGCCACGTGACCCTGGTGCACAAGGGCAACATCATGAAGTTCACCGAGGGTGCCTTCCGCGATTGGGGCTACGAGCTCGCCACCACCGAATTCCGCCCTGAGTGCATCACCGAGCGCGAAAGCTGGATCCTGGGCAACCTGGAAGCCGATCCCAGCCTCAGCCTGGAGGCCAACGCCCGCATGATCGAGCCCGGCTTCGATGCCCTCACCCCTGAGAAGCAGGCGGCGGTGTGCAACGAGGTGAAGGGGGTGCTCGATGCCATCGGCGCCAGCCACGGCAACGGCCGGTGGAAGCAGATGGTGCTGGTCGATGACCGCATCGCCGACAGCATCTTCCAGCAGATCCAGACCCGCCCGGCCGACTACTCCGTGCTCGCCACCTTGAACCTCAACGGCGACTACATCTCCGATGCCGCCGCGGCCGTGGTGGGCGGCCTGGGCATGGCCCCCGGCGCCAACATCGGCGACAACGCCGCGATCTTCGAGGCCACCCACGGCACCGCCCCCAAGCACGCCGGTCTCGACCGCATCAACCCCGGTTCGGTGATTCTCAGCGGCGTGATGATGCTCGAATTCATGGGCTGGCAGGAGGCCGCCGACCTGATCACCGCCGGCCTGAGCGCCGCCATCGCTAATGGCGAGGTCACCTACGATCTAGCCCGCCTGATGGAGCCGCGTGTGGAACCGGTGAGCTGCTCGGGATTTGCCGAAGCGGTGGTTCGGCACTTCAGTGCTTCAAATTGAAAACCACATAAAAATCGGGGCTTGAGCCTTGCGGCTTAGCCTGCAAGACTTCGGCTCAGGCGCTAAAAGCGGCCGACGGGACTCAGGCAGATCTGGACATATTAATCCAATCATCGTAAGAACGGGTTCCAACATAGGATCCTGCCGATTCCATGCCAACCCTGGCATGACAATCCCGATGCCGGATTGCCAGCCTGAAGCTGCAGCACGAACGCTGCCATGCGGGGGAAACCAACTGCAATCACCCACGACTGACGCGCCTCTGGCTCAGCATCTTCACCAGCTGTTTAAGCCTGGCTGGGGTGGCCAGACAAGCCCGGTTGCCGCAGCGCTAGCACCGAGGCGGGGCGGGGCGGGGCGTCGGCAGCCGGTCGCGGCAGGCAGACTGAATCGATGGCTTCCAATGCTCAACCTTCCACCGCCGGCAGCGGCAATGCCGCCCACCAGGCTCCCCTGCCGGATCCCCCAACCGCCGCCGTGATCGCCGCGGCCGATCCCTGCGTGCACTGCGGCTTCTGCCTGCCCACCTGTGCCAGCTACCGGGTGCTGGCCACGGAGATGGATTCGCCCCGGGGCCGCATCCACACCCTCAAGGCGATCGAGGCTGGCCGTCTCGTCCTCGATGCCACCGTGGCGAGCCATTTCGACACCTGCCTGGGCTGCTTTGCCTGTGTCACCGCCTGCCCCTCGGGGGTTCGCTACGACCAGCTGATCGAGGCCACCCGGCCAAAGCTCAATGCCCCCGAGCTGCGCACGCCGGCCCAACGGGCCTTCCGCCGCCTGCTGTTCAGCCTGCTGCCGTACCCCAATCGCCTGCGGGCGGTGCTCACCCCCCTGCGGGCCTATGCGGGCACGCCCCTGCAGGCCCTGGCGCGCCGCAGCGGTCTCACCCGGTTGTTCGGCCCCCAGGTGGAGGCCCTGGAGAGCCTGCTGCCCCCCCTGGCCCCGGAGGCCTTCCGCGACACCCTGCCCGTGGTGGTGCCAGCCGTTGGGGAACGGCGCTACCGGGTGGGGTTGGTGCTGGGCTGCGTGCAGCGGCTGTTTGATCCAGCCGTCAATGAGGCGGCGATCCGGGTGCTGAGCGCCAATGGCATCGAGGTGGTGATCCCCCCCGACCAGGGCTGCTGCGGCGCCGTGACCCACCATCAGGGCGAACTGAAGCAGACCTGCGAGCTCGCCACCGACCTGATGGCTTCCTTTGCGGCGGTGATCGGCGAGGGCAGGCCGGCGGGTCCTGAACCCCTGGATGCGGTGCTGGTGGCCGCCTCCGGCTGCGGCCACACCCTCAAGCACTACGGCGAGATTCTCGCCGCCGGGCCCTCCGAGGCCGGCGCTCCCCCTGCGGAAGCCGGCGCTCCGAATGCCGCCGCAGCCGGGTCCAGCCCACCGCCCGGCGTTCCAGCAGGTGCCTCCCAGCCGCCGATCCCCAGCGCCGGCACACCAGAGCTGGCGATCGCCTTCGCCCACCAGGTGGCCGACATCCAGGAATTTCTGGATCGGGTGGGGCCCAGCGAAGCCTTCCGCGCTGCCCTCCAACCGCTTCTCCACGCCGATGGCACCCCCGCCACCACAGAAAGGCCCCTGCGGCTGGCCTACCACGACGCCTGCCACATGCTCCACGGCCAGGGCCTGCGCGAGCAACCGCGCTCCCTGCTGCGCTCCATCCCCCACGTGCGCCTCGTGGAGGCCAGCGAAGCCGGGGTGTGCTGCGGCAGCGCCGGCATCTACAACCTGGTGCAGCCTGAGGAGGCCGCCGAACTGGGCCGAATCAAGGCAGCGGATCTTTCCGGCACCGGCGCCGACCTGGCCGTGAGCGCCAACATCGGCTGCACGCTGCAGATCCGCAGCCACATGGAAAGCACCCCGAGGCCAATCCCGGTGCTCCACCCGGTGCAGCTCCTGCAGCGCAGCCTCGAGGGGGGCTGAAGGGCACCGCCGCCAAGGCCCCCGCTGCGGCGCCTGCCCCTCGCCCTGAGCAACTTCGGCACGATCGAGATCGGCAGCCGCTTTCTTCAGGCACCGCCCTCGAGGCGCTGCCACAGCCGCACCAGGGTGTCGGCCTCACCGAGATTGCCCGGCACCGTGACCAGGGGCAGTGCCTCAATGCCCTGCAACCGCGCGGGAGCCGTGCCGGACGATCCGGCCGCTGGCACCAGCAGCAGGGAGAGCCCCGGCTGCAGCTGCCCCTGGAGTTCCACCCAGGCAAGGCCCAGCCCCTCAGCTAGCAGGGTGTGGCTGGTGATGCCTCCCTTACTGATCAGGTAGCCCAGCTCCGGCGCCAACCGGGCCGCCACCCGGGCCATGGCGGCGGCCAGGGCCTGCCCCAGCGCCCGCCGCTCCGCGGCATGGCGGCAGAGCAGCTCGCCGCGGCTGGTGTGAAGCACCGGTGTGCGGCCCACCGCCAGCAGATTCCGCAGCCGCTCCAACCACTCCTGCTCCAGGGAGGCCAGCAGCTTGTCGGGCAGGGGACCCTCCAGCACCCGATGGACGCGGGCCACGGGCACCTCCACGCCGCCGCAGCCAGGCTCGGCCAGCAGGGTGGCGAGCTGGGCATCAGCCAAGGGCACATGGGAGCCCACCAACACGAGTCCTGGCCGTCGCCTTCCATCGGGGCCGCGGCGGCAGAGGGCAGCCAGGCCCTGGGCATCCAGGGGCTGGGGCGGCAGCGTTACCAGCCCATTGAGAAGGCTGGCGGCGCTCTGGAACAGGAAGCGGCGCGGCGGATTCTGGGAACCGGCCACCAGCTCCCGCACCACCGCCCCGAAGGCGGCTAAGTGGGCGGGGCGCTCCGCATCCACCACCAGCAGCGGGTTCCCCGCCAGCGCCTCCAGCCGCTGCCGCAGGGCTCCCTGGGCCGCCACCGTGGGCTCCAGCTCCGCCAGGGCAAGGTGCTGCACCGCCGCCGCCCCGATGCGGCCGCCACTCTTCTCCTGAGCCCAGGCGGCCAGATCGCTGCTGCCGTAGCCGAACAGGCTGTCGCGGGCGAAGGGGCTCTGGTGCACCGGCACACCATCCAGCCGATGCACCCCCCCCACGGTGGTGCGGCCCCCCTCCAGGAAGGCAGGCGCCAGAAAGGTGGCCTCGAAGGGTCCCAGCTCCTGCTCGATCACCTCCACCTCCAGCGGGAAATGGCCCCGCAGGGTGGAATCGCCGCGGCTCACCACCAGCCAGCGGTCGATCGCACCGGCCTCGCGGGCCTCCGCCAGGGCGGGTACCAGGGCCTGGCAGATCTCGATCACCCGCCGGCGGGCCGCCTCGGGATCAAGGGCGCGGGTGTTGGCCAGCAGAAAGAGCAGGGGGGAGGGATGGCGCAGGCCGGCCGCCAGGGTGGAGGCGTCCCAGCGGAGCAGCAACGGTGCGCTATGCACGGTCTGGGAGCCGGTAGGGTCGTCGTCGAAGACGATCACCTTGAGTCGTGGCGCTGGCGGCGGTCCGGCCGGCCCGTCTAGAAGGGAGAACGGCTCGCTGGGGAGCTCAACCATGGAAGGTGCGGGGACATGGCCGGCAACCAGACCCCGGAGGGTGGCCGCCATGGCACCATCGTGCCGTGATCCGTCCTGAGCCTGGGGAACTGCAGGAGCTGGTGCGGGAGCTGCACCGGCAGGGAAGCCCCTGGCTGCCGGCCGGCCTCGCCAGCCGACTCGACTGGGGAGCGCCGGTAGCCCCCTGCACGGTGGTGAGTTGCGGCGCCCTGAGCGGCATCCGCGAGCACAGCCCCGGCGACTTCACGGTCACGGTGGGAGCGGGCACCCCCCTGGAGGAGCTGCAGGAGGCCCTGGCGCCCCACCGGCAGTGGCTGGCCATCGATCCACCCTTTGCAACCGGTTCGTCGGCGGTCCCTGGCCTTGGCTCAGGCCAGCCCACAGCCCCAGGCCAGGGCCATGGGAGCATTGGCGGCCTGGTGGCCCGGGGCCTGGCCGGGGGCTATCGCGAGCGCTACCTGGGCGTGCGGGATCAGCTGATTGGCCTGCGCCTGCTGCGGGCCGACGGGGTTGAGGCGATGGCCGGCGGCAAGGTGGTGAAGAACGTGGCCGGCTACGACCTGATGCGGCTGCTGTGCGGCAGCTGGGGCAGCCTCGGCCTGATCACCGAGGTCACCCTGCGCACCCTGCCCCTGCCACCCCAGCGGCGGGGCCTGCTGCTGAGCGGCCCGGTGGCAGCCCTGATGGCCTGGAGCTCCGCCCTGCTGCGCTCCGGGATCACGCCCGAGCGGCTCGATCTCTGGAGCCCGGCCCTGGCGGCCGCGGCCGGCCAGGAGCCGGCGCCGTTGCTGGTAGTGGGTCTGGCCAGTGTCAGCGCCGCGAACCTTGAGGCCCAAATGGCGGTTCTGGACGAAAGCCTCGGCGGATCTGGTGAGAGTGCCGAAGCCGGAGCAGGCGGCGTGAGCATGCGCAGCTGCGGCGCCAGGGAGCTGGCCACGCTGCTGACGTGGGGCCGTCAGGCCCAGCCAGTTCTCCCGGCGCCAGCCGATGCCGGGGCCGCCAGCATCACCCCGAATCCGGATTCGGAGCCGGCCGCCTGGCTGCTGCGGCTCGGCGTGAGCCCCGACCGGGGCGCCGATCTGCTGGCCCACCCGCTCCTGGCCGAGCGGCCGGTGAATCTGGCCGCCGGCAGCGGCCTGGCCTTGGCGTGGGCCGATGCCGGGTTGCAACCCGAGCGGGTGCAGGAACTGCGGCTCCACTGCCGGGAGCTCGGCGGACACCTCACCGTGCTGCGCCGTCCAGCCGGCGCCGATCCGGCGGGCGCCGCGGCCCTGCCGGCCTGGGAGGATGCCCCTTCCCGGCTGATGATCGAGGCGATCAAGGCCCGCTTTGATCCGAAGCGCCAACTGGCCCCAGGCCGTTTGCCGGGCGTGGCGCGGCCCGATCTGGCCCCTGCCTGAAGGCGATTCTTGGGCTAATGTCTCCAGTCTTAGGCTAATGTCTCCAGCCGATAGCGGCAGTGGAGGTTGCGGGTCTCGCCGGGCGCCAGCAACAATCGCCGCTCGCCGCTCACCAGCGCCTGGCGGGGAGCCGTCCAGGGTTCGAAGCACACCATCGGCCGGGGCGTTTCGGTCCACACCACCACGCAGTCGAAGGGGGCGGTGGTCTCCAGGGTGAGGGACAGGCCCGCCGCCGGATCCACCAGGCGCACCGCACCAGAGTCGGCACAGAAGAGGTCCACACCCTCCCTAAGCCGCAGGAGTTGATCGGCCGTGGCGGCCGTGGCCATCGTGAGGTGGTCGGTGCAGCGCTCCGGAAGCCCCTGGATCAGCACCGCGCCCGGATCGGCCACGGCGACATAGGGATGGAGCCCGAAGCTGAAGGGCATCGCCGCGTCCCCGGGCTCGCCGCCGTGGTGAATCCGCGCCGTGATCGCCAGGGCGGCGGACTCCAGCCGCAGCTCCAGGCGCAGGCGAAATGGGAAGGGGAAATGGGGCCGGGTGGCAGGACCATCGTTGAGCTCCATCGCCACGCCGCCACCATCGGCCAAGGGCTCCAGGCTCCAGGGCAGGTCGCGGGCAAAACCGTGCTGGCGCATCGGATAGGAGCCGCCCGGCAGGGGAAGCTGATCACCGGGAAGGTTGCCGCAGATCGGAAACAGCACCGGCATGCCGCCCCGCACCGAAAGGGCGGGATCGGCGAAGCGATCGGCATCGAGATAAAGGATCTCCCGGCCGCCGCAGCGCCACCCCGTCAGCAGGCCGCCCCGTTCGGGCACGAGCCTGAGCTGATCACCGCTGGCGGGATCCTCGAAGGTCCAGTGGGGCCAGGGGTCTTTGATCGACAGCATGGGCATGACGGTCAGGCGGAGGCGCTGGATCGACCGTACCCGCACCACCCTTGTCGACTCTTACC
>BJHE01000074.1 GCA_014191755.1 Cyanobium sp.
CGGCCAGCCGGTGCCCACACCGGCCGCCGTGGTGGGAATCGCCCTGGCCGCCGCCCTGCTTGAGCAGGTGGCGATCGGCGGCCTCGACAACCTCAGCGTGCCCCTCGCCGTGGCCTGGCTCTGGAGCCAGCTCATGGTGGCCTGATGGTGGCCTAAGGAGCCGCTCAGGCCCGCAGCAGGTCCTCGCACTGACGGTCCCAGTCGCCGCGGCTGCCGAGCGCCGCCACCAGCAGGCGATCATCGGGCTGCTCTCGCAGGCGGAGCTGCCACTGGCGAATCACCTCGGCCCGCTCCATCCAGACATCGAGCACGGTGCGCTGGATCGCGTCGCCATCCCAGTGCCGTCCCCGGGCGGTGTCGAGGGCCCAGCTCAGCAGGGCGTCGAGCTGGAAGGGCCGGAAGCCGCCATAGGCGAGGCCGCAGGGGGCGGCGCCGGAGTGGGCCACCAGCCTTCGCTGCTCCAGATAGAAGAGCTCGAGGGGATCGGTGAAACCGCAGAACTGCAGGAGATAGACCATGAAGCCAAACCACCCGGAACCAGAGATGGCCAAGGGTAATCAGGTCAGAACAATCAACTGTTCAGCCCGAACATCCCGCAACAGGGTTGATGTTTTGGC
The DNA here is from genome assembly GCA_014191755.1 of Cyanobium sp. Lineage (GTDB taxonomy): Bacteria > Cyanobacteriota > Cyanobacteriia > PCC-6307 > Cyanobiaceae > Cyanobium. Next base: position 618 of record BJHE01000074.1, read on the forward strand.
ACTCAAAGATGATGAGTGCCAAAGAGGCGTTTCCCAGCCCATCCAGGCCCCAGCCAGAAGTGGCTGGCCTCAGGCGGCGGCCAGCTGCTGTTCCCGCACCAGGCGAACGGCGCCCGCTAGTTCCTCGAGCAAGCCCAGGGTGGTGGGCAGATCGATGCAGGCGTCCGTGATGCTCTGGCCGTAGGTGAGGGCCGAGAGATCGGTCGGAATCTTCTGATTGCCCGCCACCAGATGGCTCTCCAGCATCACCCCCATCACATGCACGGAGCCGGCGCGCACCTGGTCGGCCACCTCGCGCAACACCTCGCCCTGACGGCGGTAGTCCTTGTTGGAATTGCCATGGCTGCAGTCCACCATCAGGCGGGCCGGCAGGCCATCGCGCGCCAGCTGGGCAGCGGCGGCCTCCACCGCTGCGAGGGCGTAGTTGGGGCCGTCCTTGCCGCCGCGGAGCACCAGGTGGCCGTCGGGATTGCCGGTGGTGCTCACGATCGCCGCATTCCCCTGCTGGCTGATCCCAAGGAAATGGTGGGGGCGGGCGGCTGCCTCCATGGCATTGATCGCGGTGGCGACGCTGCCATCGGTGCCGTTCTTGAAGCCGATCGGCATCGACAGGCCCGAGGCCATCTCGCGGTGGGTCTGGCTTTCGGTGGTGCGGGCGCCGATGGCGGTCCAGCTGATCAGATCGGCGATGTACTGGGGCACCACGGGATCGAGAAGCTCGGTGGCGGCCGGCAGGCCCAGCTCGGCCAGATGCAGCAGCAGACCCCGCGCCCGGCGCAGGCCGGTGTTGATGTCGTAGCTGCCATCGAGGTGGGGATCATTGATCATCCCCTTCCAGCCCACGGTGGTGCGGGGCTTCTCGAAGTACACCCGCATCACGATCTCCAGGTCTTCGCGATGGCGCTGCTGCGCCTCCAGGATCGCCTCGGCGTACTCGCGGGCGGCCTCGCCATCGTGAACGGAGCAGGGGCCCACGATCACCAGCTGGCGCCGATCGCCGCCGTGGAGGATCGCCTTGATCCGCTCGCGGGCCTGCTGCACGGTGCGGGAACCCTGCTCGCTGATCGGCAGCTCCGCGTGCAGCACCGCCGGCGGCACCAAGGGCCTGGTTTCGACGATGTGGAGATCGGAGGTGGGGATCATGAACGGCAGACGCCCTGGCAATCCAGCACTCCACCCTAAGGGCGCTGCCGGCGCCTTCCGGCGGCTAAGGGCCTCTAAACAGCAACGGCAGCGGCGTATCGGCAAACGGGAACGCCCGGGGTCGATGGCGGTGTCGGCGGTGCCGGCGCGGCAAACGGTGCAGACGGTGTGGACGGTGCTGGCGCGGCAGACGGGGCAGGATCGGAAGGATCCAGCGGATCAGGTCGAGGCTGGCCTGCTGGATCGGGCGCGCCCGTGAGCACGCCTGGGTTGCACAGGGTGGAACTGGAAAGGGGAAGCCCTGGGCTCTCTGTTGCCTCCCGCCTCCTGTGCCGCCTGCCACTCCAGGCGCCCCTGGCGCCCCCGCTGAAAGCGAGACGCCCCAAGTTCCGCCAGACTTACCAGCACCACAGCGCCCCTGGCCCGGCCTGGATCACCTCGGTGCCATCCAGGCCGGCGGGGGAGTGATCCTCGGCCTGATCGCTCTGTTTTCCTCCTATGACCACATCACCGCCTTCGGCCGCAGTATCGGCCTCCAACAGCAATGGGGAGTCTTTTTCATCGTTGCCTCGGTGGCGACAGTTTTTATCGACTCTCAACTGGCGACCCGTGCGCGGGATCGAGCTCGAGATCGAGCAGATCAAGCAGCGCTCGAGGCAAGACGAGAGCGAAGCCGTGCAGCGGATGAAGCTGATCAAGAGCGAAACCGAGCAGCTGAGGCGCGAGAACGCCAGGCTGAAACTGCTGAACGCCAGAGAAAGAGCTTTGAGCGCCTTGATCAAGCAGCATTGCTTTCCGCCCGAGTGCAGCTCGACCCCTCCCCAACCAACCGAGATCGATTGCGGGCCTTCCTCACCCTGATGGCCCAGGGGCTGCTGGACGATGGGGATGCCGGCATGGCATGAAGGGCTATGAAATCGAGGCGCCTTCGGCGCCATTGGGGAACAGCCTGTAAACGCTAGCCACCTAGCTAGAAACTAACGGCCGCAAGCCAACAGCCAGGGTTAAAAAACAGACGAGTGTTGAGGGATTGATGGATTAAGAGTTAAGGGAAGGGCCCTGGGGGAGGCAGACCACACGGAAACCGACGCCGCCGTAGGCAACGACGGGCCGGCCGAGGCCGCGGAAGGCCGAGCGGCAGTTCCCGGGGCCGTAGTTCCAAGAGCCGCCGCGTAGCAGCCTGGTCTTTTTCGTTTCTTTACTCTTATCTCCTTCCGTTCCATCCACCCAAGCCCGGCCATCAGTGGGTGCTCCTTCGTAGCCCTCATGCCATTCATCCAAACACCATTCCCATACATCGCCGTGCATGTCATGCAGGCCCCAAGCATTGGCCGGGAACATCCCTACAGGCGTAGTCTGCTCGCAGTAGATCCCTTTAGGCCCATCGGCATAAGCATAGTTACCGTCGTAATTAGCCAGCTCCGGGCTGATCGTGTCACCAAAATGAAAGGGCGTTGTCGTTCCGGCTCGGCAGGCGTATTCCCACTGGGCTTCGCTCGGCAAGGTGTATGCACGGCCGGTGCGCTTGCTGAGGCGATGGCAGAACTCGATCGCATCCAGCCAGCTGACCTGCTCCACAGGGCGGTTGTCGGTGTTGCTCTCGCCTTCCAACAAGCGCACCTTTTTTTCCCCTTGCCCTTCGTTGCTTTGGAATCGGGAGGGATCCGTCTTCAGCTCCCTGCCCCACCGTTCCCCCGGCCGCTCCTGCCAGCCCGCCACCTCTCGCCATTGGGCCTGGGTGATCGGCGTTTGGCTCATGAAAAAGCCCTGCAATTGCACCAAATGCTGGGGGCCCTCTGAATCACGGCGCTCCGGCTCCGTTTCCGGCGAACCCACCCAGAATCGCCCCGGTGGAATCCAGAGCAGGGTGAGGGCCAAGGGCTCTTTGCCAGAGGCTGGTGCTGATGCAGGGCCTCCACCCAACAGGCTTTCATTCAACCGGAACCCTTCCGAGAGGCCTTCAGCCCCTTGCTCAGGTGATCCGGCCGAATCGTGGGGATGCAGCACCTCACGAAACCCCTGGGTCTGGCGGGGCTGGCGCAGCAGGAAGGTGACGGAGCGGCCGCCTTTGGCGGAGCTGCTGGGCATGGCGCTCATCCAGGAAGCGAAAAGAGGGATGCGAGTCCGGCGCTGATGGCGGAGCCATGGGCGATCGGGGCACCCCTCGGCGCTGTGCGGATCAGCCGGCGAAACCAGCTGATCACGGGAGCGGGTCTGGACCCTTCCTGTGCGCCCGCTTGAATCCCTTCCAGCGGTTCTGACGGCGAAGGGTGCTGGGGGAGGCAGACCACACGGAAACCGACGTTGTTGTTGGCATTGTCGGGCTGGTTGTGGTTGCGGTAGGCCGAGCGGCAGTTCCTGGGGTTGTTGTTCCAAGAGCCGCCGCGTAGCAGCTGAGCGACCCGCCCACTTTCAGGGTAGATCCGCTGCATAGGGCAGGCTGATGAACAGGCGGCGCCTGAGGCGCCAGGTGTGGCCATGGGCGAGGTGAGCGTTCCAACTGAGCAGGCTGGTGCGGGCGACGGTCGCGGGCAGCGTCCCAGCCAACACCGCCTTGTGCTGCAGCTTCAGGCGGCGGGAGCCCCGGCGCAGGTTGTGGTTGCGCACCCGCAGCCGGCCTGGCCGCACCACGAAACCCACGAAGCTGGCGCCATCACGGCAGCGGCGAATCTGGGTCTTCACCGGATGGGCCCGGAGCCGCAGGGCCGCCAACTCGGCCTCCAGCCGGCGGCGGGCACGCTGCAGTGGCTCGGGGTGATCGGCGAACAGCGCGAGATCATCCACGTAGCGAAGGTAGGCGCGCACGCCATGCAGGGCGCTGAGCGTGTGATCGAGAGCATTGAGGTGCAGATTGGCGAGAAATTGGCTGGTGAGGTTGCCGATCGGCAGGCCCCGGGGCCGCTCCAGCGGCGTGAGCAGGCTGTCGCCGGGAAAGGCATCAAGGGCGGGGCCGTGGCTGGCGCCGTTGGCCAGAATCTGATCGAGGAGCCAGAGAGTGCCAGGGCAGCCGATAGCTGCCGCAAGTTGGGCCCGCAGGATCGTGAGGTCGATGCTGGGGAAGTAGAGGCGGATGTCGGCCTGCAGCACCCAGCGGTGGCGGGCGGCGGCCGCAGTGAAGCGGCGTAGGGCCCGGTGGCTGCCGTAGCCGCGCCGGTTGGCGAAACTACCGCGGTGGAAGCCACGCTCCAGCGGCGGCACGATGGCGGCGCAGAGGGCATGATGCACCACCCGGTCGCGAAAGGGGGCGGCACTGATCAAGCGTGGCTTGGGATCGCGGATGGGGAACTGGCGGTAGGGGCCGGGTTTGTAGGTGAACGAGCGCAATTCCTCCTGTAGCCCCAGAAGCTCCGCTTCCAGGTTGGCGTTGAAGGCCAGCACCGCGGGCCGATAGCGCTTGCCCCGCTGGGCGCGGCGGGCAGCGGCCTGCAGGCTGGCGAAGCTGGTGAGGCGGGGGTAAAGGTTCGCGAGAGCCATCAGGCGGGGCGGCGCTGCTGGGCGAGCCAGGCGCTGTGCTGGCGGCCAACGGCAGTGATCAGGCGGCTGGCGTGCTCGTAGCGGCGTAGATCAATCAACTGGAAATCGTGCAGCAGCTGCTCGCCCAGGCCATGGCGGTGCTGGCGCGGCAGACGGTGCAGGATCGGAAGGAACCAGCGGATCAGGTCGAGGGTGGCCTCCTGGATCGGCAATTCGGCGCTGGAAGGGATGGGCATGGGGCGTGGCGGCGGTGAGACGGTGCTGCCCATGGTGGAACTGGTAAAGGGAAGCCTTGGGCTCTCTATTGCCTCACGTCCCCTGTGCCCCCTGCCACTCCCGGCGCTCAAGGCGCCCCCGCTGACACCGAGACACCCCCAGCTCCGCCAGACTTACATGCACTACAGCGACCCTGGCCCGGCTTGGATCACCTCGGTGCCATCCAGGCCGGCGGGGGGGTGATCCTTGGCCTGATCGCACTCTTTTCCTCCTATGACCACATCACCGCCTTCGGCCGCAGCATCGGCCTCCAGCAGCAATGGGGCATCCCCCTCATCGCTGCCTCGGTGGCGGTCGTTCTTATCGACTCTCAACTGGCGACCCGTGCGCGAGATCGAGCTCGAGATCGAGCAGATCAAGCAGCGCTCGAGGCAAAACGAGAGCGAAGCCGAGCAGCGGATGAAGCAAATCGAGAGCGAAACCGAGCAGCTGAGGCGCGAGAACGCCAGAGAAAGAGCTTTGAGCGCCTTGATCAAGCAGCATTGCTTTCCGCCCGAGTGCAACTCGATCCCTCCGCAACCAATCGAGATCGATTGCGGGCCTTCCTTACCTTGATGGCGCAGCGGCCGCTGGAAGATGGGGATGCTGGCATGGCATGAAGGGCTATGAAATCGAGGCGCCTTCGGCGCCATCCCGGTACAGCCAATAACCAACAGCCGCAAACCAACAGCCAGGGTTAAAAAACAGCCGAATGTTGAGGGATTAAGGGATTAAGAGTTAAGGGAAGGGCCCTGGGGGAGGCAGACCACACGGAAACCGACGTAGCTGCAGGCATTGCCGGGCTGGTTGTGGGCGCGGCAGGCCGAGCGGCAGAGCCTGGGGAAGTCGTCCCAAGAGCCGCCGCGTAGCAGCCTTGATTCGGAATCATCGGTACCAACCTCCACGGCCTTGGGGGTCGATTGCTGCTGCCGATCCGTGCTGCTCAACCAGGCACTGCCATCCGCTGGAGCTCCTTCATAACCGTGATGCCAGTGATCCAGACACCACTCATCCACATTGCCGTGCATATCGTGCAGGCCCCAGGCATTGGCGGGAAGCATGCCCACCGGTGTAGTCTGCTCTCGATAGACGCCCTTGGGGCCATCGGCGTAAGTGAAGTTGCCGTCGTAATTAGCCAGCTCCGGCGTGATCGTGGCTCCGAAGTAAAACGGTGTGTTGGTTCCTGCTCGGCATGCGTATTCCCACTGGGATTCGCTCGGCAAGGTGTAAGTACGGCCCGTGCGCTGGCTGAGGCGGTTGCAAAACTCGATCGCATCCAGCCAGCTCACCTGCTCCACAGGGCGGTTGTCGGTGTTGGCTTCACCCTCAAACAAACGAACCTCGCCTTCCGCCTGGCCTTCCCTGGTCTGAAAATTGGAGGGATCAGGGTTCAAGTATTGTCGCCAGCGCTCTGCCGGCAACGGCTGCCAGCCCGCCACATCACGCCACTGCGCCTGGGTGATCGGTGTTTGGCTGATGAAGAAGCTCTCCAGCTTCACCTCATGCTGGGGGCCTTCATTTTCTGAGCGCTCGGGTTCCTCCTCGGTGCCCATGAAGAAGCTGCCGGCGGGGATTTTTACCAGGGTGAGGGCCAACCGCCCGCCCAGGTCCTCCCGGTAGCCCTCCACCTGCAGCGGGCGGGAATCCATGGTCCAGCGGCCGCCTTCCTGGCGCAACAGGCAGGTGCTGGTGGGGAAGCGCTCCAGGGGCATGTTCTGCAGGCGTGCGGTTTCGAAGCGGACGGGCTGCAGTTCAGGCACCTCTACAAGCAAAGCGGTCGTGAAGTCATGACTCACGAAACGCATCGTCTCCGGCCAAACCCTGCGGACCGGCTGAGGCGATCGTCCCCGCAGCTGCCGGGCAAACCGCTGATACTCCTCGCCTGGCAGCCGTTCGATCAGCTCAGCCGTGGCTGTAGCGAAGTTCACCACACCCTTGAGCTCCTCGTCGTCGATCTCCAGACCGGGATCACGCAGCAGGGCGCGAAAACTGTGGCCGGTGCCCAAGGCATTCCAGCGGCGTTCCAGTAGCCCCGTCACCATTCGCACCACCGTGACCGTATCGGCGGCACTGAGATCGCTGCGCAGCAGTTCCAGCACGCCCGCATGGAAGGAATACTGGAGCGTGTCCGCGTCTGCGGGACTCAGACGGACTGCATCTCGGCGGCCTGTGTGCTGCTGGTCCGGCTCCTGCTCCGGCGACCAGGCGATCGGCTGCAACAGGCCGCTCAGCAACACCTCCTGCAGCGGCAGGGGGCCACTCGCCGGGGGCAGCATCGCCTCCTTGATCAGCCGCATCACCGGCAGGCTCAACACCGGCGCCGCCGCCAGCACCATCATCAAGCGCTGGGCCTCCGCGGAGGCGAAGCGGCAGAAGCCCTGCCAAAGCTCCTCGGCACTGCTGGGTTGGGCAACAGCCGGTGCCAGTGCCTCAGGCCGGAGCGGCTCCAACCGCTGCTCCAAAACGGCGCGATCAGCCGGGATCCTCACGCCGGCGATGCTCAGGCGCCCATCCCCCATCACCAGTGCCGACCATGGAGCCAGTGATCCGGGATCCAGGCTCAAAACGGGCACAGCACCACCTCGTGTGAGCGTGTCGTCCCAGCCATCGGGATCACGCACCAAGTAGTGCGAATTGCTGGCGGTGGCATCGCCATTGCGGATCTCTGCCTGCGCCAGAGCTCGCAGAGCCGTGCGCTGGGCCATCCAATGCGGCAGGGTGTGAAGGATCGCCACAGGCAGCTGGCGGCTCCAAGCCTCCAGCACTTCAAACATCAGGCCATCCCACCAATGGGGCCCGGCGGTATCGGAAATCACCAGCAACAGGCTGCGCTGGGCTTCCGCTGCCAGCGGAGGCGGACTGCGCCGCAGCGTTTTCGGGCTCTTCCAGACCACCTGCTGCGCTTCAACGGGTCTGAACCCCACGGCCCCATCGCCCTCCCAGCTGCGGGGTGGGATCAGTTCGACCATGCGCACCGCGCCGAACGCGCCGCTCCTCACCAGCAGATCGCGAAACTCCCCGGCCAGCGGTTGCCATACCTCCATCGAAAGGCCACGATCCACCAGCAGGGTCACGCTGAACCGAGGCTCCGCGCGGGCTCCGTACACAGGGAGAGGCAACCGTTGCTCCGCACACCGCTCCGCCGTCGCTTCCTCATCCAGCTGCTGCCTGTCGGCAGCGGGGACACGCCCCATCAGCGGGCGCAGCGCCTCCAACAACAACCGATCAGGCGGCAGCAGTCGCGGGGCCTGCAGGCGCACCGGCAAGCTGGCAATGGCGGCATCCAGCTCCCGTTGCCTGGGCAGCACCCGGACAGGCAGCAGGTGCGCTGCCCGCTCACGAGGGCTGGCAGGTGGTGTCTCCGGAAAGAACGCGCAATGATCTTGATCGCCAGGCGGGGGCTCTGGCGGTGGAGTGGGGGGAGGGCGTTTGGAGGAGTCGTTTCTGCCTGGATCGGAAGTATGGGATTCCTTGCGCTCTTGCGCTGATTGACTGCCCTGATCCCTGATCGTGGGCGCCAGCGCTTCAGGCATAGTTCGAGCCAGCCACAGTAGATCGGCCAGATCAGAGGCCGTGAGGCTCTCCTCGGCCGGAGGCCAGGCCACCAACCAACCAAGTAGCTCACTGAGCCTGGCTGCTGATGAATGCTGGGCTGCACTACGGCTGGACATGGGATCAGCAGGCTCGCTCAATCGTGAAGTTGGCGATACAGAATCTGGCGCAGGCTGCTGCGCTGCTCCTCGCTGGCGGGAGCTCCCTGCTGCAATGTGAGCAGGTAAAGAGCATTGAGCAGCTGATCGGTCGCCCGATCAAGGTTGCCCTCATCACCAAGGAATTGGCGGATTTCTTCGGCTAGATCCTTAGCCGAAAGCTGGGCCGATGGTTTGAAGTGGGCGCCCACCACATGCACCAGATCCTCATGGCTGGGAGTGGGCATCTCAACTCGGATGCAACGGCGATGAAAGGCAGCTGGAAACTCACGCTCACCATTGCTGGTGAGCACAATGATCGGAAACTCGCGGCACACCACCCGGCCCCCGCTAACCGGCCAGGTGCAGCCCGGATCGGCGGTATGCAGTTGCTCCTCCCGATCTTGCCGCCGAGCCTCACGCACGAGCTGGGGAATCTCAAAGAACCCCTCTTCAAAGAGATTCAACAACTCATTGGGGAGCTGCAGATCACCTTTATCGAGCTCATCGATCAACAGCACCCGTGGCCTTGAGAAGGGAAGAAACGCCGTGCCCACTGGACCAAGCTTCAGGTAGTCGCTGGTGGGCCTTTGGTCATCAGCGGGGGGCAGCGCCGTTCCCTTGGTGCCTGATGATGCAGTACCCCAGCCAGCATCCTGCAGGCGGCCGACGGCGTCATAGAGGAACTGCCCATCTTGAAGCTGGGTGCGGGGGGTGACCGCCCAGCTCAGCACGGGGCCGAGGTCGAGCTCCTCAGCGATGGCATAAGCGAGGCTGGTTTTGCCGCAACCCGGCGTACCGGTCACCAGCAGCGGCCGGCGCAGATGAATCGCGGCATTCACCGCCAACCGCACCGCCTCACCTGCTGGCCGTATCGCTCCTTCGCTGGTTCGAGGCAGGCGGAACGCCTCGCCGCGAAGACGGTCGCGCTCCTGGGTGTTGAGGCCGGGATTGCTCTTCAGCCAATCACGGTGCTGCTGCCAATACCCCGCATCAATCGCATTCAGGGCTTCCAGTTGCTCAGCTTGCGGCATCAGAAAGCGCCGCCACGGGGGCGGCTTAGGCCATTCATCCTGCCGCTGCCGCTGCACCTTCTTCTTCACACGCTCAGGCCTTGGGAGGTTGGTGAACAGGTCCCAGGATTCCGGGGAGGGCTTACTGGAACGGGTGCTGGAGCGGGTCATGGCTGGCGAGGCGGAAACGCAGAGTGGTATGTGGGGCTGTTGGCGGCGAGTGCTCTGGCGACCTCAGCCGGTGCTGTAGCCCAGGGAAGGGGCCTGCTCCGCCACCGAGATCAGGCGCGGCGTCGCCGGCCGTTCGGGATCCATCTCCAGGCAAGCTTCGATCAATACAACGAGAGAACTCGGCAAGCCCTGCTTTCGCGTGGGCAGTTCAAAAGGATCGCGGCGCACCTGCTGGCTGTGATTCTTGGTTTTGGTTGGCTTCTGTAGCTCGAGTGTTTTGAAAAGCTGAACAACCTGTTGGTTCCTCTCCTTGGCGGGCTGTCCTTCCACAGAAGGATGCAACCACAGAACCACTGGAGCAGCCGACTCCAGCGCGGATCGGTAGAACTTTTCGCGCCCACGAAGATCAACGCCTAGAGATCCCAGTCGGAGAATCGCCACGGCTTCAGGCTGGCCAGGGCTGGGGCTACGGCTGTGAGGAAGATGGGTGTGAAGGTTCTCATATGGGAAGTCCTCAGCAAACAGTTTCCAATGGCCTGTATTATCGGCGAGTGCCCTGTGTTTACGGTCGAAGTGTTGCTTGTGCAAAACAAAATAGGGCTTTGTCCAGCGATCGATGGAGCGAAGCCGATAGAAGATGGTTGCCATTGAGACAAGATCCTCGGAGTCATCTTCCAGCTCCAAGCGCGACCAATCCTCATCAAGCAAGGCCCTCGGCAAGAACAGGTCAAGGAGTGGCTCAAGATCAATGCGGCCCTGATCTGTCAGCCGGGCCTTCGCTGCCATCCACAAGCGGCCCAAAACAACGCCAGGCAGTCGCCAATTGGGCCGATCTTTATGCGGGCTGAAACAGAACACATGGTCAGCAGCAGGCTCAATCTGGTCGTAGAGCGAACCCCCTTCTGCCAGAGGGATGCACAGCACAGCATTGCAGCGATAGGCAGCATGCCCCTCAGGGGTCCGCTCGCCGGTGGGCTTGATCAACACTGCCAGCGATGGCGGGATGGGAGATGGGGCCTCAGCCAGAGCATCCATCGCGACCCTTTCAAGCCTGGCCGAGAGGTTGTCAAACAGAAGCGCAATCCTCTCCGCTTGCAGATGGCGCCATTGGCTCAGATCCTCCAGGCTCACCCGCAGATCGGCCCACTGCAGGGGAATCAGAGAGGCGAACTGAGGAAACAGGCTGGCAGGGGTCTGCAGAGGCCAGGTTTCCTGGATAGCCCCATGCCAACAAGCGTGAAACTGGACCGGCGAGAGCGCCGCATGCTGCTGAGCGAGTTGCTGCAGCTTGGTTCGCAGATCCGTTAGATCTAACTCCGGTGGGTCTGGGATCTCCTGGGCAGCGCCGCCAAGTTTACTTTGCACATAGCTAATGATCTCGCGGAAGTCATCGCGGCGAATCGCAGCGCTGCCACGTGGCATGGCGATCTTCCTAATGGCCAAAAGAATGTCTGGAAGGCTTTCAATCATGTCCTCACACTTCATCAAGACTTTGGAAAGCTCCGGGGTCCGCCTCGAACGCGTCTTCTCCACATTGTGCTTCCAGGCTTTCCAATACTCAATTAAGAGTTCTGTTTTCTCTACATCCAGATCAGCTTCGGCATCCTCAAGCACAAGAGCAGCCACCCGTTCAGCGAACTCATCAACGTCGCTTCCGCAGCGCATGTAGGCTTCATAAAGCTCATATATCATGCACCATTGAGAACGCAGCGCCTTGTGGCTGATCACAGCAAGAATCAACGGTGCCTTTGCGATACGCCTGCCAAACTTCTCGATTGAATCACCTGCTTTCACCTCATTCTTATCCCTGCCGATCACAATTCCCACCTCAGCAAAGCTGCGACAGAGATCATTAACGATTGCATCGCGTTCTTGACCCTCAGTCGTATCGTCACCCCAGGCATAAGAGATGTAGGCAGCTGGCGTTGGCATGGTTAAAATTACACGTCAAAGAAAAGGATTGACGTCATTTGCGTTTGGCACGCTGTATCTTTACCGGACCGACCTTATTGCCAGCCAATTCGATCTGCACAGCTTCAATCAGCTCGGCAGGCTGGTTGATCACAGCCGCGGCTCCCAGCTCCACAGCCTGGCCAATCGCTTCAGCCTCTCGATTTCCCACATAGAAAATCACAGGCACGTCATGATTCCGCGAACGCAGCAACTTCAAAAGCTTCAGACCAGCATTCGGATCATTATGCCGGCTCATGTCGGAAATGACCAGATCAACAGACCCTGAAGCAATCAAACCAAGCACTTCATCATTGCTGTCAGGCAAGATAAAACGAATGCCCTCATCCGCCAGCAGAGCCCGCTCGCTGCGGTTGTTGTCGTGATGATCGTCGATCCACACCACCAATGCCTGGTGATCAGAAGCCTCTCGGGCAGACTGATCTCCAGCCTCCCAACCCTTCTCCCCACCAACCCCACCCGGGAGACACACCACCCGCAAGCCCACACTCGCCGACTTGAGAGTTTGCGGAGGCAGGCGATACCGGCAGGCTGAGCGGGCATCGCTAGGCGGATCGCTCCAGGCCCCGCCGCGCACCACCCGATCCGCGGTCGAAGGGGCCTGGGCGTCGATCCAGGGCGTGTCGTCGTTCGGGGCACCGTGATAGCTGTCGTGCCAATGATCCCTGCACCATTCCCTCACATTGCCGTGCATGGCATGCAGGCCCCAGGCGTTGGCGGGATGGCGCCGCGCCGAGGTTGTCTGCTGACCCTCCGCTGGCAGCGGATCGTCCACCAAGCAGGCCCCCAGGCGCAGGTTGGCCAGTTCCGGCGTGATCGCGGAGCCAAAGGCGTAGGGGCTGGCGGTTCCCGCCCGGCAGGCATATTCCCACTGCGCCTCACTCGGCAGCGTGTAATTGCGCTTCGTGCGCTGGCTCAGCCGAGAGCAAAACTCGATCGCATCTTCCCAACTCACCCGCTCCACCGGCCGCTCGTCGGTGGTCGTCTCTCCCGCCAACAAGCGGGCCTCTTCGCCCTGGAATTTGGCAGGTTCTGGGTTCATCTCCCTGCCCCAGCGCTCGCCCGGCCGCTCCTGCCAACCCGCCACCGTCCACCACTGGGCCTGTGTGATCGGTGTCTGGCCGATCAGGAATTCAGCCAGCGTCACCGTATGCACTGGACCCTCGTTGGCATGGCGCCCCGGCTCTTGCTCCGCTGAACCCATCTGAAAGCTGCCGGCCGGAATCCGGACCATGGTGAGCCGCGCTCCGCCTCCCAGCTCCTCGTGGAACACCTGGGTGCGGGCCTGCCAGCGCAGCAGGCGCAATGGTGGCTGAGCGGTTCTGAGCGGTTGGGTATCGCCAGGAGCAGCGGGCTTCATCGCCGGGAGGCCTCAAGACCACTACAGCATTGTTGCCCGTTTTCCCCAGCGCTGGCGTGGGGCTGCGCCCTACAACCTCCCAGATCCAGCATGGATCAATCACCAGGCCGGGGAACTCCAGGCCCGCCTCCAGCCGGCTTGGATCGTTGAGCGCCAGGGGAGAGTTGGCTGTTTCCGCAGCCGTCCACACCTCCACCGTGCGGCTTTGCGGCAGCAGCAACCAGCCGAGGTGAGCCCCGTTGGCCATGTAGGCGGCCATCTTGTGGCGCAGGGCCTGCGGCTCATCGGAAGGGCTGGCCATCTTCACCACCAGATCCGGGCACATGGGCGCAAAGCCCTCCCGCTCGGCCTCGCTCAACGCCTGCCAACGATCCAGCCGCACCACGCTGGCGTCGGGGCTGCGTACGGAACCAACTCCTTCGGAGAAGCCTTGCGGCTACGAGGAGCAGGAA
>BJHE01000075.1 GCA_014191755.1 Cyanobium sp.
CCGCCGATGACCCTTGCAAGGGAGAGCCATGTCCCGCCGCTAACGCGGCCGGCAACGGCTCCCGCATCGCTTCTGGGTGGCTCACTTTTGGTGTCGGCGCTGGTCCAGTTTTCGATGTCGGCTGACAAGCTGGCCCTGGCCTTGTCTCAGCTCACCCAGGTGTCGGCACCGGTGGCGCTTGCCACTGCGCCGTGGTCGCCTGCCAGCCCTGTTTCTTCTTCTCAGCCCAGAGCTTGATGGCCTCCTCCCGACTGAGCTCCAGCCGGCGTTTCAGGAGAGGAACCGGCTGATCCGGCAGCAGCTCCCCCACCGTCACCTCCAGCTGCTGACTCCAGCGGTCCCAGCGGCTGGGCCGAAAGTGCAGCACCTGGCGGCCATCGCTGAGCCAGGCTTCCTTTGGCGACAGCGGCGGCCGGTTGCGGTGGGCACCGCTCACGCCACCTCAGGCGCCCAGCCCCGATGGCGGTGCAGGTCTTCTGTCCAGCCGCTGCAGCGGTGGGTGAGGTGCTCGCCATGGGCGATCAGGCCCTGGTGCAGGTGGCAGGTGAGCAGCGGGATGCAGTTGGGGCCGGGGTGATGCCGGAAGAAGTGGCAGGTCATGCAGACCTGGCGGCTTCGGCTGCAGTGGAGCACGTCCTGATCGAGCCAGGGCCACTCCTCGATCGCCTCGTCGCGGGAGGGCTGCAGCCGGGAGATGGGGACTGGCACCATGGCGACCACTGCGGGCGTACAAGTGTACTAGCGCAGTTATTCGGGTTGCCAGAGTCATGTCTGTCTGTTCAGTGGCAGGATTCGTACCCTCTGGCGGCGTTCGTCGGCCACGACCAGGGCTCCCTGCTCAATTTCGGCCTCGTAGGACCTGATGACCGAAAGCACCAAGGGGGCGATCGCCTCAGGCATCACATTCAGGCAGCGCACTTGCAGCACGCTGGGCCCGTCGGCGCCGCTGAGGGCAAGCATCGTTCCGAAGTCGAGGTCATGGGTGAAAACGGTATAGCCATTCGCCATGGCCCACTGCATCAAGGCCGTATCTGGCGCCCTCGGATCGCCTACCTCGGACCAGTGCACGGCCTCATGGCCGGCCGCTAGCAACAGGAGGATCCATCCCGGCGAGAGGTTCATGTCGACCAGGAGCCTGGCCATCAGCTCAGGACCAGCGCCTCTTCCCGCTCTTCCATCCGCCAGGCGGCATAGGCCAGTGCCTCATCAATGTCGCCAGGTTCCAGTAGTGGGTAGGCCTGCAGAATCCGCTCGCGGTCGTTGCCGCTGGCGATCAGCCCCACAATTGTTCCCACCGTGATCCGAAGCCCGCGAAGACAGGGTTTGCCGCCCATCACGGCGGGATCGTGGCTGATCCGAGGAAATGCCATAAAGAAATCCTAGGCAGATGCAGCCGATTCGCCGATGAGGCTTGTGCGGAACACAGCCTGATCGAGCCAGGGCCACTCCTCGATCGCCTCGTCGCGGGAGGACTGCAGACGGGAGAGGGGGACTGGCACCATGGCGACCCTGAGGGCAAACACCTGTACTAGCCAGTTTTGCATCCTGCCGCCAGTGGCTGCGCTGCCTGGTCGGCGTGGTGTCGGACCGCAATTGAGCACCCCGCAGACCACGGCGGCGGCAATGGGAGCGTGTCACCCGGCGCAAGGGCTACGCGAGTGCGGCGGGGCCGCACCCTTGCGCTCGCGTGGGTGTGGTTTTCTCGCCGCCGCCGGGGGCTGTGGCATCGGGTTCTGGATGGCGAAGCGGCTTGCCCGCGGCTGCGGTGGCCTCGATCGCCTGTGGGATCGAGGTGGTGGCCGCTGGCTTGCTGAAGCCCCTCGGCGTGGCTGAGTGCTGCTGGATGCCTGGCTTGGGCCGTCGCTCAGCCTTGCCAATCCAGAGCCCTGGTGCTCATCCAGCCAGCCTCGATTGATGCCATCCTGCCGGCCTCACGGCCGGCGCTTTGTGCCCCCCGTTCTCTGCTGCCAAGTTCCGCAAAATCATGCCACCGCAAGCGCCTTGCCCTTGCCAATAGTGCGCCTGTACTAGTACAATAATACCAAGCCGGTCAGCCCGTTTGGAGCCCTCTCCCGGCGCTTGTTCTTCGTTTTGCTCGTTTGGTTTTGGCCCATGGTTTCCTTTCCTTCGGCCGCCGGATTGTCGCCATCTCAGCCTCCTTTGCAGGCTTCATCTTTGCGCTCTGTGGTGATCGTGGCCGGGGGTGGCCGTGATCTCGATTGGCCCTCTGATCAGGTCGCCACCACCCTTCGCATTGCCGCCACTGGCCGGCCGGTGCAGTGCCTGCTCCATGGCGGTGCCCGTGGGGCCGATGCAGCCATCGATCAGGCCGCTTCCCGCCTCGGCTGGCCGGTGGAAATCCTCCGCCCCCAGTGGAGCCTTTATGGCCGTGGCGCCGGGCCGGTGCGTAATCGCCAGATGCTGCAGCGCGCCTGCCAGCTCGCCACCGCCAGCCCCGCTCCAGGCCAGCCACCTGCCGGCCTCCTGGTGATCGCTTTTCCCGGTGGCGCTGGCACCGCCTCCCTTCTCCACCAGGCCCATCGCCTCCAGGGGCGTTCATCCCTTCCGATCGAGCTGATCGATCTAGCCGTCGCATAGGGGGGCAGAGCCCCCATGCGTTGGGGCATTGCTCACTCGCCATCCCCTCAATCCCCTCAATCCTGCTTGCCATGTCTGTCGCCTTCCCCATCACCGCCCCGCCGCAAGAGGCTCCACGGGGCCCCTCTCTCTGGGAGCTGGGCGCCGAGCTCCAGGCCGAAACCCGCTGGATCGCCCAGCTGGCGGAACGCCTCCGCACCGAGGACACCGAGGACCATGCCCGTGCCGTCGCCGATCTGGAGGAATGCCTCGCCGCTGAGGCAGGCCACCGCGAGGCCCTGGAGCGCAAGGCCGATGCCGTCTGCTGGGTGATCGGCCGCCTACGCGGCGATGCCGATTACCACCAAGGCCAGGCCAAGCGTTTCACCGCCCTGGCCCGCAATGAGGCCTCCCGCGCCGACTCGCTCGAAGCCTCCCTGCTCTCGGTGCTCACAGGCCTCTCCCCCGGCGCCACCAGCTTCCGGCTGCTCGATCACAAGCTCACCAGCCGCACAGCCGATTCGATCGTCATCGACGACGCCGAGGCACTGCCCGCCGATCTGGTCACCCTCAGCACCTCCCGCAGCCCGGACAAGGGCTCGATCAAGGAGCGGATCAAGGCCGCCATCGCCAAGGCCATCGCCGGGCTCCCCCAGGAGCAGGCCGCACCTTTGGCCTTCTCCATCGCCGCCACCGCCGTGCCCGGTGCCCGGCTGCTCAAGCGCCGCCACTGGTCCATCCATTGAGACCCCATCGGGCCTCGGCTCAACAGCCAGGGGCCCACCTCTTCTCGCCCACCGCTACGCGCTCCAAACGCCATGACCGCCACCCTCACCCCCGCTCGCTCAACCACCAGCCGCAATGCCCCATCGGCCCTGCAGCTCATCCGCCAGGTCGTCGCCGCCGAGACCGACGCCACACCGGCCGCATCTGGCACCACGCCAGCCGCCCAACCAGCCACCACGACCACGCCTCCCGTGCTCACCTCCACTCCCACCAGCCAGGCCAATCCGGCCACCCCTGCAGCGTTCAGCGCTGCCCAGATCGCCGCCCTCTCGGCTCCCCTCGATCGCGCCCTGGTTTCCTCCCGCGAGCAGGGCCGCTCCAGGGTCAACTACCTCCAGAGCTGGGTGGTGATCAGCGAGGCCAACCGCATCTTTGGCTTTGACGGCTGGCAGCGCCAAACACTCCTCTCCCGCTGCATCGCCCAGGCCGAACGACTCATCGGCGCCAGGGGCACGGGCCGCGAGCAGAAAAGCGGCTGGGGCGTGACCTACATCGCTCGGGTGCGCGTCACCGTTTCGGCTGGCATCCACGGCCTGCTGATCCGTGAGGGCACCGGCGCCGGCCACGGCATCGATACCGACTTGGACCTGGCCCATGAATCGGCCATCAAGGAGGCCGAAACCGACGCCATGAAACGGGCGTTGATGACCTTTGGGAATCCGTTTGGGCTGGCGCTCTACGACAAGAGCCAGCGGCAGGTGAGTGGGGGCAATCCAGCGGGCAGGGAAACCGCCAGTGGGAGCCACAACCCCGGCCAGGGCAATGGCCAGCAACCGATCCAGCGAAATGGGCAGGACCCTGGACGCTCCCAGGCCAGCCATCGGCCGGACACCTATGCAGCGCCATCCAGGCGCACTTCAGCGCAGCCCAATCCGATCGCAGCCGCCTTCAACGGACCGCCCCGTAATCAGGGGCAGGGCAGTAGTGGCATCAGGCACTCCACGACCCCGGCTGCCATCGCCAGGCCCCAGCCGGCGGCAAGCCATGCCTCTATCGGGACCACCAGCCCCGCCAACGAAGCCGCCCTCGATCCAGCAACCATCGCCAACCTGCAGGAGCGCATCCGGGCCTTGCTGCCGCCTCAGCTGGCTGCCTTCTCCCGAGCCTTCCGCAGTGCCTTCCAGGTGCCCGACTCCACCCCCTCCATCGCCGGGCTGATCACCGAGCAGCGCCATCGCCTCTGGATTGAGGACTTCCTCGGCAGGCTCCAGAGCCCACAGTTCCAGAGCCAACACCAGGAGGCCCGCACCGTCTGATCGGATCAGACTCGCTCCACTGCGGCGGGGCCGGCTTGGTCCCGCCTTTTCCCTTCATTCACCAGCGCCATGCCCCCTTCCCTCCACAAAGGGGGCCACAAGGTCCATACGCCCCATACTGAGCAGATCAGGTCTGACCTTGTGAGTGCAGCACCTCCCTCTTCGATCCGTGAGCGCCTGGCGGCACTGAGGCCAGATGTGCTCGAGCTGGCCCACCGTCACGGCGCCTCCAACCTGCGGGTCTATGGCTCCATTGCCACGGGCCTTGAGCACGAGAGCAGCGACCTTGATCTACTGGTCGATCTCTCACCCGAGCACTCGCTCCTGGGGGTGATAAGCCTCCGCCAGGATCTGGAAGACCTGCTCGGCTGCTCGGTGGATGTCACAGAAGAGACATCCCTGCACCCCCTGATCCGCGACGAAATCCTCGGCCAGGCGGTGGTGTTGTGAGCAAGGAACAGCCTGTAATATGAGTGTATTACGGCCTAGAGGGAGTGATGCGTACCATCTCCGTGCGCCTCGATGACGGCAGCGAGGCCAGGCTTGACAGCCTCTGCCAGACCCTTGGCCTCAGCCAGACCGAGGTGGTCAAGGCTGGCCTTGACTTGTTGCAACAGCACTCCACCAGCCCGGCGGCCCTGGCGGAAGGCCTCGGGCTGATCGGCAGCTTTTCCAGTGCGGCCCAGGAAGGCGGCACCACCAACCGCGGGCGGGATCATTCAGCGCTGCTTCGTCAGAAGCTGAGCAGGCAGGAGAGCCAGCAGCGGCTGAGCAGACCTCAACCATGAGCAGCTCCAGCTATCGGGGTGCCACCCTCCTCGATACCGGCCCATTGGTCGCCTGGTTTGACCGCAGTGACCAGGACCATGGCATCTGTGCGGCCTTTTTTCAAAAGCACAACGGTGCTTTCGTATCCACTTGGCCGGTTCTCACCGAGGTTTGCCATCTGATCCCGGCCGACGTAGCACCACGCTTTCTCTCCTGGGTGTCACTCGGTGGCCTGAATGTTGCGGAGCTGAGTGGATCTGCCCTGGAGTTGATGGCGGGCTGGATGCGGCAGTACGGCGATTTGCCGATGGATCTGGCTGACGCTTCGCTGCTCTGGGTTGCCCAAGAGCATGGGCTGCGGCGAATCGCAACCCTCGATCGCCGCGACTTCGGGATCTACCGACTTCCTGGTGGAGAGAGCCTCGAAAACCTGCTGGATGCATGAGCACTCTGTTGCAACTTGCTCCCCGTGGCACCCGTAATTGGCCATCGCCTCACACCACCCCCCACAACAGATCCCCAGCGGAGCGGCGGGCCCTTTCCATGGCCGCCCCTTGCCCAGGGGGCGCAGCCTGGAGGGGACCGGCGCGCAGCAGTCAACGAGGAGCATGCTCGAAAAGTAGCCTTTCCATCCTCCAGTTATCTCACTGCCAGAAAGGCAAGTTTTAGATTATCAACTACGCACACTGGAGTCAAGGTATTGGGCAGCGGATCACGTTATTATTCCCTGACGACGATTGCCCCGCAGCCGCCGTGCAGGCTTCAAGAGCTGGGGAACCAGGGACATAATGGTCCTAGGGCCTTACCTCCATGACACGCCGATTCCCCAACGCCAGCACAGCCAGGCTCTTATCGGCGCCCTTGGCGCTATTGGTGGCCTTGCCTGTGGGGGCGCTAGAGCGGCTCCCCGCACCGGAAAATAGGCAGGATGCAGGCCTGCTGGCGCAGGTGAATTCCGAGATCCCGCCGGAGATCCTTGCTCTGGAAAAGAAAGCCAGTGAGCTCTACGGGCGCGGTGAACCTCAGCAGGCCTTGGCAGTGATCCAGCAGGTGATGGTCTGGGTGAACGCCAACCTGCCGAGCAATGCTCCCTACCGGGCGAGTAGCCAAAGCTGGATAGGGCTACTGCTCAGTGCCGTGGGCCGCCGCCAGGAGGCGCTGGCCCCCAGGGAAGAAGCGGTGAAGATCTATCGCGAGCTTGCGAAGACCAACCCGGCCTTCCAGGGCGATCTGGCCGCTTCCCTGACCAACCTGGGCATCGGCTACAGCGAACTGGGCCGCCGCCAGGAGGCTCTGGCCCCCATAGAAGAAGCGGTAAAGATCTATCGCGAGTTGGCGAAGACCAACCCGGCCTACCTGGGCGTTCTGGCCGCTTCCCTGACCAACCTGGGCGTCCGCTATAGCGAAGTGGGCCGCCGCCAGGAGGCGCTGGCCCCCACAGAAGAAGCGGTAAAGATCTATAGCGAGTTGGCGAAGACCAACCCGGCCTACCTGAACGATCTGGCCATGGCCCTGAACAACATGGGCGTCCGCTATAGCGAAGTGGGCCGCCGCCAGGAGGCGCTGGCCCCCACAGAAGAAGCGGTGAAAATCCGTCGCGAGCTGGCGAGGACCAACCCGGCCTTCCTGGGCGATCTTGCCGCTTCCCTGAACAACATGGGCGTCCGCTATAGCGAAGTGGGCCGCCGCCAGGAAGCGCTGGCCCCCACAGAAGAAGCGCTGAAGATCTATCGCGAGCTGGCGAAGACCAACCCGGCCTTCCTGAACGATCTGGCCATGGCCCTGAACAACATGGGCGTCCGCTATAGCGAAGTGGGCCGCCGCCAGGAGGCGCTGGCCCCCACAGAAGAAGCGGTGAAAATCCGTCGCGAGCTGGCGAGGACCAACCCGGCCTTCCTGGGCGATCTTGCCGCTTCCCTGAACAACATGGGCGTCCGCTATAGCGAAGTGGGCCGCCGCCAGGAAGCGCTGGCCCCCACAGAAGAAGCGCTGAAGATCTATCGCGAGCTGGCGAAGACCAACCCGGCCTTCCTGAACGATCTGGCCATGGCCCTGAACAACATGGGCGTCCGCTATAGCGAAGTGGGCCGCCGCCAGGAGGCGCTGGCCCCCACAGAAGAAGCGCTGAAGATCTATCGCGAGCTGGCGAAGACCAACCCGGCCTTCCTGGGCTATCTGGCCGCGGCACTTGACACACTGGGGGAGGTTTACCGCGGCGTTGGACGCCAGCAAGAGGCCTTGAAGGTTGCTGAAGAATCCATCACGAATTTCCGACGACTCTCCAAGGTGAATCCAGGCGGTTACCAACATTTACTTGCTTATTCAATCACCACCCGCGGAGTCATCCAGCAGGATTTGGGCCAGCCCGAGCAGGCCCGCGATTCCTACGAGCAAGCGATCGCCATCTACCGCCCCCTGGCGGCCAGCAACCTCGCCTTCCAAGCAGACCTGCAGCGCATCAAGAACAACCTGGATGAACTGAACCGCAAAGAAGGCATCCGCACCGGCGCCAAGCAAGTGCTGCCGGCCACGAACATGAGCTATCTGCCCCAGGGCGATCCCCTCACCCCCGTGAAGCGCGCCGTGGTGTTGCTTTGGCCCACCTTTTCTGGCAAGAACGCCGGTGTGGGCCTGTTGGGCACAGGCTTTGTCGTGCGCCGCCAGGGTGATCGGGCCTGGATTGTCACCGCATTGCATGTGGTGCGCGATCTGGAAAGCAACGCTCTGGCAACGAAGGTGGAGGCGGAACTTTTCACTGGGCCGCTTCCCGCCGGGGTTGTGGCGCCCCGGGCGGAGGTGCTCCTCAGCCAGGGCACAGCCCTTCCGGCCAGCGGGGATGAACCGATCGTGTTGGAGGTGCGCGGTCTACCGCCCGACATCCAAGCCCTGCCGCTGGCAACGACACCGGCCCAAGGTGTGCTCATGGTGGTAGGCCATCCCAGCAAACCGGGCCCCTGGACCGTGGTGTCTTATCCCCTGCTGAAAACCACTGATCAGGCCTTGCTCCTCGATGGTGGTCTCGACCCCGGGGCATCCGGCTCTCCGGTGCTCAGCGCCTCTCGCCAGGTGGTGGGAGTGGTGTACGACTCACCGGAAGTGACCAAAAGCCGGCCAATTCCTCAGGTCTGGGCGTTTCCGGTGAAGGCCTTGAAGGCGAAAATGGCTCCGTGAGGTTGCCGGTGGAAGCCATGTCCCTCCCCTACTTCAATCCCCATCCCATCGCCCGTGTGCTGGCCTTTGGCCTCCTGATGGTGACCCTGGCAACTCCTGCCCCCGCCGGCAGCCCGCCCTGCAGCACCCAGGGGAACCCCCGCAGCACGGCCTATCAATTCCGCCCGCAGATGGACCGCTGCGAAGGCATCCGCGCCAGCCGGCCGATCGCCGCCATCGGCCTGCGGCTCGCCAGCTACAGCATCGGCCTGCCCCAGCCGCAGCGGCGGGCGGAGCAGGGGGAGGTGCTTGGCCTGCAGGTACCCGCCGCTGCCGCCGGTCAGGACGATCCGGCCGTAACGGTGCAGGCCCGCGGCGGCGACTACCAAATGACACCCCTGCGGCTGGGCAGCGCCCGGACGGGCTGGCGATCGTTCGAGTGGGGCGCCGGGGTGATCAGGCGCGAAGGAATCAACCCCAGCAAGCTGAGGTCTACCGCTCTGCTGCGCCAGCCGGGGGACGCGGATCAGTGGCTGCCGGTGAAGTTCGCCCCTGCAGCTGCCTACAACCTGGTGATCACCAGCAATGGCGCCCAGCCGGTTGCCTCGGTGCGCATCCTTGGCCCAGGCAACCGGCTGGTGCGCGAATGCTCCGGTCCCACCCGGGTGGAGACGGAACTGCCCTGCCGCTGGGAGGCCCGCGATCGCCCCGCTGGCACATACCGCCTGATCGCCCGCTCCGCCGAAAGCGGCAGCCCGTTGCTGAACGTGAGCCTGCGCCACGACCCCAGCTGGTTGAAGCCCTGATGGGCGCCTCGCCACCACCCCAGCGCCACCTGCCAATACAGCGCCGTCTGCCGCGCTGGCCGTTGCGCGGACTGAGCCCCCACCTGAATCCCCACGCCCTGCTGGGTCTGGGCCTCTGCGGCCTCGCCTGGGGGGTGGCGATGGCCCCGCTGCGCCAACCGCTGGAAGGTGCGCTGCGGGTCGGTGCCCTGAGCTTTGTGCTCCAGGGCAACGAGGGGGAGCCGAGCGGCCCATTGCAGGGCTTTTTGGCGCTGCCTTTGCGCAGCCTCACGATCAAGGGCCAAGGCGATGGGGCGGCTGGCCCGCCGCTGCTGGTGCCGCTCAGCGGCCAACGCCTGGCGCTGACGGGCGGCAGCTCACTCATCCTGAGCGCCACTGCGCCGGATTCCCTGGGGATGAGGATCGCCCTGCCCCCTGGCACCCGGATCAAGAACCTGCAGCTGGAGGGCAAGGATCAACTGGTGCTCGATCTCATCCCCCCGCGCCAGAGAGCCAGCGGCCAGGGTGTTCCCCCAGGGGCGGCGGCGGAGCTGACGATCACCCCGCCGATCACGGAAGCCTCGCCAGGCAAGGCCCCGGCTGGTGGCCTGCAGGCGGTGTTCCAGCAGCCCGGCCGCACGACGCAGCAGATCACGCCGCCGCAGGCGGAGTTCCGCCTGCCCCTGGCAGGTCCCACCCGCCTGCGCCTGCAACGAGCAGACCCCAAGAGCCAGACGGTGTTTGAAAGCAACCTGCGAGTGGCCGATGTGCAGTTCATCAGCGAGGGCAGCAGCCTTTTCGATCAATCGCCGATCACCCTCTCCACCCTGCGTGCCGGCACTTTGCATCTAGGCCGCCAACAGCCCCTGAGCCTGCGGCCCGATCAATTCCTACGCCTCGATCCCCCAGGGATAGGCATGATCACCAGCCTCCGCACCGACCAGGGCCAGCTGGCGGTGGAGGTGGTCGGGGAGACGGCGCGGATCCGCAGCGGCCTCAGCCTCCGGCACCCCACGACCGATCTGCAGGGCACCCTTCTCACCCGCCAGCTCAGCCCTGATCAGATCAGCGCTTTCTTTGGCTTCCTTGCCGGTGTCATCAGCAGCCTGCTGACGTTACTGAGGAGGGAGTGACACAGCTTTGAAGGGTAGTGATATGAGTCCGTCAGCAAGAAAGACTATTTTTTATGGGCCTACTAGGGGCCCTACGGCATAACCAGCACCTCAGCGGGTTGAGCGCCTCTAGTGCCACGACTTGCCCCCCGGAGAGCCGCGTAGCCCTTGCCCAGGGGCGCAGCCTGGAGGGGACCGGCGCGCAGCTCCTTCGGCCATCGCCAGAAGTTGTTGGCCCTGATTCACTGCAGCGGCTGGCAGATGACCGCTCGATCGTCACGGAACTGGCGTGGGCTCCACCGCACCATGCCCCACCCCCCAGCGGCAGCAAGGATCGGGCCGGGCTGCGCTTCCCATTGGCGCACCTCTCGGTGTCTCCCCGAGGCGCACCTATCGGTGCGACGCAGTCCTTGCAGCCGCCGTCGGGCCGGGCGACCGGGTGGCGTCCCACGCCCCTTCCTCCATGGCGATCAGCAAAGCTCCCCGCTGCGAAATCCGTTGCCTGGTCATGCACATCTATCCGGATGGCATCAAGGCCTATGGCCATGAGCGCATCACGCAGCCGATCGGCCGCTGCGGCAAGCCGATCAAGAAGCTCCGCTATATGGCCCATGGCCCGCGCCCAGGCCCTGGCCCGCAAGCTGCAGGGCACACCTGGCACCACGGTGTCGGTGATCTGAGGCACTGGCCTCAGCCGGCCGGGCAGTCCCGGCCGGCCTTCATTGATGACGCTTCCAAAGGAAGCAACCGACAGCAAAAAGGCGCTCCTTTTAAGAGCGCCCTCGATCTGATCACGTGAGGCTGGTTGTGGCTTACACCGCCAACTCCAGCCACCAGCCCGATCCAACCCCCTCCACCATTCAGCGGCGGCCCCAGTTCTTCTCCGAATACCAACGGTTCCTACCGCTGCCGATGGCGGTGCTCACGTAGCCGCCGCCGACAAGGTTGGCCTCGCCATTGGGGTCGTGCATCAGCACCGCTCGCCGGATCGGATCCCAACCAACCACCAGGCTCCAGTGGCCGCCACCAGACGGGGCGTTGACGGGGCCCTTGTGGAGCCAGCCGACCGGGACCGGGATCCCCCCATCCGCAGCTGGGCGATCAGCTGCTCGATCCGGCCATCGGTGCGGAGTTCGGCCTCGATGCCCAGGCCTCGGAGGGTCTGGATCTGGGCTGCCACATCGGTGGTGTCGCCATGGCGCCGCAACAGGGCCAGGTAACGATCATCGAGCTGGCTTGCGCCGGCCAGGCAGCCGGGCTTGAGGTACGCCGCCGCCATCGCGCAGGTGGAGGAGAAGCACATCCGGAGGCCCTGGGCGGTGACGCTGTCGCGATGGCAGAGGTAGGGGACCTGAAGGGTGATCCGCTGATCGAAAGCGCCGCCGGACCTGGGGGACTGGGGCTTCTGAAGGGTGGTGACGGGGGCCATGGGGCGTGTTGCGAGGCCCCTGAGGGTTCCGGGCCCACCGCAACGACTGAGCCAACGAATTCGGTACTCACTACCCCGGAACCCTCAAGGGTTCTCTGCAGGCACCGCGATGGACTCCCGCCGGCTGGTGGTCTGGATCGCGGCCGGGATCCTGGGGTTCCAGGGCGGCACCTTGGTCCTCGACCTGCTCAATTGCAGCGTCCTCTCCTGGCTCTATGTCCGCCGCCATGGGCTGGAGCTGATTACGCCTGCTCCGGCCACGGCTCCGAGACAGCCGGAAGGGGGGGCGCTGCCTCAGGCGCGTGATGGCGGCCCTGAAGCGGGCCCTGCACTTCCCCCCTCAGGCCCAGAGCCTCAGGGCAGCAGCCCAGCTCAGGTGCCCAACATCAGCACCACAGCAACTCCCCCCACCATCTCTGCCCCGACGCCCTTTGACCCCACCGGCGTCTTCTGCGATCGGCCCCGCAGTCGCATCGATGCCGCTGTCAGCCAGGGGCTGAGCATCCTCGCCGGGTTGGCCTTGGGGGGGACAGGTGTGGGTGGGGGGAAGGGAGCGCCTTGAGCGCTCCGGCGGCCGCCGACAGGATTCAACTCGCGGCTTGCTGGACTTTCTCCCGGGCGCGTCGGAAGGCCGCCACCATGCCCGCCTCCGATGCCCATGGATAGCTGCGGCAATGCACCTCGTAGGAATGACCCATCGCTGCGGCAGTCGAACCACCGTCGATTCCGCGCTGGTGACAACGCAGGCTGTAGCTGTGTCGGAAGCTGTAGGGCACCAGGCGTTCACCCTTGGCCATCAGCTCGGCCTTGAGATCAAGCCAACCTTGCTGACGATTGAGGTACGTCTTGAAGCAATCGCCGGCTCCATTGCCGCTCTCCAATGGAGGTAGGGCAATGTCGCCAGCCTCCCAGCGCTCCAGGAGCTTCCAGCTCTCCGCCCTCCCTGATTCTCCGATCAACGGCAGGGGTTCCAATCGTCGGGGTTCGGTCGCGCCGCCACCGCTTCGCTTGCGGTAGCTGCACCACCAGTAACGCTCACCGCTGACAGGATCCTGCCGAATTGAAAGGTGGAGCAGTTCGATCGGCCTCAACCCCAGCTCGGCGGCCAGACGCACCGCATCGGTCCACCGCCTGCCGGTGTCATCGATCGGCAGGTTCTTGATCAAGACCAGAATCTGTTGATCCGTCAGCGGGTCGCCTTTGTGGCCCGGGCCGGCAGAAGCTGGCTTGACGCCCACATGGCGCTTGATGTCATGGGGAGGACTCCAGAGCTCCGGGAAGCCTTCTCGCTGAACGCAGTGGTTCAGGAACTGACAAAGGCTCTGGGAACGGATCTGGCGCATTCGACTGCCAGGCGGCCAATCGCGGATGCAGCGATCGATCAGATCCTCGGGACGTTTCGGTGCCTTGGACGAGCGCAGCATTCCCACAGCCATTGCCACCACCGGTTCGTAGTTCTTGGTCCAGGTTCCCGGTTTGATGGCGTTGCCGTGAAGGATCTTCTGTTCCCTGAAGCCCTCGATCGCCTGCTCCCACGGCAGGGTTGTGCTCGGAGCCTTTCCGTCCAGAATTTCCGCAGCGGCCCTCAAGGTGTGGCCTTCGCAGACCAAGGCGTAGATGTTCCTCACCCTGACCAGGGCATCGCCGACCGCGCGCCGTCCCCAGTCGAACGGAAGCACCACCGACTGCATCGGGCCATCGTCACCCCTCACCTGCAGCCGCATCCCACCGCGGTATTCCCGGACGCTCCAACCGGCAGCGGTCGACCCCCGCACCGAACTGCGGAACCCCGGTACCCAGCTCTCGTCGAAGCGCACGGCCGGCATGAAGCACTCGGACACGTTTTGCGCACATTGTGCGCAAAAACCACCCAATCGGGCAAGATCAGGCCGGACAGCCTCCCCCAAAACCCTTGCTATAACTAGAAAACGCTGTGGCGATCAGCCCCTGAATTTCTCTTTGGGAGCACTAGGTCGCAGGTTCGAATCCTGTCGCCCCGATTGACTTTTCAGGGAATGGCCAAGTGAGATTGGAGAGATTTGGGGAGAGATTCCCCCTCCCGTCCTCGCCCGGTGGTCTCTCCCGCCCAAGGTTGAAGAGGGTCTCACCCCTTCACCCTCAGGTTGGATTCACCCTCAGGTTGGAGTCCTCAACACAGCTCCATCGACTGGCGGACTCCAGGATGGAGGTGCTGATCCTCCAAGGGCTCT
>BJHE01000076.1 GCA_014191755.1 Cyanobium sp.
TGGCTCACCTCGGCCGCCAGGTTGCGGTTGGTGGCCGGCGCCAGCTTCAGGTGCTCGGGCCGCAGCCCGCCCGTGAGGGTCTGGCCCTGGCGGCCGCCCAGGGCCTCAGCCATCGGGCCCTCCACCAGCAGGCGGTGCCCCTCCAACGCCAGCTGGCCCGGGGCGACGACCGTCACCGGCAGCAGGTTCATCGGCGGGCTGCCGATGAATTGGGCCACAAACAAATTGGCCGGCCACTGGTAGAGCTCCAGGGGGGTGCCCAGTTGCTGCAACCGCCCGCCGTTGAGCACGGCGATGCGGTGGCCCATGGTCATCGCCTCCACCTGGTCGTGGGTCACATAGAGGGTGGTGGTGCCCAGCCGGCGCTGCAGCTCCACGATCTGGGCGCGGGTGCCGGTGCGCAGCTTGGCGTCGAGGTTGCTGAGCGGCTCATCCATCAGGAACACCGCAGGCTTGCGGGCGATCGCCCGGCCCAGGGCCACCCGCTGCTTTTGGCCACCGGAGAGTTCCTTGGGCCGGCGTTCCAGCAGGCCATCCAGTTCCAGAGTGGTGGCCACCTCGGCCACCCGCCGCTCGATCGCCGCCTCCCGATCCGAGCGGATCCGCAGCGGCGCCGGCCAGGGGCGGGTGACGCGGTGCAGGCCATCCAGCAGCTGCTCAGTGGCGGTGCGGGGCCGGCTGCGGCGCAGCCCGAAGCTGATGTTGTCGGCCACGCTCAGGTGGGGATAGAGGGCGTAGCTCTGGAACACCATCGCCACATCCCGCTCGGCGGGGCGCAGCCGGCTCACGGGGCGATCTCCCACATAGATTTCGCCGCCGCTGGGGCTCTCCAGCCCGGCCAAGAGCCGCAGCAGGGTGCTCTTGCCGCAGCCCGAAGGTCCCACCAGCACCAGGAACTCCCCATCGGCGATCGTGAGATCCAGCCGCTGCAGCACCTCCACCGGCCGATCACCGCTCCGGCGGGGCGGGTATGCCTTACTCACCTGCTGGAAGCGAACCTCGGCCACGGCGGCTCCATTACCGAGGGATCCTAAGGTTGGGCTAATGCAGTTCATCGATCAGGCCCGCATCGCCGTGCGCGGTGGCCGTGGTGGCGACGGCATCGTGGCCTTCCGCCGCGAGAAGTACGTACCCGCCGGCGGTCCCTCCGGCGGCGATGGCGGCCGCGGCGCCGACGTGCTGCTGCGCTCCGACCCCAACCTCCAGACCCTGCTGGATTTCAAGTTCAAGCGCCTCTTCGCCGCCGACGACGGCGTGCGCGGCGGTCCCAACCGCAGCAGCGGCGCTAGCGGCAAGCCCCTGGTTATCAAGGTGCCCTGCGGCACCGAGGTGCGAGACAGCCGCACCGGCATCCTGCTGGGTGATCTCACCGAGGCGGGGCAGGAGCTCCTGGTGGCGGCCGGCGGCCGCGGCGGCCTCGGCAACGCCCACTACCTCAGCAACCGCAACCGGGCACCGGAGAAGTTCACCGAGGGCCGCGATGGCGAGGCCTGGGATCTCTGGCTGGAGCTCAAGCTGCTCGCCGAGGTGGGCATCATCGGCCAGCCCAATGCCGGCAAGAGCACCCTGATCGCCGTGCTCTCGGCCGCCCGGCCCCGCATCGCTGATTACCCCTTCACCACCCTGGTGCCCAACCTGGGGGTGGTGCGCCGCCCCAGCGGCGATGGCACCGTGTTCGCCGACATCCCCGGCCTGATCGCTGGCGCCGCCCGCGGCGCGGGCCTGGGCCACGACTTCCTGCGCCATATCCAGCGCACCCGCCTGCTGCTCCACCTGGTGGATGGCAGCTCAGAGGACGTGGTGGCCGATCTGCAGGTGGTGGAAGCGGAGCTGCGGGCCTACGGCCATGGCCTCGAGGCGCGGCCGCGGCTGGTGGTGCTCACCAAGGTCGAACTGCTCGATTCCGAGGAGATCGCCGAGCGGTTGGAGGCGCTGGCCGCCCATGGCCTCAGCGCCGCGGCCCTGCCCAGCCTGGGGGCGCCGTTGGCGATCTCGGCGGCCACCCGCACCGGGCTCGATGCCCTGCTGGCGCTGGTGTGGCGGGAGCTGGGGGTGGATCGCCCGGCTCCGGAGCCCGGGGCTCTGGCTGGGGCCGCCGGTGTCGCCGCGGCTGGCGGGATGGCGGCGGGCGGAGCGGCTGCTGCCGGTGCGATACCGGCGGGTGGCGCATGGGAGCCCGAAGAACCCGAGACCCTCCTGGTGCCTCTCACCCGCCCGCGGACGCCACGCGGTACGTCGGCCGCCGGCCCGAGCTTCCCGGAGGCCCCCGAAGCGGCTGGCTCAGCTGTTCTCCTCGATGGGGAACCATTGGCGAATGATTCTTCCATAGATCATTCCCTCCACCATTAATACCTTCCCAACGGATCGCGGTAGATCGCTGCACAGCCCACCTTGCTGCTGGCAAGGGCAGTGCAGGCAAGGGCAGTGCAGCCAACCGCCCCTGGACTCTCCCGCGGCACCGGGTTGCGCCGCAGGGACAGCGCCATCAGGCCAGGCGAAAACCCCCGTGAATAAACATTCCCAGGGGCTGCACTGTTTGTTTGTGGTGTACCGAAACGGCTTGTGGTGTGGTGAAGCGGCGCTGCTGATCAGTCGTCGTAGACGCGGCACTCGGGCGCTTCCGGGTTGAGGTCGCAGTAGACCTCCAGGGGAGAGGGATCGTGGTTGTCTTCGGGATGGTGGGTCTTGTATTCCTCCAGGCCCTTCAGCTCTTCCTCGAGGTGGCGAACCTTGCCGAGGTTGCCTTCCGCTTTGGCGGACTCGATCTCAACGAGGTCCTTCTTGATGTGGTCGTCAATGGATTTCATGAATGACCGGCCGAACACGGCCGGAGCTCACCGGCCACACCATACGGGCGCTTCCCGTCGCTTGAGACCGTCCTGTGCGCTCCTGCTGATCTGGTACGCCCGGGGCCGCCATCGGGCCCTGGCTCAATTCGGCCGTTCGCTGAGTTCCAGCCAGCGCTCCTCGGCGCTGTGGATCCGCTCCACCAATTCCGCCAGCTCATGGGTGAGGGTCTCCAGCTGTCCATAGTCGCCGCCGCTGGGATTGGCGAGGCTCGTTTCCAGGTTGCCGCGGCGTTCCTCCCAGAGGGGCAGGTCCCGTTCGATCGATTCGAGTTCCCGGTTTTCCTTGAAGCTACGGCGGCGAGGTGGGGTTGGCTTGGCCGTTGGACGGTTGTTGCTGCTGGGAGCTGCGGCTGATTCGGTCTGGGCCGCTCCCCCGACTGGCCGGCCCGCGGCAGCCTGCTGGCGCTCGAGGTAGCTGCTGTAGTTCCCTTCGAACCGCTCCAGCTGTCCATCGCGGAAACAGAAGAGGCGATCCACGGTGCGGTCGAGGAACCAGCGGTCGTGGGAGACCACCACCACGCAGCCGCGGAAATCCTCGAGGAAGTCCTCCAGCACCCCGAGGGTGTTCACGTCGAGGTCGTTGGTGGGCTCATCGAGCAGCAGCACATTCGGCGCCTCGATCAACAGCCGGCACAGGTGCAGCCGCCGCCGCTCGCCGCCCGAGAGCTTCGCCACCGGCTGGTGCTGCTGGGCCGGCGGAAACAGGAAGCGCTCCAGCAGCTGGGAGGCGCTGAGTTCCACCCCATCCACCTCCACCCGGCTCGCGGCCTCTTGCACAACATCGATCACCTTGCGCTGGGCCCGGTCGGCCAGCAGCACCTCGCTGTGCTGGTCGAAGTAGGCGAGTTTCACGGTGGACCCCAGCTCCAGTGTTCCAGCGCTGGGCATCCGGCGGCCGGCGATCACCTCCAGCAGGCTGGATTTGCCAACGCCGTTGGGGCCGATGATCCCCACCCGGTCTTCGGGGCTGAAGTCGTAACTGAAGTCGCGCAGCAGCAGGCGGGGGCCTGGATTGTCAGGCCCGGGGTGTGGAGCCGCCTCTGGCGGTTCGGCTGGTCCCTCGGGGCGGCCGGTCTTAGGTTTTGAGCCATCCCCGCCCGGAGGGTTGGCCGGCACCCCCACGCACAGCCCTGCGGCCGTGATCGCCTGCTTGCCGATTCTTCGCGCCGTGGAGGTCAGGCTCACCTGGCCCTTCGCCTGCCGGCTGGGGGCCTCGCGCATCGCCTCGATCCGCTGCAGACGGGCCTTCTGCTTGGTGCTGCGGGCCTTCGGGCCCTGGCGCAGCCAGGCCAGTTCCCGCCGCAGGCTGCCGCGGAATTTGGCGGCGCTCGCCTGCTCGGAAGCCTCCTCCTCGGCCCGCCGTTCCAGGTAGGTGGCGTAGTTGCCCTCGTAGGGCCGGGCCTCGCCCCGCTCCACGGCCACGATCCGCCGTGTCACCCGGTCGAGCAGGTAGCGGTCGTGGGTGACCAGCACCAAGGCGCCGGCGAAGCGATCCAGCCAGCCCTGCAACCATTCCACCCCTTCGGCGTCGAGGTGGTTGGTGGGTTCATCGAGCAGCAGCACCTCCGGTTGGGCCACCAGGGCTGCCGCCAGGGCCACCCGGCGCCGATTGCCCCCCGAAAGCTCCTCCACCCGCCGGCCCAGCAGCTCCGAACCGCCACCGATGCCGAGCCGCTCCAGCACCTCGCGGCAGTCGCGCTCCAGGTCCCAGGCGTTGCAGCTGTCCATCCTGTGGTTGCAGGAGCTGAGCCGGGCCAGCAGGGTGTCGCTGGCGGGATCGGCGGCCAGGGCCAGGCTGAGTTCCTCGTGTTCCCGGAGCAGCGCCAGCCGTTCGCCGCCGGCGGCGAAGACCTCCTCCAGCACCGTGCGGGCCGGATCGAGGTCGGGCTCCTGATCCAGCAGCACCACATTGAGCTTGCTGGAGCAGCGCCGCTCGCCCCGATCGAGGGGTTCACGGCCGGCCAGCACCCGCAGCAGGGTGCTCTTGCCCGCCCCATTCGGTCCGATCAACCCCAGCCGCTCGCGGGGACCCACGTGCAGCTCAAGGTCGGAAAACAGGGTGCGGATGCCGTAGTCCTTGCCGGCTCCCACCAGGGAGATCAGGCTCACGTCGCCTCCGTGGACACGGCAGCCTCCGTGGACATGGCAGCCGGAGTGGCTGCGGCGGCACCCTGCCGCTGGGCCTCCAGGTGGAGGAACACGCTCTTATCGCCCACATCGGCCGCGGCGGGCATCGGGAACTTGCGCAGGCAGAGCACCAGCAGCAGCAGGCTCTCCAGGGTGAGCAGGGTGGCAGTGGTGGTCACTGGCAGCAGGCCGCTGAGCCGGCCCAGCAGGGCCACGGGCAGCAGCAGGGTCACACCGATCGCCTCGGGCCTGCGGAAGCAGAAGAACTCCTTGAAGCCCACGCCGGTGAGGGCAGCGAAGAAGGGACCCACCGCCAGGATCCAGAGCGGCTGCTCCCGCAGGGTCTCGCCCATGGATCCCAGCCCCACCCGCTGGGCGAGCAGCAGCCCCCCAAGGCAGCCCGCCAGCCAGAAGAGCTGCAGGGCCCGGTGCAGGGGCCGCAGGTAGATGTGAATCCAGCGCAGGGCCAGGCCGAGGCCGGCGGCCATCAGCAGCAGCCAGGGCCAGAGCAGGGCATCTCCCCCCTGGCGCCAGCTGAGCAGCAGCCCCAGCTGGCCGACGGCCACGGCGGTGAGGGCCAGGCGGTAGCCCAGCACCTCGCGGCGGTCGTGGTCGGTGATCGTGTACGGCCCGAACATGCCGTCGAAGCTGGGATCAGCCGGGCTGGGGAGGCTGCTGCTGGCCACGGGGTCGGCGCGTCTGCCCCCATGCTGGCTGAGCGCTGGGAGGTTGGTGATGTCCAGCTCCCGGCCGGTCGTCGAGTGGGCCGGCGGGCGAGCGCGCCTGCGGGGGTTTCCCGGTCCTGAAGGGGACTCAAGCGGAAGGGCTGCTTGAGAGAGTGGCCGTCTTATGGCGTGCGATGGGCGGCACCCAGGGGTGAATCGGCCCTGCGGGGCGGCGCTGGCCGGGCGCCAGCGGAGGGCGTTGCCCGCTCCCCGATCCCGGGGACTTCAGCCCGGTGATAGGGGGGGCTTGCCGGGGAGCGGCAACCCCCCGGGCCCCGCCACCAGGCTGGCGAGATCGGCTCCGGCCGGGATGATGCCGGAGGGGTGCAGCGGAAACAAGCTGCCGAAGTAGTCGCGGCGCCAGGCTTCGGGAAAGCAGCTGGCCGCCACCCCCGGCAGAGCGAAGAAACGTGCCCGCCATCCCGCCAGGGCTGGAAACTGCCAAAGGGGCCGGCGGCTGCAGCCGAACAGGGGTGCGTACACCAGCTCCAGGCGGATCAGGGTGGGAAACAGCACCACATCGGCCAGGCTGACTTCGGCGCCGCACAACCAGCCCTCCCCGGCGGCGACGCCCCGTTGCAACTGCTCCTCCAGCGCCTCCAGGGTGCTGAACAACTCCGCCTCGGCCTCGTCGTAGGCGGCCTGGTTCCGCGCGAAACCGCAGCGGTACACGCCGTCGTTCACGCTGCCCTGCAGTCGTTCCCGCCAGCGCTCGATCATCTCCCGCTGCGCTGTGGGCCACAGATCGGGCCCAGCTCCGGGCCAGTCGTTGAGCAGCTCAATCAACCGCGCGCTCTCGTTCACCAGGATGCGGCCCTGGCTGCGGGAATACAGCGCCGGCACCGTGGCCGGAGCGCCCGCAGCGCTGCCGCTGGTCCGGTAGAGCTCCGCCAGGGTGGTGCAGCCGGCAAAGGGGGTGGCGAAGCGCCAGCGGCCGGCGGCCGGGTCTGGCTCCACCACCAGCAGATCGATGCTGTCCGCTAGGCCCCGCAGGGTCCAGGTGAGCCAAGCTCGGTGCGCCCAGGGGCAGCTGCGCCCCACGATCAGCACGTGGCCGGAGGGCTCCGCGGCAGCGGCGGGCAGGGAGGGCCGCTCAGCGAAGGCCGCTGCGGGCCGCCGGTAGCGGCCTTCGGCATCGGCCGGACCGAGACCACCCATCAGGGTGAGCCACTGGCCCCGCCACAGGCAGCGGGCCGTGCGCACCAGGGCGGCGGGTGGGGGCATCGCTGGGATTCATTTCGCCTGACTCTGCGTCAGGCTGGGGGCTGTTGGGAGTTGTGATAAGCGATGGCAGTCGCATCGGGGGCGGAGCCGCTGGGGTCAGGCCTGAACGGATCCGCTGCTGAGGGGCCCCAGGCCGGTGCGAAGGGGAAGGTGCTTGTGGTGGCCGGAACTCACGGCAACGAGTGCAATGCCCCCTGGCTGCTCGATGCCTGGGCCCGGTTGCCCGGGCGGCTCAACTCCTCCGGCCTGGCCCTGTGCTCCCTGATCGGCAACCCCGATGCCCTGGCCCAGTCGCGGCGCTATCTCGACCGCGACCTCAACCGCAGCTTCCAGCCGGCCCTGCTGGCCGATCCGGCCC
Organism: Cyanobium sp.; assembly: GCA_014191755.1. Lineage (GTDB taxonomy): Bacteria > Cyanobacteriota > Cyanobacteriia > PCC-6307 > Cyanobiaceae > Cyanobium. The sequence continues at coordinate 7,284 of BJHE01000076.1, forward strand.
GGCAGGAACGGGAGGTGGTGCGCGCCCGCAGCTTGCTGGCCCACCACGCTCCGGAGGCTGCCGATCCGTGCCTGGTGGTGATCGATCTGCACAGCACCACCGCCGCCATGGGTAACTGCCTGGTGGTGTACGGCCGCCGCCCCGCCGATCTGGCTCTGGCCGCGGCGCTGCAGCAGAAGCTGGGGCTGCCCATTTATCTCCATGAGGGCGACCCCCACCAGAGTGGTTACCTCGCCGAGGCCTGGCCCTGTGGCTTGGTGATCGAGGTGGGGCCGGTGCCCCAGGGGGTGCTCACCGCCGCGGTGGTTCTGCAGACCGCCATGGCCCTGGAGGCCACCTTGGCGCTGCTGGCCGGAGCCCGGCAGGGAAGGCTGCCCCAGCCCACCCACCTCGTGGTGCATCGCCATCGCCAGAGCCTGGATTTGCCCCGCCATGGCAACGGCAGTCCCGCCGCCGTGATCCATCCCCTCCGCCAGCACCGCGACTGGCAGCCCTTGCGGGCCGGCGATCCCCTCTTCCAGGCCACGGATGGCGGCACGATCGCCTATAGCCCCCCAGCCGGCCTGGAGAACCAGCTGGTGTGGCCTGTGTTTATCAATGAGGCGGCCTACGGCGAGAAGGGCATCGCCCTGAGCCTCACCAGCCGCGAACGCTGGCCCGTGCAGCCAAGCTGGACCGAGGCCCTCCAGGCCCTGACCTCCGGGCTGCTGCAGGCCTGACCAGCCAGAAAGGGATCAGCCACAAACGGATTAGCTGCACACGCATTAGCCGCACACAAAGGTGGCCTGCTCTTTGGTGCAGGGCAGATCGGTGGTGCTGCCATCGGCCCAGTAGATGCGCAGGCGATCGTCTTCGGTGCCGGTGCGCAGCGTGAGCGACTTGATCCGCCCGGATGGAGGTTTTCCCTGGCTGTCCGATCCAGTCTGGCGCTCGCTGGCCAGCTTGTTGAGTCGTTGCTCCAGTTGCTCGATCTTCAGGTTGAGTTGGTCGATACGCTGGGCCTCCGGGTTGGACCCCTGTTGGCAGCCGGCCAGCGCCATCGCCAGGACCGCCACCACGCCGACCACACCACGGGCAACAGGCTCCGGGCGGCGGGGTGTTCGACCTGGTGCGGAGTTGCGCGCGGCTTCTCGGTGGGTGCTGCTGCTCAGGCGGGCCATGGTGGGATCGGGGGGTGGGAGTGAACGGACCTCAGGCGGCCTGCTCCCGCATCAGGCACTCGCTGGGGTGGCGCTCAGCCGTCCTCAGCTGGTGGGGCGGTGCCGGCACCAGCCGGAACCGCTCGATCCGATCGCTCTTGCTCCCGTGTAAGGCCAGAAAAGCCTGAATCCGCTGCACGGCGATCTCCGGGCTGGCAAGCCGCAGGGCCCGTGAAGGGTCGGCACTGAAATAGCCGTCCTCGTCGAGCCAGCGCGGGTGACGACGCTCACCGCCGGGTCCACTGCCGGCAAGGGTCACGCTCCAGCGATGAACAGCCGCCATGGATCGCTCCAACTCCTACGGCATCGTGCCGCGCCGCTGAAGTGATGGCCAGGATTCGATGCAGTTTGCAGGCTTTCTGAAGCAAGGGCTTGCCCCAAAATCGAGCTCCAGAGGTCGCCGGTGGGAGCTCATGCAAAGCACGGGAAAACCGGCCGCGATCTGCGCGATCTGATCGTCATCCAGGAAGCTCTGGTTGGCTGCTCCTCCGAGCCACTCACCACCTCGATCCCCGCACACCTCTGTCCGTGATGTCCGCAGCAGGGCGGAGGCAGGTCTGCTGCAGCGGCCTTAAGGGGCTGGTGGGCGCCGAGAGGTCTGTAGGATGCAAGTGGTTCAAAGATTTCTCTCCAGCAACGATTTCTCTCCAGCGAGTTCTCTCCACAGGTTCTCACCAAGCGAGCGGTCGTCTTCCTTCAGGGCTTTCGGCGGATCAGGTTCATAGTTTCTCTCTCAGGTTCATGACGATTTACGTGGGCAACCTTTCCTTCGATGCCGAAGCGGAGGACGTCCAGCAACTGTTTGCCGAATACGGCAAGGTCAGCAAGTGCAGCCTCCCCTTGGATCGCGATACCGGCCGCAAGCGCGGTTTCGCCTTCGTGGAGATGGCCAGCGATGCTGAGGAATCCAAGGCCATTGATGAGCTTCAAAACGTCGAGTGGATGGGCCGCGCCATCCGCGTGAACAAGGCCGAACCCCGCACCGGTGGCGGTGGCGGCGGTGGTGGCGGCGGACGTGGCGGTTACGGCAACGGCAGCTTCGGCGGCGGTGGCGGTTACAACGGCGGCGGCTACGGCAACCGCAACCGCTACTGATCACCCCTTGCCCTTTGGGGCCAGCTTCAGGGTTCCGATCCTGAGCCTCCGATACCAACCCTGCTCAGGCAGGGTTTTTTTATGGCATCCCTTCTGCACCCAGGCGGCGCAAGGTAGGGGCCGCTGGGGCTGGGCGCAACTGGGGGCTGGGCGCAACGAGAGGGCTGGGCGCAACGAGAGGGCCAGTCAACCGGCACACCCCCAACTGTTGCTCAGCTGATTGCGCGGAGCTGTTGCTGCTGATACTCGCGGCGAAAAAGCCAGAACAGATATTCGGGTGATTTGTAGTTCTTTGGCAGACTGTGATGGAGAATCGCCAGGCGATCCCAGCAGACAGTGCGCTCTATTTGCTTCTGGGTGCAGCCTTCGCGCAGCAATAACCTCATCGCCTTGCAATACATGGGGTATTGCGCTTCTAGCTGGCCGATCGTGAGCGGAGGCGTGGTGGATTCAGTCAGGGGTCTGCCCCGAGAATCTGCATCCTAGGCCCCTGCTGCCCCGACCTGTTTAGCGCGGCTTCGCTGGTTGGCCATGGTGGTGAGACGGCCGAGGCTGGGATCCCAGAGGATGTAATTGAAACAGCCCGGGATATCGGAGAGTTTGAGTCTTTTCACTCCTTGAAGTCGATCCGCGTTGCGCTGATTACAAGCCCGTAGACGATAATTGGGAATCGCCGCACAGAGGTGGTGAATCGCGTGGCAGCCGATATCTGCGGAAAACCAGTTGAGCACTGCTGGCAACTCGAGATCGCTCGTGCCCTCTAGGGCGCCGGCCATCGCATTCCATCCCTCGGTGGTGTGCGCGTAGGAGCCGGGAAAGTTGTGCTGCACAAAGAAGATGCAGATGAAGATGGCGGCACCACAGGTCATCACCGGGGTGTAAATCATCCAGAAGCCGGCGGCACCCACCGTGGCGCCCATGGCTGTCCAGAGCGCCAGCACCGCGAGGTTGTTGAGCAGGAGGTCGTGAAACTCCTCGGGGCTGTACCAGTGGCGGCTGTGGTGGGAAGCCAGGATTTCCTTGAAGGAACGATCCGGCGACTCCTGCAGGCTGCGGATGGTGTAAGGCAGCAGGGCCGCAAGGCCGAGCAGCAGAGCTAGCCGCGGTTTGATCACAAGGTAGAAGAAGCCGCCTGGGAAAAGCATCAGAGGATGGCGGAGCCAGCCGTATTGACGCTGCTGACTGGGGTTTAGCCTGGCAAAGGCTTCGGTGCTCACCAGTGCGGAAGGTCCCTGGTACTTCTCCCAGTCGCCGTTGTGGCGATGGTGATATTCGTGGCCCCGGGACCAGGGCAACTGAGGGATGCCACTCACCACCCCGAGCAGGAAGCCGCACCAACGGTTGGCACGGCGATTGCGGAACAGCGAATGGTGGCCGCAGTCGTGCATCAGGGAGAAACAGCGGGCCAGGAAGAGCACCTGCAGGGCGATCACGGGCAGAAGCAGCCACGGGGATCGATGCAGCAATTCCAGGCCTAGCCACCAGAGCAGCCCGTAGGGCACAAGGGTGTTGAGGATCTGCCAGGTCGCCAGCCGATTGGAGCTGGCCATGAACGGACGCAAGTCGAAGTCCCGACGGCAGAGCGGTTCGGGAGCCGGCGGCCTATCGCTGTCAGCCGGACCTGGCGAGGTCGGGGACGGAACCCCTTCCCGGGGGAGCGAAACGGTCAAGGAAGGCAGGGTTGATAGGTCATGGCACGGAAGAATCGTTAGGGATTGCGGTGACAATAGGCGGGGAAATCCCATCAATCAATAGGCCAGCCAACATAAACGTGTCGGCGGGCTGTCCAACCGATCAGGATCCAGGTGGCGGCGGCTTCAAGACCTTGGTCAGCGGCGTAGGGCTTAAAACTGCGCCATGGCCCGGATCTTGGCCAATTTTGCATCTGCAAGACCCTCGAGCTCGGCCAGATCCAGCAGCTTGTCTTTGACAAGGCTGGCAAACAAAAAGAGGATCGGCTGGGGCCGGAAATCAAAACGACCTTCGATGCGGTGGCGCTGGATGCTCAGATAGTCGTGAAGTTGCCAGAGAGCCGCGGCAGAATCAACGAGCGCCGCCTGGAGCTGAATCTCGATGATCAGACTGGCGAGGGCCCGGCTGTGAGCCGTGTCGTAGGCCGTTCGTGCGATCTGCTGTTCCAGTTCAGTCCAATCCGGCCAAAGCTCTGGGGCCGTTTCGGAAGGGGCCAGCGCAGTTTCCACACCCATCATGTTCCGTTCAGCCATGCTGCATTTTCCCGTACAGGAACTTTATCGCTGCTGGAGAGGCACCGTGAGCCGGGCAGTTCATGCCATGCCAGCCAGGGGTACTGGTGGTGTTCCCAGTGGTAACCGAAGTGATAGCAGGTGAGCAGTGACAACCAGACCGGCAGGTCCAAGCTGCGGGGCTTTTGGCTGCCACTGTTCGGATCTGTGGCGCGATGGGGCAGATAGGTGCCGAACACGAAGAGTTGCGCCGAGCTGAGCAGCAGGGGGAGGATGCAGAAGAGCAGCAGGTTCAGGCCGGCAGTTGGCGTGACCGCCAGGCTCAGCAGCCCCAGGGCACCCCACCCCCCCAGGAGACGGGCCATCTGCTCCCAGCTCAGGTAACCGCCCAGGAAGTGGAGGAACCAGCGCAGGGCCGCCACAAGCCCAGGCCGGTCGGCGCCGTGGACATCGGGATCCCCAGAGCCGCCGGAGAAACGATGGTGGAGCTCATGCTTGGCGCGGCAGCTGTTGTAGGCCAGGCCGGCATAAAGGGTGAGGGCGAGCCGGCCCCAGCGAGCGTTGGCCTCTGGGCAGGCGGGGCGCAGCACCCCATGCATGGCGTCGTGGGCGACGATGAACAAGCCGGTGTGCAGAAAGCCCCGCAGCATCACGGCCACCAGCACCAGCAAGACTTCGATCCACGGCCCTGCGGCCATGCCGGAGGCGAGGGAGAGGATCTCGCCGAGCCGATCGAGATCGACACTCAGCAGGCCCACCCCACTCACCAGCCAGGCAAAGAGGATGACCGCCGACCAGCCCACGCCCCTGGCGCCGCCGGTGCTCAACGGGCGAACTTCAGCAGTTCGGCCGGCGAGGCGAGCAGATCGATCGCCACGAAGTAGATCTTGCCCTCGGGGTTGAGCAGGAAGCGCCAGGCCACATCCATGCCCACGCCGGCGCCAAACCAGGGGGTCTGTACCTTGCCGGTGACCTTGATCTGGTTAAAGCCGCCCTCGGCCGGCTCGGAATAACCACGCTCGGGCAGGAGCTTGAGGTTCTGGCAGTCCTCGCGGAAAAAGCGCAGAATCGCATCGCTGCCCACGATCGGCTTCTGGAAGGGGGGCTGGAGGGCGCCGTCGGGGAGGAACAGCTGGATCAGGGCATCAAAGTCGTTGGCATTGAGCAGATCCATGTAGGCGTTGACCGTGGAATTGATCACGCCTTCGATGAACACTTTCTTGCGGCTCTGCTCTGGGGTGGGGGCTACCACCGGTTCCATCACCCGCTGGCCCTCGCCCTTCATGGGGTCGTAACCCATGTCCACCACGAAGTTGCGAAGCAGGGTGATCTGCTGGCCCTGCTCCACACCCTTGAGAGAGGCGAGCACGGCGGCGGCGTTGGCGGAGAGTTGGTACCCCTCGGGGATCGGTGCCACCTGGCCGGCGGCCATCCACTGGCCGAGCTGATACCAGAAACCGAGCTTGATGTTCACCGACCAGCTGGCGTAGGTGCGGCCGATCGGGGTGTCGCTGCTGTTAGCCAGGTCGCACATCACCTGGCTCTGGCCGGCGAAGTCCATGGCTTTGATCTGGGCCAGCACCGGCTCGGCGAACTGCATGCGGGCGGCGCCCGGAGCGGCCACCGTGATCGTGGTGCCCATCTCGAGATAGGCGTACCAGATCAGGGCCAGCTGGTCTTCAGCGCTCAGCAGGCGGAAGCGGGCCGTGATGGCTGGAACCGCATCGGCTGCCAGGGTTTCAGGGAAGATCTGGGAGGCCTTGGTGAGAGTGAACATCCTCAGAAGGTCCTGATTGTGAAGGAATCTTGCAAACTCTACTGCACGCTGCGCGCCCTCTGGTAAAGAAACGCTCTTTTGCCTCTTGGTGGCCCCTGATCCTGGTCGTCTTGCTGCGTGCTGGGGTGGTTCCTCGCCTTGCCATTCTGCCCCGTTTAGGGGCGATGGCTGGCCAAGGGATCTGGAAGGCCCTGCCTCTCTAGGTGGTCCAGGGCCAGCTGCAGGGAGGGTGCCAGGGGCCGGCGCTCCTGTCGCTTCGGGCTCCAGATGGCACCGCTGCGCAGTGCATCCAGGTCAGCCAGCACCATGTCTTGCCCTTCACGCAGTTCCAGGGTCTCGAGTGGGGCCGTGAGCTGAACGTGGAACACGTGCAGGACGCGGTGGGGCTCTTGGTGGCTGAACCAGAGGCTCACCTCGCCGGCCACCCAGTTGATCTCCTCCTCCACCTCCCGCCTTAGGGCCTGCTC
>BJHE01000077.1 GCA_014191755.1 Cyanobium sp.
GCACCCAGCTGGTAATTCAGCCAACAGATCGGCAGGGTGGTGAGGGGATTGCTGATCCAGGTGCCCGCCGCCGCCATGATCTTGTTGCCGCGGATCGTTGCCGCCAGGGCTACCCCCAGCACGATCTGAAGTCCGAAGAAGGGCAGGCAGCCGGTGAACACACCTGCCGCCAACCCCCGCGCCCGGTGGCCGGGGCTGCCGTCCTGCTGCCACAGCCAGCGGAGCCTGTGGAGCAGCCAGGGCCCCAGGGCACCGCACCGGTCCCTCAACTGCCGCACTAGCGAGCCTCGTGGCCGGGCCCTCGAGCCAGAGTCGGACGATCCTGGCCGGGGCGGAGACTGGCGATCGCGACGCGGCATGGATCTGGTGGCTGATGCGGCACCCGAATGGGATCCAGACCCTAGGGGCGAGAAGGAAAAATCCGGCGATCCCGGTATCACCAGCGATCCCGGTGACACCATCGATCAGGGTGACACCAGCGATCCCGGCGACACCATCGCAGCCATCGCCACCGCGGTGGCGCCCGGAGCGGGCAGCGTGGCGATCGTGCGCCTCTCGGGTGCCTCGTCCGAAGCGATCGGCCGGCGGCTGTTCACGGCGCCGGGCCAGCAGGTGTGGGAAAGCCACCGGGTGCTCTACGGCCACGTGGTGGATCCAGCCAGCGGCGAACGGGTGGATGAGGCCCTGCTGCTGCTGATGCGGGCCCCCCGCAGTTTCACCCGCGAGAACGTTGTGGAGTTCCACTGTCATGGGGGCCTGGTGGCGGTGCGGCGGGTGCTCGAGCTGGTGCTGGCGGCCGGGGCGCGCCTGGCCGCTGCCGGTGAGTTCAGCCAGCGGGCCTTTCTCAATGGCCGCCTCGATCTCACCCGGGCCGAAGCCCTGATGGAGCTGGTGGCGGCCCGCAGCCGCCGCGCCGCCCAGCTGGCCATGGCGGGCCTGGATGGGGGGCTGCAGCGGCGGATCGGTGCCCTGCGGGAACGCCTGCTCGATCAGCTGGCCGAACTGGAGGCCCGGGTGGACTTCGAGGAGGATCTTCCCCCCCTCGATCCGCTGGCCGTGAGGGCCGAACTGGAAGCGGTGCGCGGCGAGCTCGCGGCTCTGGTGGAAGGGGCGCGGCAGGGCGAGGTCCTGCGGGAGGGGTTGAGGGTGGCCATCGTGGGTCGTCCCAACGTGGGCAAGAGCAGTCTGCTCAATCGCCTCAGCCGGCGCGAGCGAGCCATCGTGACCGATCTCCCCGGCACCACCCGCGACCTGCTGGAAAGTGAGCTGGTGCTGGAGGGCGTTCCCCTCACCCTGCTCGACACCGCCGGTATCCGCGCCACCACCGATCCGGTGGAGCTGCTCGGCATTGAACGTAGCCGGGAGGCCTTGGCCGCTGCCGATGCGGTGCTGCTGCTCTTTGACTTAGCCACCGGTTGGACCGCCGAGGACGAGGCCCTGCAGGCCCTGGTGCCGGCGGGGGTGCCGCTGCTGCGGGTGGGCAACAAGGTGGATCTGCTGGACGCTGCCGCAGGTACGGCAACTACCGGGATGCCAGCAGGCGCCGCCGATCTGGCCATCAGCGCCCACACCGGCGCCGGCGCCGAGGCCCTCGGTCCGCTGCTGCTGCGGCGCTGCGGCCTGCAGGATCTCCAGGGGATCGCGGTGGCCCTCAATCAACGGCAGCGGCAGCTTGCGGCAACGGCCATTCAGGGCCTGGATCGCAGCCTGGCGGCGGCCGATGCGGGTCTCCCCTGGGACTTCTGGACCATCGATCTGCGGGATGCGGCGCGAAGCCTGGGCGCCATCACCGGCGAGGAGGTGAGTGAGGCGGTGCTCGATCGGGTCTTCAGCCGCTTTTGCATCGGCAAGTGAGCCGGCGGCCCTCCTGAGCGGTTGGCGTCTCCACCGGGTCAGGTTGGGGGCTGCGCCCCGGCTGTTCGAGGCCGGTGGCCCGGCTGTTCGGTGCCGGTGGCATTGTTGGTTCCTGTTCCCCTGCCGTTCCCGGCGGGTTCGCGGGTTCCCCCTGCCCCGTCATCCCCTGCCCCGCTGTCCATGGTGTCGCAGCCCGATCCAGCCCCGCTAGGTGATGCTGCTGCTCACCCAGCCGCGCCGCCAGCCGTGGTTGCCGCCCCCTGCCCCCTGGGGCTTGCCCAGGGGGGGCCTGAGATCAGATCCTCCGGAGTTCCTCCCACCGGCGCCGCCTTGACCCTGCCCCCCGCCCTGATCGAGCCCCTGCTGCGGGCCTGGCTGGCGGAGGATCTGGGCCGCGGCGACCTCACCGCCCCCGCCCTGGTTGGCCGGCGTGGCCGGGGGTCCTGGTTCGCCAAGGGCGATGGGGTGTTCTGCGGCGGCGTGCTGGTGGAGCCCCTGTTCCGGCTGCTGGATCCGGCGGTGGCGGTGCGTCTGCTGGTGGCCGATGGGGAGCCGGTGCGCGCCGGCCAGCGCCTGCTCCACCTCGAGGGCCAGGCCGCCGCCCTGGTGGCGGGGGAGCGCACCGCCCTCAACCTGGCGATGCGGCTCTCCGGGATCGCCACCGCCACCGCTGCGTTGGTGGCGGAGTTGGCCGGCACCGGCGTGCGTTTGGCGGACACCCGCAAGACCACCCCCGGCCTGCGGTTGCTGGAGAAGTACGCCGTGCGTTGCGGTGGCGGCGTGAATCATCGGCTGGGGCTCGATGATGCCGCCATGCTTAAGGAGAACCACCTGGCCTGGAGCGGTGGCATCGGCCCGGCGATCGCGGCGGTGCGCGCCTCGGCCCCCTGGCCGGCCCGGGTGATCGTGGAGGCCGAGACGGAGGCCGAGGCCAAAGCGGCGGTGCGGGCCGGGGCCGATGCGGTGCTGCTCGATGAGTTCAGCCCGGAGGCGCTAGAAGACCTCGTGCCCCGGCTGCGGGCTCTGGCGGCCGAGCGGATGGTCGCCGGCGGCACCGGATCACTCGTGCTGGAGGCCTCCGGTGTGCGGCCCGAGCAGCTGCGGGCCTACGGAGCCACCGGCATCGACCTGATTTCCACCAGTGCCCCGATCACCCGCTCCGCCTGGCTGGATCTGAGCATGCGCTTCGAGCCGGTGCTGATTTGATCGTGCTTGCCGGGGTTACCGCGCCTTGATCAGGAAGAGGGACTCAATCAAGAAGCGGGGAAGAAAGCAGGGCATACACAGCTTCACCTTCCGTTGACCAGCCGCGGGATCCTCCATACCTTGTCGAGGTGTGATCCGAGCCGCCTGTGGCCGTGCCATCCGTGATCAAGTTCGGCCCCAGGCCCCAGTTCAGCCCTCTCCAGCGCCTTCTCCGCTGGCTCCCCATGGCCGCCGGCCTCGCCCTGGCCCTCTCCCCTCTCGCCGCCTCGGCCGAGACGGTGCTGGAGAAGGCCCTGCGCACCGGCGAGCTGGTGATGGTGGGCACCACCGATTCCCCCCCCCTGCTGAGCCTCGATGCCAAGGGTGAACCGGTGGGCTATGCCATCGAGGTGGGTCGCCGCATCGACAAGGAGCTCAACGCCCAGCTCGGCGGTAAGGTGCGGATTCGTTTCGTGCCGGTTGACAACACCGCCGCCATGGTCCAAGCCGTCGCCACAGGCGGCGCGGCCCTGGCCTGCGGTGTTCCCTTCAGCTGGGAGCGGGAGATGGTGGTGGATTACTCCCTGCCGATCGGCCTCTCCGGCCTGCGGCTGCTCTCGGGATCGGCTGCTATCGATGGCAGCCCCGCCTCCCTGGCGGGTCGCCGGGTGGCCACGGTGAGCGGCTCCCTTGGGGCCACCGCCATCGGCACCTTGCAGCCCGCGGCCAAGCCGGTGTCGTTCGACTCCCTGGATGCTGCCGTGTCCGCCCTGAAGCAGGGCAAGGTGGATGGTGTGCTGGGCGATTCCAATGTGCTCGCCGGCTTGCGCAAGGTCCGCAACCTCAGCGCCACTCGGCTCGTGCCCGATGAACCCTTCGCCACCTATGGCGTGGGCTGCATCGTGCCGCAGAACAACTCCGACTTGATCAATGTGGTGAATCTCGCCATCGCCAAGCAACAGGCGGCCTACCTCGAGGGGCAGCCCGATGCCGTGGCGAGCATCGATCCTTGGGTCGGTCCCAATGGGGTGCTGGGCATCCCCGTCGAGCGGATCCGCGGCTTTTTCCAGAGCAGTCTCCTGAGCCGCGAAGCCCTGCTCCTGATGCCTGTTCCCGCGGCCAAGCCGGCCCCCTGATCGGCCGCCCTCTCCCGCTCTCTCGCTCCCCCTTCGGCACTCCCCCTGCATTCGATGGCCTACATCCCCCGCTCTGGTTTGTTCGGTTTCCTGCTGCTGCTGGCTGCCCTCGCCCCTTCGGCGGGCGTGGCGGCCAGCGGTGCCGCTCCGGCCCTTCCCGATTTCCCTGCCATCAGCAGCGGCCCGGTTGAGCCGGTCGCCGCCGAGAGCATCGAAGGCCGGCTGCGTCGCATCAGCGCTGCCCTGCGCGCCCGCGATTCGATCGATCCAGCCGCATCCCGGGCAGCCGATTCCACCGATGGCAAACTCGCCTTGGTGTTTGCCAATGGCCCCAGGGTGGGCTTCCGCAACGGTGGCGGCTGGGGCAACGGCGGCTTCCGCAATGGCGGCTGGGGCAACGGTGGTTTCCGCAATGGCGGCTGGGGCAACGGCGGAGGCTTCCGCAATGGGGGCTTCCTGAATCGCTGGTGATCCGGTGATCAACCGCCAGCTTTCGGCCGAGCCCACACCCGTTGACGGTGCCCTGGCTGCCTGCGCCTCCTCTTCACCTGGCGTCGCAGCCTTGAAGCCAGCCGCGGATGGCGTTCGACGGGCAGACGGCGTTCGCTCCGCCGATGGCGTTCTCGGCGAGGGCGATGTTCTCGGCGATGGCCATGTTCGCGGTGATGGCCATGTTCTCGGCGACGGCCACATTCGCGGCGACGGCCAAGGTAGCGGCGAGGCCGGGGGGGCTGTGCCCGGATCCTTTTCGTCGGGGGAGGCCTGGCCGGAGGGGCCCCCGCCGGGCAATCCCGAGGGCTACGGCCCGCTGGAACTGCTGGTGATCCAGCCCACCCCCTACTGCAACCTCGACTGCGACTACTGCTACCTGCCCAGCCGCAACGACCGCCATCGCCTCTCGATGGAGATCCTCGATGCGGCCCTGGAGCGGGTCCTGGAAAGTCCGTACTTAGGGGGTGACTTCACCCTGCTCTGGCATGCGGGCGAACCCCTCACCCTGCCGATCAGCTTCTACGACGAGGCCGGTGAACATATTCGCCGCGCCCAGGAGCGCTGGGCGGGGCCGCCGCTGGAGATCCGCCAGTCGGTGCAGACCAACGCCATGGTGATCAACGATGCCTGGTGCGACTGCTTTGCGCGCAACCGCATCCACGTGGGCGTGAGCCTCGATGGACCGGCCTTCCTGCACGATCGCCACCGCCGCACCCGCACGGGGCTCGGCAGCCATGCGGCCACGATGCGCGGCATCGCCGCCCTGCAACGGCGCGGCGTCCATTTCCAGGTGATCAGCGTGCTCACCGAGGAGGCGCTGCACCATCCCGAGGCGATGTTTCACTTCTTCGTGGACAACGGCATCCGCGATGTAGCCTTCAACATGGAGGAAACCGAGGGGGAGAATCTGCAATCCACCCTCAGCCGTCCGAACACCGAAGCGCTGTACACCCAGTTCCTGGAGCGGTTCTGGCAGCTCTGGCAGGAGCGGCCCGAGGACATGCGGGTGCGGGAATTTGAGGGCCTCTGCTATCTGGCCGGCAGCGACAGCCGCATCGAGCGCACCGACATGAACAATCCCTTTGCGATCGTGAATGTGGATGCGCTTGGCAATTTCTCCACTTTCGATCCCGAACTGCTCTCGGTGCACACGGAGGAATACGGCGATTTCGTGCTCGGCCATTTGCAGCGCGATTCCCTCGCTTCGATCGTGGCCACTGAAAAGTTCCAGCGGATCCAGCGGGATCTGCGCGCTGGCATTGCGCGTTGCCGGGCCGAATGCGAGTACTTTGGCGTCTGCGGCGGCGGGGCCGGCAGCAACAAGTACTGGGAGCACGGCAGCTTTGACTGCAGCGAAACCCAGGCCTGCCGCTACCGGATCAAACTCACCAGTGAGGTAGTGCTCTCCGGCCTGGAATCGATGCTGGGGTTGCCGGCGGCCTGAGCGGCCTGGGCCAAGCAGCAGCCTGAGCCACCTGCGGCCTGAGCCAGGCCCCGCACTGCTGCCGGTGGATGATCGGGTGGTTACCTGCGCCGCCCCCCGGCCCCCTGAGCCCATGCTGTCGGTTCTGAACACCCTCACGGAACGGCTGCGGGTTGCACTGGAGAAGGCCTTCCCGGAGGCGGCGGCGGCGGAGGCCCGGGCCAGCGACGCCACCCTGGATCCCCAGTTGGCCCCGGCCAGCAAGCCTGAATTCGGCGACTTTCAAGCCAATGGGGCCCTGGCCCTGGCCCGGCCCCTGCGGCAACAGCCGCGCGCCGTGGCCACGGCGATCGTGGAGCAGCTGGCCGCCGATCCGGCCTTCACGGCCCTGTGTCTTCCCCCCCAGATCGCGGGGCCGGGCTTCATCAACCTCACCCTGCGGCCGGAGGCCCTGGTGGCCGAGGTGGCGTCACGGCTGGCGGATTCCCGGCTGGGGGTGCCACTTGTGGGGGCGTCCGCGGCCGGCAGCGTGGCGCCATCGCCGCCCGCGGAGCCGGTGATCGTGGATTTCTCCAGCCCCAACATCGCCAAAGAGATGCACGTGGGGCACCTCCGCTCCACGATCATCGGCGACTGCCTGGCAGGGGTGCTGGCCTTCCGAGGCCACGCGGTGCTGCGGCTCAATCATGTGGGCGACTGGGGCACCCAGTTCGGCATGCTGATCACCCATCTCAAGCAGGTGGCGCCCGAGGCCCTCACCACCGCTGATGCGGTGGACCTGGGTGATCTGGTGGCCTTCTACCGCCAGGCCAAGCAGCGCTTCGATGAGGACGAGGCATTTCAGACCACCGCCCGCGAGGAGGTGGTGAAGCTGCAGGCGGGCGATCCGGTGAGCCGCCGGGCCTGGCAGCTGCTCTGCGACCAGTCGCGGCGGGAGTTCCAGCTGATCTACGACCGCCTGGGCATCGAGCTCCAGGAGCGCGGTGAATCCTTTTACAACCCCTATCTGCCGGCCGTGGTGGCCGACCTGGAGGCCACCGGCCTGCTGGTGACCGATGAGGGCGCCCGCTGCGTGTTCCTCGAGGGGGTGAGCGGCAAGGAGGGCAAGCCCCTGCCGGTGATCGTGCAGAAGAGCGACGGCGGCTTCAATTACGCCACCACCGACCTGGCCGCCATCCGCTATCGCTTCGCCGCGGCGCCGGCCGGCGATGGTGCCCGCCGGGTGATCTATGTGACCGACGCGGGCCAGGCCAGCCACTTCGCCGGCGTGTTCCAGGTGGCGCGGCGGGCCGGCTGGATTCCCGACGACGGCCGGCTGGAGCATGTGCCCTTCGGCCTGGTGCAGGGGGAGGACGGCAAGAAGCTCAAGACCCGCGCCGGCGACACCGTGCGCCTGAAGGATCTGCTCGATGAGGCGGTGGATCGCGCCGATGCCGACCTGCGCCGCCGCCTGGCCGAGGAGGGTCGCCACGAGGACGAGGCCTTCATCCGCCACGTGGCCACCACCGTGGGGCTGGCTGCGGTGAAATACGCCGACCTCAGCCAGAACCGCACCACCAATTACCAGTTCAGCTTCGACCGGATGCTGGCTCTGCAGGGCAACACGGCGCCGTATCTTCTCTATGCCGTGGTGCGCATCGCCGGCATCGCCCGCAAGGGAGCGGAAGTAGCAGGGGCGGACGCCCTGGGCTCCGATCCTGGTGATTACGGCGGCGACGCTGCCCTGGTGTTCAGCGAATCCCAGGAGTGGGCCCTGGTGCGACACCTGCTGGGTTTCGACGCGGTGATCGCCGAGGTGGAGGAGGAACTGCTGCCCAACCGCCTCTGTACCTATCTCTTTGAGCTCAGCCAGGTGTTCAATCGCTTCTATGACCAGGTGCCGGTGCTGAAGGCCCCGCCCCAGGCGCGGGCTTCCCGCTTGGCGCTCTGCCGCCTGACGGCGGACACCCTGAAGCTCGGGCTCGGCCTCCTGGGGATTCCCACCCTGGAGCGGATGTAGGGCCGCGGGCCCGAACGCCTCGGCCGATGGCCGCACCCCCGGCGGCACCCCTGAGGTCCGCACCGTAGCGTCGGGGGATGGATCGATCCGCTGCACCCGAGGCGGCCCCGCAGGCCCCACGGGCTCAAGAAACCGCATCGGCCCCAGCCCCGCGGGGGGGGCCATCGGAGGGGCCTACCCCCATGCCGGCTCCGCCGCCCGCCCGCCCCGAGGTGGAGAGCCTCCAGTCCTACAGCGCTCCCCTCGAGGGTCGGCGGGGCCTGTTGCGGCTCGACTTCAACGAGAACACGGTGGGTCCGAGTCCGAGGGTGGTGGAAGCGATCCGCGCCATCCCGGCCGATCACTACGCCATCTACCCGGAATACGACGGACTGCGGGAGGCCGTGCTGGCCTCGCTTGCGGACATGGCGGGGGCGATCGTCGCTGCGGCTCCCTCCACGGCGCCGGTACCAGCAGTGGCCCCATCAGTGGCCCCTGGAGTGGCCCCGGTCATCAGGGCTGATGGGGTTCCGGCCCTTGCCACGGTGCCGCTCCCTCAGCAGCCAGCTCGGCGGCCCTCCCTTCGCGTCGAGCAGGTGGGCCTGTTCAACGGGGTGGATGCGGCCATCCATGCGCTGTTCCAGGCCTACGGGGCGCCCGGCGATCGTCTCCTCACCACCAGTCCCACCTTCGGCTACTACACCCCCTGCGCCCGCATGCAGGGCATGGTGATCGAGGCGATTCCTTACCGCATGCCCGGTTTCGCCTTCCCCTTCGAGGAGATTCTCGCGGCCCTCACCACGCCGCCCGCCGAGGCGGACGGGAGCTGGCGCCCGCCCAGCCTGCTGCTGCTCTGCAACCCCAACAACCCCACCGGCACCCGCCTAGCGCCTGAGGCGGTGCTGGCCCTGGCCGCCGCGGCGCCCCACACCCTCGTGGTGGTGGATGAACTGTATGAGGCCTTCACGGGGGACAGCGTGCTGCCCCTGCTGCTGGCCCCCGGGGGAAGGCAAGACCCCGAGGGAGCTGCCGGCGCCGACCCCTTCGCCGCCTGTCCCAATCTGCTGGTGTTGCGCTCCCTCTCCAAGACCGCCGGTATCGCCGGCCTGCGGATCGGCTTCGCGATCGGCGCGGCGGCCGTGGTGGATCGGGTCAGCCGGGTGACCGGTCCTTATGACATCAACAGCTTTGCGGTGAGCGCGGCGTTCGCGGCCCTGGCGGATCAGCCCTATGTGGATGCCTATGTGGCCGAGGTGCTGGCGGCCCGCCAGTGGCTGGTGGAGCGGCTGGTGGCGGCGGGGGTGCGCCACCATGTGGACGGTGGAAACTACCTGCTGATCTGGCCGCAGCGGCCCGCCGCCGAGGTGGATCAGGCCCTGCGAGAGGCTGGGATCCTGGTGCGCTCGATGGCTGGCAAGCCCCTGATCGATGGCTCCCTGCGGGTGAGCCTGGGCACCCTGGAGCAGATGGGGCGCTTCTGGGAGGCTTTCGTAGTGTGCGACGCCAGGCCCATCTGAGCGTCTGCCGGTTTCAGCTCCTCGACCAGGCCAGGGCCGTCGCCAGCACGGCGGCGTCCGCCGGCCTCAGCGCAGCAGTTCGATCACGGTGCCATCGCCAACTGGTGGCACCACCGTGAGGCTGCCGCCGGAGCGGCGCACGGGGGTGCCGGCCATCGCCTCCAGAAACGGCTGGGCGGAGCTGAGATCGCAGCTGGGGGTTGGCCCGCTGCCGCGGTACTGCACCGGGATCACCCGGCGGGCCTGCAGTTGGCGCACCACCGCCGCCGCCTCCTTGCCGTCGTACACCTTGGCGCCGCCGCCAATGCCGATGATGAGCACATCAGGGCGCCCCAGCAGCACGGCGTCGTCCGGCGCAATCGTGCCGGCGGTGCCCCCCAGGTGGGCGAACTCCAGGCCCCCCTGGCGCCAGCGCCACAGGGTGGAGGGACCGAAGCGTTTGCCGCCCACCCGGTCGTGGGGGGCACCAATGCCCTCGATGGCCAGGCCCGCCACCCGGTAGGAGCCAGGTTTCACCAGAAACCGGCCCGAGGCCACAGGAGCACCTTCATCCTTCAGCTGGCTGCTGGCAAGGATCACATCGGCGCTCAGCCGCGGCTCGGCCAGGCCGGCGGCACATCCCACCGCCTGGAAGGGATTAAGCAGCACCCGGACGCCGCCCCCGCTGATCAGCAGGGCGCTGTGGCCGTAGCTGGTGATCGTGACACCGCCGCCCGCCGCCCGGGCCGTTGCAGGGGATGCCAGCGGTAGAAGCACGCTGAGGGGTACGGCCGCCGCCGCCGCCGTCAGCATCGATCGCCATCGTCCAGGACGCCCCTGGGTGGCGGGAATCGGGCCTCTTCGGATCGGGGCACTGGCAGTGGCAGCGCGGAGGGAGGCGGCGAAGGCCATGGGCGAACACGGGCCCGGGGCCCCGTCAGTGGCGCGAAACTAGCAGCGCTGCAGGGTGTTCCACCTCCTCACCCGGTTGGCTTGCCCCCGCTGGGGAGCCCTCAGCACTGCCGCTCGGCCGCGAGTTCGAGAAAGTTGGCCAGGAGCTGGTGGCCATGCTGGGTGAGCACGCTCTCCGGGTGAAATTGCACGCCCTGCAGGTGGGGATGGTCCCGGTGGGCCAGGCCCATGATCGTGCCGTCCTCCAGCCAGGCCGTCACCTCCAGGCAGTCGGGAAGGCTCTCGCGTTCGGCGATCAGGCTGTGGTACCTGGTGGCGGTGAGGGGAGCGGGCAGCCCCCGGAACACCCCCCGGCCGCTGTGGTGAACCGGTGAGGTCTTGCCGTGCATCAGTTCGCGGGCCCGCACCACTTTGCCTCCAAACACCTGGGCGAGGCACTGGTGCCCGAGGCAGACCCCCAGGATCGGCACCGTGGGCCCCAGCTGCCGCAGCACCTCCAGGCACACCCCCGCCTGGTTTGGATCGCCGGGACCGGGTGAGATCAAGATCGCTGCCGGATTCAGCGCTCGGATCTGCTCGACATCCAAGGCGTCATTGCGTTCCACCCGCAGGTCGGCGGCGATGGGATGGCCTGTGGCCAGCTCGCCCAGGTACTGCACCAGGTTGAAGGTGAAGCTGTCGTAGTTGTCGAGAACCAGGAACATGGGGCGGGAGAAGGGGCCGAGCGCCGGGCTGAAGCTGAAGGGCGTCCCAGGGCTTGGATTCTGGCGGGGCGGCGATCCACGAGGGTGTCGGCTGAAGGCCGAATGCTTTCCGCGCCTAGGCGCAGCAGAGGTTCATGGGGCGGCCCCCTTTCAGCCTGTTGGAGCAAGGCAGGCGGGTGGGGTGCCCGGAAGGCTGCTTGGAGGGTGAACTCAGAAGCCCAGCCGGGTCAGGAGGGGCGGCACCAGCAGCAGCAAGGCAATCATCATGGAGGAGAGGGCCGCCACCAGCACGGCGGCGGCGGCGCAATCCTTGGCGATCCGGGCCAGGGGATGGAACTGGCGCCCGATGGCCAGGTCCACGACGGCTTCGGTGGCGGTGTTGAGCAGTTCGAGCACCAGCACGGCCGCCACGGTGAGCACCAGCACCGCAAGCCGATCCAAGCTGAGGCGCAGCCAAAGACCGAGCAGGAACACCAGGGCTCCGGTGATCACGTGGATGCGGAAGTTGCGCTGACTGGCGAAGCCGTAGGCGAGTCCTTGGGCGGCGTAGCGGAAACTGGCGGGCAGGTCTCCGGCCACTTTCCAAGCCCCTACCCGCATCCGGCGTCCCCGGCGATGCCCATCCGATTCCAGAGGGATGGAGCGTGGGCGTGTCCCATCCCGGAGGGGGGGGTGGGAGGAGTCAGGAACGAGCATGGGTGCGCGGAAACCGGTCCCACAGGTCTGCACTTTAATGCCCACGGCCGGAACATCCTTGTCACCATTGCAACATCGGAGCTCCTGGGGCCGCGGGCGTAGCGGCACACGTTCCCGGAGGTTTCCCTGTCACGCACCGGTGATGAGTGCCTCCTGCCGGGAGAGCATGGTGGCGAGGCTGGCTTCATCGGGATGGTCCCAGCCCAGCAGGTGCAACAGCCCATGGCTGGCGAGGAACTGCAGCTCCGCCTCCAGGCTGGTGCCTGCCGCAGCCGCCTGGCGGGCGGCGCTCTCCAGGGAGATCACGATGTCACCCAGTTCGAGCGGCTCGCCGCTGAACTCCCAGGCGAGGCCCCTCGCATCATCGAGAGCCTCCCTCTCCCATCCGTTCACCTTCATCTGGTTCTCCGTCTCGAACGGTCCGGCTGGCAGTGGCAGTGGCAGTGACGGGCCATCCTCGAGGCCGCGCTCCAGGGCGGCGAAGGAGAGCACGTCGGTGGGTTCGTTCCGGTGCCGCCAGGTGCTGTTGAGGATGGCGATCACCTCGTCATCGCAGAGCTGCAGGCCGAGGCTGTAAGCCGACCGGCGCCATGTTGCAGGGATTTCGTCGGACAGCTCCGCCAGCCAACGGGCCAGCAGCCGGCTCCAACCCTCCTCCGCCGTCTCCGGCGAGGTCAGGGCCCCGGCGGTGACCCCCAGCTCCAAGGCCAGCCCGTCGCCCAGCTCGAAGGCCAGATCCACTTCGGGTTCGTCTGCCTTCCGGCGAATCGCGGCACTCATCCGGGCAGTTGCGGCCGGCCCAGCCAGGCGATCAGCACCAGGAAGCCGGTGAGTCCCACGGCGGTAAGGCCGAAATGAAGGAGGCTCTGGCGACCTTTGCGCACCATGTTGCGCATAGCCAGCTTGACGAAACTGGGGCGTTCGGCCGCCGCTTCCTGGGCGGCGCTGGCGAGGGCCTCGGGGTCCGGCATCACGGGGGCAGTGCAAGAAGACGGGATCTAAGACCATTCTGCCGGGTCGATGACCAGTCCGCGGAAAGGACAATGAGCTCCAGCGGTTGTCACCACCCGATCGTTTCCCCCTTCACACCAGATTCTCCAATTCCGAAGAAGTGGGCATGAATCAGGGAATCCCAGCATTTAGCCCAGAACGAAAGAATCGAGGCAAGCTCGTGATCTCAAGGACGGGGACTTTGGGGCTATTAGCCTAAGCTAGGTGTGGTGGGGATGCTTTCAACTGGTTCCTAAACGATGGCGATTGTGTTCGTCCCACCCAGGTTGAAGGAGGGAAGATGCACGATGCTGTCGCTGAATTCATTGAAACCTGCTGCGCCATCATTGAAGGCCACAAAAGTCCCTGAGAAACCGATGGCTGTGAAGGCCCTGGTGCTGTTGGCGGTGAACGAGAAGTTGTTCAGAATGGCGCTTACCTGCGAGGCCAGCAATCCTGCCGCAATGCCGTTGGAGGTGTTAAGGCTTGCAGCAAGCTGACCCGGCCTGTCGATGATGTCGAAGCCGGTAAAGTCGCCAATAGTATCAAAATTGGCAAGCAGGGAATCGGAGAAGGAGGTAAAGGCAAATGTGTCAATATCGTTGTCCGCTCCTCCCAAGAGGGTGTCCTTGCCGGCATTGCCTGAGATGAAATCGCTCCCAAGTCCACCCGAGATGAAATCATTGCCATCGCCACCGCTGAGGATATTGACGCCACTGCTGCCAGTGATCGTGTCGGCGAAATTAGTGCCGGTGACATTTTCGATGGCGATCAATGTATCGGAGCCGGCGCCACCGGATGCTGTGC
>BJHE01000078.1 GCA_014191755.1 Cyanobium sp.
CTGGACCTGCGGCGGGTGTGCTGTTGGGCGTTCAGGTGCCGGTGAGCTGGTCACCTCCCGCTGGCGCTTGTCATAGAGAGCGAGGCCGAACGGGTTCCCGAAGGTCATCAATGCCCGCTTCATGGCATCGGTCTCTGCCTCCTTGAGGGCGGACTCATGCGCCTGGCCCAGGTCCACGTCGATGCCGTGGCCGGCGCCGCTGCCCTCGCGGACGAGGGGCGTAAGGCAACCGGCGGTGACGGTGACACGCACACGGGCGGTGTAGGTGACGCCCCAGCCCGACTTCTGATCTCTACCAATCAGTCGTTCGGCCTGGGCTACGCAGCGCACGGCGATGGTCTGGCGCTGCCAGCCGTCGAAACCAAAGATGCGGTTGGCTTCCGCGATCACCTGCCAACCCTCCAGATAGCTCACGCGGCTGCGTCCCTGCTCCCGCTGGCGGACGTTGGCCCGATTGAGGGGAGCGGAGAGGGCGGCGAGCTGCTCGGGGGAGAAGCCATGGGGCTGAACCGGGACGGCGGCCGACGCAGATTCCGGCGCGGCTGGAGGGAGTGCCTCGCTTCGATCAGCGGAGCGGATCAACTCCAGAGCTTTGGGCGGCCTCTGGCTCGGTCGAGGAGGAGCGGGGCGGCTGGTGGTGCTGGCCCCGCTGGTGGAAGGAGCGGCGACGGTCATGGCGATGCAAGCGAAAGGGTGTGAGGAGGGGAGGGGGCCCCGGCTGCCCAGCCAGGACCCCAGTTGCGAAGGGCTTATGCCCCGCTCAACAGATGCGCCAGGAGCGGCGGGAGAGGAGTTGGGCACCGGGGATGAGCTGGCCGGCTTTGAGGGCTTCCCTGATGGCGGCCTTGTCGGGCTTGCTGGTGGTGGAGAAGCTCAGCCACTGGGGATCGAGGGCGTCCTCGTCGTCGATCTCGACGGCCTGCGACTTGCGGGAGCTGAGCTCGTGATTCGGGAACGAGAACCGGGTGGCGGTGGGCTGCAGCCGGGTGAGCACAAGGATCAGGGAGTCTTCGAGGGCATCGGCCCGGGAGGCATCGGAGCGGGACAGCTCCGTGAGCCGCTTGGCCTGCTGCTGCCGGTAGGCGGCCTGACCACGCAGGTGCTCGATCACCCAGCAGGTGGCATCAGCCTTGGCGGCGAGCGCCTGCTTGTTGCCCTCCTCGGCCAGCAGGGCAGCCTCCAGCTCAGCGAGGGCCTGGGCGCGGCTGTCGTCGTCATCGGTTTCCAGCTGTTCGGCCAGCTGGCCGATGGCGGTGGTGAGTTCCTGGGCCTCGATGCCCAGCTGCCAGAGGGATCCCGAGCGCTGCAGGGTGCACGACGGCCCGGCGGCCTGGGGGAGGGAAGGAGCGGCGGGAACGGTGAGAACGGCCATGGGGTGAATGGGTATGAGGGACGAGAAGACGAGGCGGCGTAATCCGCTCAGGCAGCGAGGGGCTCGGGCGAAAACGGTGGCGGCACTTCCATCACCACCACCGGCACCGGCGAATGGGAGGACCAGCGGCGGGCCTGCTGCACCAGCGAGGCCGTGCCTGCCCCACCGGGAAAGGCGATCACCAGCACCGAGGTGCTGAATGCCGGGGAGTTGTGGGCCTGGGCCTCCACAAGGGCCTGCTCCAGCAGAAGGCGATTGCGGATGGGGCCGGCACTGCGGCCATAGCGCCGCCAATCAGCGGCGAGGGACTGAACCCGCCAGCCGAGCTGATGGGCCGCACGGCCGATGGCGCGATCAGCGCCACGGGCCCCGCCATGAAGCAGCAGATGGACAGGCCGGCCACCGCTGCGCTGGAGCAGGGCAGAGGCGATGCGCTCCTGGGGCCAGACGAGATCACGCCCACCGGCAGCGACGATGACGACCGAGCGATGGGCGAACGCCGGCGGCGGCAGGAGGCCAAGGGAAGGCAATGCAGCGGCCTGGGCCGCCGCAGCAGATGACAAGTTCATGGGCTACAGAGCAAACGAACGGGGCAAGTTGTCCGAGGATTTCGTTGCCGCAGGCGATGGGCTCGTGGCCTTTGGCGCAGCCCTCATTCTACCAGTACAAACGCACTAAGCAGCGGGCAGAGCGGCTGCGTGGCAATGGATCTACGCAAAGCAAAGCCATGCGCTGATGGATCGGGAAGCTGATAAGCAGACCCGCCAGATTCAGACCTGGATGCCCAACCGGCCGCGCAGCCGCGCGAGGAAACTTGGGGCCTCGCCCCAACCCCTACCGGCTGGAGGCGGCTCCGCTACCGCAGCCGCGGGAGGACAGCCATGCCTTCCACCCCCACACCGGCCCCGGAGCGGAGGGCGGCGGCGGCTGGCCGATGCACGCCACGGCGCAGCCGTGGCACGATGACGGACGGCCGTCGCCGACCGGAGCCCTGCGGTGCCTGCTCAGCTCTCTCGGGCAAAGGCCAGCAGTGCACTGAGATCACCGCGGTCGGCTTGCTGAAGAGCGGCGATGTACTGCTGCCGCAGGGCAGAGGCATCAACGAGGGAGCTGCTGCCTCCCCAGGAGAAGCGTGTTTCACCGAGCTGCTCGATCAAGACGTCAGCGATCAGGCGCGCATGGCGACCGTTGCCGTTGGGGAAGGGGTGAATGGAGACCAGCCGGTGATGGAAACGGATGGCGATCTGATCCAACGGCTCCATCCGGTGCTCCACCTGGTAGGCGATGTCGGCCAGAAGGGCCGGCACCTGCATGCGGATCTGTCGCCAGTCGGCACCGATGCTCTTGTCGCTGCTGCGGTATTGACCGGCCCAACGCCAGCTCTGGCCGAACATCTCGCGGTGCAGGCGTCGCAGCCAGCTCTCTTCCAGCGGCCGGGGCCGTCGCTGGCGGGACAGCCAGAGCAGAGCAGCTTCGATGTTCTGTTGCTCCCATTCATTGAGCTGGCTGCGGTTCACCATATGGGTGGGCAGCTGGCCCTCCAGCTCCTCCCCATCGAGGGGCGTCGCCCCAGCCGGTAGGCCCTCGTTCAATCCCACAGCCGGCTGCCGCTGGTGCGGAGGATCTCCTGGGCCACGGCCTCAAGCCGCTCCTGTGTTGCCTCGGATGGCGAATCAATGGGCTGGGCCTCCAGCGCCATGGTGCGGCCGGCGCGCTGCTGCCACTGCTGCGCCAGCCTCAGGGCCTGTTGAAGTCTCATCTCCCGCAGCGGGCGCCTGGGCACCAGGGCGTACTGCAGGTCGCAGTCGAGGGCCTCGGCCACCCGCCGTAGGGTACCGAGCGTGATGGCATCGGCCGCCTCGGCCTGCTCCAGCTTTCGCACCCCGGACGCTGTGATCTCCAAGCGAGCCGCCAGTACAGCCGAGGTCATACCCAGCGCCTCGCGGATGGACCGCAGCCAGCCCGCCGGCGGACGTGGCGGCAGCGGGTGACTCGCAGCCTCTTGCAGCACCGCATCCATCTGGGCCAGCCGTAGCTCCTTTGCATTCATGGTGGATGGGAGCAATCAGTCCCGGCAAGGTGCGCCAAAAGCAACCTATCACTCCCGGTCCGCACAGACTAGAGAGAGCGATGGGTTGCCCAGTGGTGTAGGCGCGGGAGCGGTCGGTTGCCCAGAGCGTCCTAACCGTGCTTCTGCGGCCTGGCCGCAGGACGGTTCAGCCCCAGGGACCGCTGGGGAAATCTGGCTGCTGCACCCGCTGAGAGTTCT
Source organism: Cyanobium sp. (assembly GCA_014191755.1). Classification (GTDB taxonomy): domain Bacteria; phylum Cyanobacteriota; class Cyanobacteriia; order PCC-6307; family Cyanobiaceae; genus Cyanobium. The sequence goes on from BJHE01000078.1 coordinate 3,642, forward strand.
GGATCGCATCCGTCATGCTCATCGACCAAGACGTTTCGCGGCCCGCTCAAAAGCGTCGTCCACCACGTCATCGCCACACCACTTGCTGTACGCCGCCAGATGAGTTTCGACGCTATGGCCCATGGCGGCAGCGGCGACCTTGGGAGGGAGTTCACAGATCAGGTGGGCACGGTGTGCATAGCCATGCCGTGCCGAATAGAGAACGAGCTTCTCCCCGGCTGCTTCGTAGTCCTGGCGCAGCTCCTGCCAGCGGCGCCGCCTTCGCATGTAGAGGCCCAGATCCTCGGCGCCATAGCCAGGCCGCATCGGTGGCAATGGTTGGCTCTTGAACGTCTCCAGCAGATTCCAGCCCTCAGCCCAGTCATCACAGGGAAGGAGACGCAAGGGCCTGGGCTGGGTCTCGCCCCGGCTGGTGCTTTTTCGGTACTCGCACCACAGGCGATTGCCTCGGATCTGGAGGTGCTGGAGCTCCTCCGGCCTCAGGCCATAGGCCGCCAGCAGCTGGAAGGCAAAGCGCCACCGTGCGTCGGGGATGGCATCCACCAACTCCAGGATGTGCTTCACCTCCAGCGGGGTGGTGATGGTTTTCGCTGCTCGCTTACGGCCCACGTAGGGATCAAGATCGAGCGGTGGCGCCCATTCCGGGGCCAAAGTGCCGTTATCAACCCCCCAGCGCAGCAACGCTGCGGTCTGCTGCACCTGGATCTGCCGGCCACGGGCTCCGGGTTGCTTGGCCCAGCGGGCCGTCACGGCTTCCAGCAGCTCCCGGGGGTTGGTTGGCGGTCGCTTCCCCTCGAAGACGGCCAGTAGTTCCGCCATACGGCGCTGATACACGCTGTTCCAGGTCTGCGGCTTGATGGCGCCGCTGCTCAGCTTCCTCGCCTTGAACCGCTCCACCAGGGCAGGCCAGTCGATCGGCCCAGTGCCTGAATCTCCGGCCTGCTCATCGCCCGCCAGTGCGGCGTCGATGGCTTGATCCAGGGTGGAGCCAGCGAGGTACGCGTCGTGAATGGCCAAGACGGCGTCCCGAATGGCATCGGCCTGCTCATGGCTCCACTCAATGGGCAAGAGCACCTGATGCCGCCCGGTCCTTCCATCCACCGTGAGGCGCGTGCGACCCCGGAAATCGGAGACGCGCCAGCCGCTGCTCGTGCCCCGCTGGGCAAGGGAGAGGCGCAGGCCGGAGCGCAGCACCGACGCCCACGTGCTCGAGGCCCTAGAACTGCCCATGTGAGCAAATATGTGAGCAAATCGGCCCCAAAAGCCTGGCACGGCTGGGCATCGCCTGTCACGCTCTTGCAGCCCAGAAGCCTGCTGTAGCAAGGGTTTTTGGCTGAGATCGCAGCGGTGGGGCGGGGTCTGAAAAAACCAAAAAAGAGGGCTTTGGGAGCACTAGGTCGCAGGTTCGAATCCTGTCGCCCCGATTGACTTTTCAGGGATTGGCCAAGTGAGATTGGAGAGATTTGGGGAGAGATTCCCCCTCCCGTCCTCGCCCGGTGGTCTCTCTCGCCCAAGGTTGAAGAGGGTCTCACCCCTTCACCCTCAGGTTGGATTCACCCTCAGGTTGGAGTCCTCAACACAGCTCCATCGACTGGCGGACTCCAGGATGGAGGTGCTGATCCTCCAAGGGCTCTGAGGCCGTGTCCAGCCGTCTGATCGTCTCCGACAATCGCGACGACCCAGGTAATCCGCTGGTGCTCGACGGTGAGGCGATCGATGCCGCAGCGCAGGACCCACTGGCGATCGGGAAACTCATGGTTGATCAGGTGTGGGCAGAAGGGACGGACCCCACAGGAGGGGGCCTGTACTACGAGCGCAACAGCAACCAGCACCGCCGGCTGCAGGCTTTTGAGACGGGCAGCGAGGACTTCATGACCGGTGGCTGGGTGCGGGTGCTGGCCAGCGCCGAGCAGGTGCGCAAGGAGCGCGCCGGGATGGAGCAAGCCGCCACGGCTGGCCTGGTGAGGATCCATGGCACCCACCGGGGTGTACTGCTGGTGGAGTTCCTCGACGTTCCCTGGGGCTGAGCAGACGCTGCCCTGGGATCAATCCACCCAGTTCTCGATTCTCAGGCCGGCGTAGGAAACGAAGTCGCGGGGATTGTTGGTCACCAGGGTGACGTCGAGTGCCAAGGCATGCGCAGCGATCAGCTTGTCGAGAGGATCCCTGCGCCGTTCCCGGCTCGCCAAGCGGACGGCGCCGTAGACCCTGGCGGCTGTCCCATCGAAGGGCGCCACGGGGACCTCGAGCAGAAAGCGAGCCAGGGCAGCACTGTTGCGCTCTGCATCAACCCCGGAGGCCACGACCCCGTACTCCAGCTCTGCACTCGAAGCCGATCGCCAACTGGCATGGGCCCTGATCAAGGCAATCGAGATCATCGGCGAGGCTGCAGGGCAATTGAGCGAAGAGACAAAAACTGACCACAGCTATATACCCTGTCGGGATATCATCGGGATGCGAAATCGTCTTAAACACAACCTCGACATCCTCTGGAAGACAGGCATTGATGGATTGCCACCCCTGTGAGTCGAAATCAAAGGCGCCCTCCAAGAGCAAACCTGAGAGCACAAGCGCCGATCAACATTATGATAAAAGGGCGTTATCCTGGAACTCGGCTGCGAACCGGCCCACACCCATGTGCTGGGCCGGTTGGTCGAGATGCTCGCGACCGCAGGTCTGGATGTCACCGCCCTGGCTTCCCTGCCCCTGGCGGCCCTGAGCCGGATGACCGTGACCACTCGCTACCCGCTGGACGACACTCCGCCCAGCGAGCTGTTCGATGCCAGGACTCCAATCAAGCCCTGAGCACGGCGGCGGCCGTGCTGGCCTGGGTGGAACAGCGGCTCACGCCAGCCAGCGCGTCTAAGGCCCTCAACGTTTGGGGTGTTGTGCCTCCAGCGCTGGCTCTGTTGGCGGCTGGGTGCGCTGGCGGTGCAGATCGGGGGCGATGGCGGCGGCCATGGCCGCTTCATCCAGCCAGCCGCCGAGGAAGCGGTTGAGACGGGCGGCCGTGCCGCTGGGGTCGGCGATGGCCTGGTGGTAGGGGATGGAGAGCACCTGCACCGCCTCGCCTCGGGCCTGCAGCAAGGCCTGGAGCCGCTCAACCTGTTGCAGGTACGCGGCAGCCAGCTGGCGCTGGGTGCGGGCCGTGGAGCTCTGGCCGTTGCGTTCCAGCATGGCCGCCTGGGAAGCGAGCACCTCGCGCAGGTCGCGCTCCAAGAAGACGATCCGGTAGGGACGATCGGCGGGCAGGTGAAGCAGCAGGGGGGCCACGATTTTCACCGCCTTGCCCCGGGTTTTTTCGATCCAGTGCACCGCCGGGGCGCGACCGAGGCTCTTGACAGGCTCGTATTCCTGATAGCCGCGCGGATTGCTGGCATCGGCGACGCGCTGGCCATCACTGAGCAGGGCATGGCCGCCGGCGGCGAGCATCTGCATCACCATCGAGGTGCCGGAGCGGGGCAGGCCCGACACCACCACCGCCACGTCGGGATCGGCGGGGAGGCTGTCGGGGCCGGCGAGGGCCTCAAGGCTGACGCGTTGATCGAACAGGGCCTCCAGATCGCGATCCAGGTCGGTGTGTTCGGGCAGGGGCTCACCACGGCGATAGGCGCGCAGACGATCGATGGAGGCGCGGGCGAGCAGCCGATGCTCGCGGGCTTCGTCCAGCTGCCCCTGACCTCGGCGCAGACGGGCCATCAGGCGATGGGCGGCAGGGTAAACGGAGTTCTGGGCGAGGGCCACCTCCAGGGAGCGGATGGCTTCCACGGAGCGGCCGAGGCGGGCGAGGGAGTAGGCGCAGGCGTAATGGGCCTGGGGCAGCGCGTGCACCATGCCGGCGGCGGCGATGGCCTGAGCGAGGGCCTGTTGATGCTCACCGCGGCGGCTGTGCACCCGGGCGAGGCCGAGGTGGTGGGCGGGGTTGATCGGATCGATGGCGCCGATGGCGGCGTATTCCCGCTGGGCCTGCTCCAGCTGGCCAAGGGCCAGGTGGCTTTCGGCGATCTGCTGATGCAGGCTCGGGCGGTTGTGGATCTGCACGCCACGGGCCTGCTCAAAGCTGGCGATCGCCTCCTCGTGGCGGCCGAGGCCGGCGAGCACCCGGCCGCGCAGGAAGGCCAAGGTGTGGGTGTTGACCGCCGCGCGCCGCCGCAGTCGCACCCGTTCCCTGAAGTCTTTCTCCTCCAGTTGGTGGGGCTCCAGGCCCTTCTGCCGCGCCTCGTTCTCCAGGGATTCGAGCTTGGCGATGGCCTCCTGGCTGCAGCGCTGCTTCTCAATCAGCAGACGCTCGAGGGTGGCTTCGGCATCAGCGGCGCGGCCCAGGGCCAACTGGGACTGCAGCAGGTGCACCGCGAAGCGACTCTCATCCAGATCGTCGCCCCAGAGCTGCTGGAACAGGGGGATGGCTGAGCTGTGCAGCTGGCTGTCGGCCAGGTCACGGGCCAGGTTGTAGCGCAGCTCCCGCAAGGTGATGGCGGCGGCCTTTTCGGTATTTTCGTCCGGTTGATCGATGTAGCCGAGATCCACCAGTTGCTGCAGGGCGGCGTGTTGATCCACCGGATCGCATTGGATGCCGGCTGGATGCAGGCCCGCATCGCCGTCCACGGCATCCCAGCTGGGAATGCGGGAGAGCGGCGGCGGCGCGGCGAAGGCCGTGAGCAGGGGCCTGCCGTCCATGTCATCACCGATGGGCAGCCCGTAGAGGCTGAGGATGGTGGGTGTGATGTCCAGCAGGCTGGCGCCGTGCACGATTTCGCCCTGCCGCAGGCTGGGACCGCGCATGGCCAGCATCCCGAACTGGCGATGTTCATCGGCGGGGCCGGCGGGCTCATTCGGCAGCTCGCGGGGGCGCAGGTGATCGGGATGAAAGCCGTGATCCGACACGATGATCACGGTGGTGCTGTCGTCGATGAGCTGCAGGTAGGCCCCCAGCATCATGTCGTGAAACTGATAGCCGCCGTTGACGACATCTTTGTAGAGCTCGAAATCATGCTCATCCACCCACTCCAGGCGAGGCGGGTGATACTTCATGAAGCCATGGCAGAAGTGGTCGATGCCATCGAAATACACCGCCATGAAATCGGCGGGCTCCAGCTGGATGAGGGCGGTGGCGGCGGCATGAATGGTGGCGGTTTCCGCCAGGATTTTGGCAACGGAAGCCAGGCGGAAATCCTTGTGCTGATCGATCTCGGCGGCGCGGGGGATGAAGGGAAGCAGCATCTCCGGCTCCAGCTCTGCCGGATGAAGGCGCAGATCGGCCAGATGCTCGCTGAGATGCTGGGGATGGATGGTGCCGGGACGCAGCGGCCAGGGCTTGTCCAGCGGGCCCACATGCTGCTGGTAGTGGTTCGAGACCATCACGCCGCTGATCGGCTCAACGGGATGGGAGGGCCACCAGCCCACCACGTTGGAGCGCAAGCCATTCTGCTGGAGGATGTTCCAGATCGCCTTGGTGCGGCGCCCGAGGTTGGTGATCGGCCGCACGCCGCCGCTGACCGGATCGGGTTCGCTGAAGCCATGGATGCCGTGCTTGTGGGCCCGCTTGCCGGTGGCAATGGAGGTCCATAACATCGGCGAAAGCACCGGATAGAGCGTGGAGAGATTGCCCACCACGCCTGAGGCGGCCAGTGAGGCCAGATGGGGCATTCGCCCGGCATCCATCAGCGGCGCCATAACTTTCCAATCGGCAGCATCCCAGCCGATCAGCAACACTTTGGGAGCCATCGATGAGAGCCTAAGTCAAACGGCGTGAGAGTTTAGGTATAGATATCCAAGGAAGAGATCCTTGCAGTTTTAAACAAGCTTGGACGCAGCTTGAACAGCCACTGCAAGGATCATGGCTTGATTCAAGAAGCCTGGCGGATCCGCTTGCGCAGACGGCGAGACCAGGCCGCCCCGGCAGCCAGGCCGGCAAGACCGATGGGCCCTGGAACCTGGGATGGATCAGGGACTGGGTCGGCATTGAGGGGGCCAACGGTCACAGGCGCGCCAGCGACATCGTTGTAGGCCCATTTGGTGATTGTAAAATTGGCATTGAATTCGGGATCGTTAATATTGGCAACAGCGAAGCCGTAATGCAAATTTCCATCCCCATCCTTGTCGAAGCGGAAGCCAAAATAATTATCTCCAGCTTGAAAATCACCAAAGGAGAAGGCGGAAATACTTCCACCAACATAGGTTACCGTTCGTTCCACTTGTCCACGCCCCCAGCGTTTGCTGGCTAATGTGGGCCCGACGACAAAATTTGAAGACAGCTTACTGACATCAAACCCACTTGCCCCTGGAGCCACCATTCCTCTCCCACGAAATGCGGAGTTTGATAATATGAACCCATAAGAGGTAGTGGCTGCTAGCCTGAAGTCTGTTATGCCATTTCCGTCAACATCCCAGTCCACAGAGCCAAAGGAAGATGGAAGCGCAACTGGCCTATCAAGCACCTTAACCACGACGGCACCGGCCTCACCTGGCGCCAGAGAGAGCGTGCTGAGGGATGTTGCCGTCAACGCAACATATTTTTCCCATTTTAATGGGCTAGAGGAGGTTCTGTTGGCCATCATTAACTGAATTGGACAGCGCAAAGAAAGTAGCTTTCCTCAACAGATCCAAAAAAAGGGGGGGGGGGGCCAGTTCTTCCACCGCACACTCACGGTCCCCATCCGCGGGGCCGCAACTGCCCCTTGAGACGCAGCAGAAACTCTGGCGGTCAGTCTCCCTCTGGCTCCAGCTCGGATCAAGGAATCGGCATGCGCTGGTTTTGCCGCGAATTCCGAGCCTCTGTCAGCCCTTGGTTGCGGCCTGCTGGGCTGGCGAATGGCGCCTGGGCCTGCCCTTATGGGTCCCCAAAGCGGTGCTTGGGCCCTGCGGGCCCCCGTCTGCACGGCGTTGCTGCACCCTCCCCACGATCACGGCATCGCCAGCGATCGGGCAGCCGCTTGACCTCGGCGACCTGCAGCGCCAGCAGCAGCGGCTGAGCACGTGGGCCAAAATAGGGGGATGGACGAGGCGGATCACAACAAGCCATCAGCATCACCACTCATCCGGCCTGTCTCCTTGGAGCAGTGGTGGCCGGTCGGCTGCCATCTTCGCTGTTCGGGTTTTCGATGGAGAGCATCACAATGCACACGAACTTTCCAATGACGCACAAGCGGTTGGCGGCCTTTTGCCAGGGGCATGGCATCAGGAAGCTGGCGCTCTTCGGCTCGGCCATCGGAGATGCCTTCGGGCCTGAAAGCGATATAGACCTGCTGGTGGAATTCGCCACCAACCGCATACCAACATTATTCGACATGGCAGGAATGGAACGGGAATTGTCCGATCTGCTGGGGGGGCGCAAGGTGGATTTACGAACACCTGAAGATCTGAGCCGGTATTTCCGAGCCAGGGTGATCGAGCAGGCGCAGATTCAATATGAAGAATGACGATGACATCCGCCTTCGCCACATGCTTGATGCGGCAACCGAGGCCTTAAGGTTCACCAGCGGTCGCCAACGCGAAGACCTCGAAGCCGATCGCCAACTGACATGGGCCCTAATCAAGGCGATCGAGATCATCGGTGAGGCTGCAGGGCAATTGAGCGAAGAGACAAAAACCGAGCTCAGCAATATACCCTGGCGGAACATTATCGGGATGCGAAATCGTCTTGTGCATGCCTATTTTGACATCAACCTCGACATTCTCTGGAAGACCGTCATTGATGGATTGCCACCCCTGTTAGACGACATCAACCGTGCCCTCCAGGAGGAAACCTGAGAGCACAAGCGCCGATCGACCTTGTGACAACAGGGCCCCATCCTGGAACTCGGCTGCGAACCGGCCCACACCCCTGTGCTCGGCTGGGTGGTCCAGAGGCTCGCGTGAAGATCTACCGCTCAGCGGTCCGAGCCAGCACCCGAGGGGGATGGTGGGTGCATGAGCAAAAGTGGCGGATGCGGCTGGAGACCCAGACGGCGGATGGTCGGGTGCAGTCGGGGCATTGCCGATTGCATGAACGATCTCTCGCGCGAAGCGGCCTGGATCTCGCTCCGCGAAGCCATGAAGACCACGCCCATGGCGGCCTGCTGCCTCAGGCCAGTCAAGGGCATGCGACGGAATGTCATGAAAGGAAGCGGGCAGCAGCCCAGTCGCTGCCTGTGCCAACTGGCATCAGTAGAGTGGCCACATGGCAAGCACTTCGATTGCGCCTCCATCCCGCCTGCAGGGTCCGGCCGAGGTCTTGGGCCTCGAGCCGACTACTCCAGCAGAGCTGCTGGCTGCCATCCGCGCTGGCCTTCCCTTCGCGGCTCTTGAGGCTCTGGCCACTCAGTTGGACCTGCCCAGCGTCGAGATCGCTGTTCTGCTCGGCATCCCGGCTCGAACCTTTGCACGACGTCGCAAGACCGATCAGCTCACGGCACAGGAGTCCGATCGGCTGTTCCGGCTGGCCCGCACCGTTGCCCAGGCCATCGAGGTCTTGGGAGCCCTGGCGAAGGCACGGCTGTGGCTTCTGGCTCCCAATCGGGCCCTGGGAGGTGAGGTGCCCTTGCATATGCTCGATACCGACATCGGCGCCCGCCAGGTCGAGGAGGTTCTGTTGCGTCTCAGCTACGGCGTGTTCAGCTGATGCTTGCGTGGCGCATCGCCCGGGAACCGCATGTCGACACCACGCTTGAAGGTGTTGGCGGGCTGTTGGTTTCGGGGCGCTGGCATCGCCGCGGGCATCCGATCCTCTACGCCTCCTCGACGGCGGCGCTGGCGGCTCTGGAAGTGTTGGTGCACGTAGATCCGCTCCAGGCGCCTGATGACTTGCGCCTGCTCGGGCTGGACCTGCCGGACGATCTGGACATTGAGGTGCTGGATCCAGCGCGGCTACCGCACGACTGGAGCCGCGTGCCGGCACCGGAAAGCACGCAGGCCATCGGCACGGACTGGCTGATGGGGACAACCAGCGTGGGTCTGCGCGTGCCTTCAACGGTGGTGCCGGTTGAAAGCAATGTGCTACTCAATCCACGCCATCCAGAGATGAACCGGGTGCGGATCCTCAGGAACGAACCCTTCCGTTTCGATTCCCGGCTGCTCTGAGCGCTCAGTAGTGGCGGGGGCTCCGTAGGCCAGCGGGTTGAGCTGGAGTTGCCGTGTGTGGCAGCAACCGCCGCAGGGCTCCGGTGCGCTTGGCAGAGGCGCACCTCACGGTGCGACGACGGCCGTACTTCAGCGTGCCACGGCTGTGCCGTGGCCTGCTTCGGCCAGCTGCCGCCGCCCTCCGCGCTGGGGCCGGTGTGGTGGGTGGTGGAGGGCTGGGCCGCGCTCCCGCGGCAGCGGTGGCTGGGCGGCCCGTTCCTTAGGGTGGCCAGAGTGCTGGCCCGGGTGTCCTCGCGCGGCTGCAAGGCGTTGATGGCTTGCCGGCTCATTCTGAGGCCTTTCTTTGCATTCAGGCACCTTTAGAAGAGTGTTGGTTTAATTCGCTGAGAGGCACCGCCCCGCAGCTGGTCTGCTCACCCCGCAGTGCACTTGTACTGGTAGAATAAGGGCTGCGCCAAAAGGCCACGAGCCTATCGCCTGCGGCACCTCTTTGAGTCAGAAATCCCCAGACAACTTGCCCCGTTCGTTTGCTCTGTAGCCCATAAGCTTGTCCTCTGCTGCAGTGGCCCCGGCCGCAGCCTTGCCGCCTCCCGGTCTCCTGCCGCCGCCGGCGTCAGCCGATCGCTTGGTCGTCATCGTTGCGGCCGGTGGGCGTGATCTCCTCTGCCCCCAGGAGCGCATCGCCTCCGCCCTTCTCCAGCGCAGTGGCGGCCGGCCTGTCCATCTGTTGCTCCATGGCGGTGCCCGTGGCGCTGATCAGGCCATCGGCCGCCCAGCCCATCAGCTGGGCTGGCGTGTCCAGTCCCTTCCCGCCGAGTGGGAGCACTAGGTCGCAGGTTCGAATCCTGTCGCCCCGATTGACTTTTCAGGGATTGGCCAAGTGAGATTGGAGAGATTTGGGGAGAGATTCCCCCTCCCGTCCTCGCCCGGTGGTCTCTCTCGCC
>BJHE01000079.1 GCA_014191755.1 Cyanobium sp.
GTCAGCCAGATCTCCAGGCTGGCTGGGTTAGCGGCGTAGCGGCTCGCCAGTGAGGTTCGGCAGGCCTGGGCGGCACCGGACACCAAGGCTTCCACAGCGCTATCGGCCCCGGCTGCGGTCAAGCCATCGGTTCTGCCGGGGCCGGCGGCCAGCCCCAGGGAGATCCCCAGGCCGATGGCCAGCCCGGTGCAGGCCGTTGGGAGTCCCAGCCGGAGCGCCCCGGTTCGGTTCACAGGGGGATGGCCAGCCATAAGGTGCAGCGCATCGGCATCACCCCTTTACCCTGGCATCCTGTGAGTCGCTGAGAGACTGGTCTCCTAAGGGGAAACCCGAGCTTCGCCCAGGAGTTGCAGCAGCCCCCCGCCGATCTGGGCCTGCTCGATCCGGATGGCGGGATCCATCGGCAAGCGGGCCAGGGCGCCGCCATCGAGGCTCCGGACTTCAAGGTTGCCCTCAACGGCCCGCACGCTGGTCGCTACCTCCAAAGGCCTTCCGCTGCCGGAGCCATGGGCGATCAGCACAAGCCGCTCCTCCTCAATCCTCAGGCCCGCTAGGGGGCTGAGGCCGAGAATCTCCTCCGCCAGGCCATCACCCAGGCTGCGCCAGGAGGGTGTGGCCAGGGACACCCCGAGGTCGGGACCGCTGAAGGCCACACTGCCCCGCACTTGAAAGGGGTGCTCCAGTTTCAGGCTCTGGCCCCGCAGCAGGGCCCCCATCCGCACCCGGATCAAGCCGCTGGCCAGCTCCACCCGGTCGAAGCGCAGGTTCTGGTACACCACCCGACGTGCCCGCAGCCGCACCCCCTCCAGGCGACCCCGCATCAGCTGGGCCGCCGACCCCTCCAGCTGGATCTCCAGCCCCTCGATCAAGGAGCACTGCTGGCGTAGCCACAGTTCCAGGCCCCTTGAGAGCAGTCCCAGCAGCGGCCCGGCCGGTGTCAACGGCTCGGCACCGGTTGGGGGGAGGGTGTCCATGCGTCCGCAGGGGATTGGGGTTCTCTTAACAGAAAAGGGAGTCTCACTCCATCCGGGCCCGGCGGGCCGCCAGGAAGGCTTCCACCGCGCTCACGGCGGCCAGCAGCAGCAGTCCCCCAAGCCCCACCAGGCGCGAGCGCGGATCGATCGCGGAGGAGTCCGGCTGCTGAAGGGCCCCGAGCAGGAACCAGGCGCTGGAGAGTCCCGTGGTGATCCACCAGGCCCGCCAGCGGCGTTGATAGAGATAGCCGGCCCCGAGACCAGGCAATACGTTGAGCAGCGCACCGAGCCAGGGGGTCGAGGCGGCCAGCACGGCTTTCCGGTCGGGGCCGTGCCCTACGGGGGACACCGTCTTGGTGGGCAGTTCCGGCATGGGGGCAGCCTTTTTGGTTCAGGGTTGGCGCCGGGGATCACCGGCGGCGGCCATGCTGGCGCCTCACTCACCCCAGCGGCGCAGAAGGTTGCTGTAGCTGCGGCTGATCAGGTCGAACACCTCACTCTTGCCCTCCCGCTGGAAGATCTGACGGCGGGCCGTGTCGAGGTCGAAGAGGATCTCGCGCCGTTCGGCGTCGCGCACCCGGCTCTGGATCCAGCCCACCGCCACGAGCCGTTCGCCACTTGTCACGGGCGCCACCCGATGCAGCAGGGTGCTCGGATACACGATGGCGCTGCCGGCCGCCAGCCGCACCTCCTCCTCCCCGGCCGGCGATTCGAGCATCAGGCTTCCGCCGCTGTAAGCGGCCGGATCCTGCAGGAAGAGGGTGAAGGACACATCCGCTCGCCCACCGGCCATGAAGGCGTTGTCGACATGGCGGCCGTAACCTTCGCCGGGCCCGCAGCGGCTGAACAGCAGTCCGTGGAGACGCACCGGTAGGGCGGCCGATTGGACCAGCGGATGGGCCTCAAGGCTTTCGCTCACCAGAGCGGCCAGCCGCTGATGCAGCGGGGAGGCGCGGTCGAGCTGGCGGTTGTGCTTCACGCCGCGGGCATGCCAGCCGGCACTCTCATGGCCTGGCCGCCAGTCGGCCTGGGGCGCGAGGAGCTCATCCCGCAGCTCCTCAAGAGTTTGGGATTGGAGCACGCCTTCGAGCTGGAATCGCATCGTGTTGGGGAACAGCGGAGACCTGAAAACGTGATCAATGGCACAGCCATCGGTGGCATCCTGGCCGCTGTTGCCTGTGCCGCCTGCCAAGAATGGCCATCCGTGCCTGAGACCTACTTTGAATCGTTCCCGGATTGCCCTCTTTCTTGCCACTGCCGGTCTGGTGGCCATGGGCGGTGGCTGCGCCCGGGTGCCCTCCGGCGAAGACGGCCCGGGTCCGGCGGAGATGGGGAAGCCCGCCGTGGCGCCACCTGCGGTTCCCGCTGCGCCCCGGCCCGCTGACCAGAAGGAAGGTGGCGAGGGCGGGGAAGGTGGCGAGGGTGGGGAAGGTGGCGAAGGCTGACCCCGTGGGGGTTCAGGCTGCCTCTAGGGCACGCCGGAGGGTGGCCAGCCGCCGCCCGTTGACTCCGAGGTCGGAGTCACCGACTCGGGACAACGAGCGCGCCTCGATGACCCCGTCGGCGGCTGCGGCGTGGAGTTCCAGGTCGTCCACGAAGCCGAAGATGCGGCTGGTGGCGGTTGCGTGGATGTAGCCGGATCCCGTTTCCACGATCTCAATGCCCTCCAGGGCCAGCACGGCGGGCAGAAGCTTTTCCAGGGCGGCGGCAGGATTCGTCACGGACCAGTCTTCCCGGGCGCAGTGGGCGGGAGATGGGCAGGGTGATATGTGCTCCTGGTGCAGGCCTAGGTCGGGCGGAGGGGCCCCCTCCAGGTGGAGTAAGGAGGCCCGGGCGGCGCCGGGAGCGGTGAACACCAGGGCCAGGAGCATCCCCAGGCTCAATGCAAATCGAGCTAGCCAGGGCAGCTGTTGTTTGGCACTGGGGCGTGCCCGGTGTGCAGATGCTTGTCGGGACATGAAGGAAGGATGGGGCGTGGGCATCGCTCAGCCAGGATCGGAGTCCAGCCAGCATGCCGCCACTGCTTGAGGTTGGTCGACGTGGGGCAGGTGCCCGCAGGCGTCCAGTTCCCGCAGCCGATCACCCAGCAGCGCTTGGGCGGCGCGTTTCTGGGGTGGTCGCAAGATCCGGTCCTCTCGGCCCCAGAGCACCTGCAGGGGCTGCTCCGGCAGGGGGTCGCCGCAACCGGCGAACCCGCCGGATCGGGCAAAACGACCCAGGGCCTCACCCCAGCCTGGGGAGGCCAGATGCAGGGAGGCGATCTCCAGTTCGGCGGGTCCAACGGCCGAGCCCGGATCGGCGAAGGCGGAGCGGCAGAGTCCCCGCCGCACCCCCGGCCGCCCGAGGAACCAGACCCCCAGGGCATCAAGGCCAGGCGGGAGCGGCATGGGGCGACCGGTGAGACCCGCCGGCGACAGCAATAACAATCGCCCCACCCGTCCGGCATGGCGGCGGGCCAGTTCGACGGCCACGGATCCACCCATCGAGGCTCCGATCACGCCCAGTGGTTCGTCGATCCCCTGGTGCAGCAGGGCCTCCAGGAGGGCATCGAGATGGGCCAGGACACCATCTGGGGAAAAGCTGCCATCGACGGGGCGGGGGCTGAAGCCAAAGCCGTAAAGGTCGGGGATGATCAGCCGGTGGTGCGGCGCCAGCAGGGGAGCTAGGCGGCGGAACTCCAGGAAGGAACTGTCGAAGCCGTGGAGCAGCAGGAGCGGCGGACCCTGGCCGATCACCGCCACAGGCCAGCGTTCGGGCAGTCCCCCCAGCTCCCACCATTGCACCGCCCCGGCCAGATCTCGTCCCTGGGGGTCGAGCAGGGTCCTGGCCGCCGACTCCACGAGCTGACGGCCATCGAGGACGGTTGTGCTCATGCAGGCTGGCGCTCGGCTGTGGTGCTCACCATGGCCGCCAGCAGATCGTCGGGGGCAACCTGGAAGGGCAGGTGGTGGAGGTCGGAATCCTCCCGGCAGGCGAAGGCGCACACCGTTCTGAGATCGCTGAGGCTGGCGGAGTCCAGGCCTAGGTCGGCGAGGCTCAGGGGCAGGTCCAGGGCCCGGAAGAAGGGAAGCAGCTGCCGCCTGGCCTGGGCCGCCAGTCGATTGCCCCCCACCAGCTCCTCGAGCCGCAGTTGCACGAGAACGCCGAAGCCCACCTTTTCGCCGTGAAGGCTGCCATGGGTGGCTTCCAGCTGGGTGAGGCCGTTGTGAACGGCGTGGGCTGCCACGGTGCGGCAGCGGGCTCCCCCCAGGCCACCAACCAGACCGGCGGTGAGCGCCGAGGCCTCAGCCACCCGTTTCCAGGCCGCCCCGCCGGGGTTCGCCATCGCCTCCTGGCCCTCGAGCAGCAGCTGGTCCCTCAGGATGCGAGCCATCTGAACGGCCTGTTGCACAAGGCCGTCTTCGCTGCCACCGCTGCTCACCGACGCCTCGTACCACTTGGCCATGGCGTCGGCGATGCCGCTGGCCAGGGTGCGGGCCGGCGCCTGAATCACCAGGGCATGGTCGAACACCAGCAGCTCTGGACAGCGCCTGAGGGTGACGTCTTGTGCAAAGGCGCCATTGGGGGAATAGAGGTTGGCCAGCGCTGTCCAGCCGGCGCAGGTGGCGGCGCTGGTCGGCACGGTGACGCAGGGGAGGTCGAGGCGATCGGCCAGCAGCTTGCCCGCATCCAGCACCTTGCCCCCTCCAGTGGCGATCACCAGGTCGCAGGATGGGGTTTCGGCTAAGGCGCTGATCCGGGCGAGATCCTCCTCACAGCAATCATGCTGGAGGCAAGCTGCATGCGGCTTTAGCCCGTGGCGGCCGAACTGCTGCAGCAGCCCTTCGCGGAGGGTTGCGGTGTCGGCACTGCGACCCAGCAGCAGGGGGCGGCGGCCGAGCCGAGCGATGACCTCGATCGCTTCTGGCCAAAAAACTTCACCACGCAAAACGTGCGCCGGAGCGATCGCCTGCGTTGTGGTGGAGTTACCCATGATCTTGCAGGCTGTGGGGCCCTAGCTGGGGCACAGGTGATTGAAAAATTCTGGATTGAGGGAGATTGGATAGCCCACGTGGCAGAAGCTGGAAGTGAACAGCTCTCTGCCTTGAGCTCACCATTGGAAAACTGGATGAGATGACGTTCTTAGGTTCTGGGGATCAGGGATGTACTCGTCGATTAGGAGAGACCTCAAGCTGAGGCCCCGGCCAATTCGGGAATGGCAACATTCTCGAACTGTTTGCGGATCACCACCTGTTTCTCGGGATTGACATCAACCAATGCAGCATCGCCATCGGTAAGCCTGCCGGAGAGGAATTCCTCGGCAAGGCTGTCTTCAAGCAGCCGCATCACGGCCCTCCGCAGTGGGCGAGCCCCGTAGCTCGGGTTGTAACCTTCCTCAACGAGTCGCTCTTTGAAGGCTTCCGTGACCGACAGGGTGATGCCCTTTTCCTGCATCCGGGCGAACACTTCGCGCAGCATGATTTCGGCGATCTCCTTTACCTCGTCGCGGCTGAGCTGACGGAAGACGATGATTTCATCAAGGCGGTTGAGGAACTCAGGCCTGAAATACTGCTTGAGTTCTTCATTCACCAAGGAGCGAATGCGGTTGTAGTTGGTCTCGTCGGCGTCGCCGCCGCCGAACTCGAAGCCAAGCCCGCCACCGCCTTTCTCGATCACCTTCGATCCGATGTTCGAAGTCATGATGATCAGGGTGTTCTTGAAGTCCACCGTGCGTCCCTTGGAATCGGTGAGGCGGCCGTCTTCGAGGAGTTGCAAGAGGAGGTTGAACACATCAGGGTGGGCTTTCTCGATTTCATCGAAGAGAACCACGGTGTAGGGACGGCGCCGCACCGCTTCGGTGAGTTGGCCCCCTTCATTGAAGCCCACATAACCCGGAGGGGAACCGATCAGCTTGCTGACCGTGTGCCGCTCCATAAATTCCGACATGTCGAGGCGGATCATCGCCTCCTCACTGCCGAAGAAATAGGCGGCGAGTGACTTGGTGAGCTCCGTTTTGCCAACGCCGGTGGGGCCGGAGAAGATGAAGCTGGCGATCGGACGGTTTGGATTCTTCAATCCGACCCGGGCCCTGCGGATTGCCCGAGACACGGCCTTCACGGCTTCGTCTTGGCCGATCAGACGCTGGTGGAGGGTTTCCTCCATGTTCAGCAGTTTCACCGATTCGCTCTCGGTGAGCTTCTGCACAGGCACGCCGGTCCAGGAAGCCACGATCTGGGCGATATCCTCTTCGGTGACGACGGGATTCCGCTCGCCGATGGCAACCTCGCTGGTTTCGGCTCCAACCGTGGCGGAGATAGCCGCATCCGAGTTTTCACCGCTTTCGCTGCTTTCGCCATCGCGGCGCGTCTGAAGGATGGAGCGAATCTGGTCGCGCAATTCCACTTCTCTGTCGCGCAGTTCTCCGGCCTTGGTGAAGTCCTGATCGCGAACGGCGTCTTCCTTCTCCTTCTGCACGGCTCGTAGTTGCTTGTCCACCTCCTTAGCGGCGGGGGGCAGCTTGGAGTTCATCAGCCTCACCCGACTACCGGCCTCATCGATCAAGTCGATGGCCTTGTCGGGCAAGAAACGGTCGGAGATGTAGCGATCGCCGAGGGTGGCGGCGGCCACCAATGCCTCATCGGAGATCTTCAGTCGGTGGTGCTGCTCGTAGCGCTCACGCAGACCCCGCAGGATCTCGATGGTATCGGTGACGGAAGGCTCACCCACCATCACAGGCTGGAAGCGACGCTCCAAGGCCGCATCCCGCTCGATGTGTTTGCGGTACTCATCGAGGGTGGTGGCTCCGATGCATTGCAGTTCGCCGCGGGCCAGGGCGGGTTTGAGAATGTTGGCGGCATCGATAGCGCCCTCGGCGGCACCGGCTCCGATCAGGGTGTGAACCTCATCGATCACCAGGATCACGTTCCCGGCGGAGCGGATCTCCTCCATGATCTTCTTGAGGCGTTCTTCGAACTCGCCGCGGTACTTGGTGCCGGCCACCAGCAGGCCGATGTCGAGGGTGAGGACGCGTTTGTCTTCAAGGATGTCGGGGATATCGCCCTGGGTGATGCGCTGCGCGAGCCCCTCAGCGATGGCGGTCTTGCCCACGCCCGGTTCGCCGATCAGGACGGGGTTGTTCTTGGTGCGTCGGCCGAGGATCTGGATCACCCGATCGATCTCGTTGTGGCGGCCCACCACGGGATCCAGCTTGGCTTCGGCCGCCATCTGGGTGAGGTTGTTGCCGAACTCATCAAGGGTTGGCGTCTTGGTGGATCCCTTGCCGCCACCGCCGGCGGCTACCTCGGCGGTCTCGCCGAGCATGCGGATCACCTGAGTGCGCACCTTGGCGAGGTCAACACCGAGGTTTTCCAGCACCCGAGCGGCCACGCCCTCGCCCTCGCGGATCAGGCCGAGCAGCAGGTGTTCGGTGCCGATGTAGTTGTGGCCGAGCTGACGGGCCTCCTCCAGGGAGAGCTCAAGCACTCGCTTGGCCCTGGGGGTGAAGGGGATCTCCACCGCCACGAAACCGGAGCCCCGGCCGATGATCTTCTCAACCTCGACCCGAGCGTCCTTCAGGTTGACTCCCATCGACTTGAGAACCTTGGCGGCCACGCCGGTGCCCTCACCGATCAACCCAAGCAGGATCTGCTCCGTTCCCACGAAGTTGTGACCCAACCGTCGGGCCTCCTCCTGGGCCAGCATGATCACCTTGATGGCCTTCTCGGTAAACCGCTCAAACATGGGCCGGGGTCTGTTGCAGTGATACCAACCTATCAGGATTGAAGCGCCGCGTGGGTTGCCGTTGGCACCATTCCAGACGTCGCAGTGATAGCAAGGGATCTGGCCGTTCTTGCCATAAATCAAGTGCCCAATATTGGCTTCCGCGTTAACACAAATCGCCGGTTTCCCGTACCGATGGCCATGGGACCAGTTTGAGCCATTGGATCAGGGCATCGTCGCCATTTCGGTAGTAGGCGCGACGGATTCCCGCTTCCTGGAATCCGGCATCAGCGTAGAGGCCCCTGGCGGCCCCGTTGGGGGCGGCCACCTCCAGGGTGGCGTGGCGGGCGCCAGCCGCCTGGCCATGGGCTAGAAGACCCGCCAGCACCCCACGACCAAGACCCCGGCGCCGGAAGGCAGGGTCCACCGCCACAACGGTGATGTGGAGTTCGTCGAGGATCAGCCAACCACAGGCCATGGCTCGAAGGCCTTCCGCCCGCCAGATCCCGAGTCCCGGCCTGTTCTCCTCAGCCAGTTCACGCTGCCATTGGGTCTCGCTCCACAGGCCCCCGAGGGCCCGCCGGTCGAGATCGAGGCAGTCCGCCAGATCCGCTGGCCGCAGCGGCCGGATCAGGCCTTGTCCCGTCACCGTTCGTGCTTCGGGATTCAAGGCGGTCGAGGTCGGGAAGATCCCTACGATTGCGGATCCACTTTCCGCAGCGGCGCCGGATCGCTTCCGGCCGAACTCCGCAGCCCGACCACCATGGTGTCTACGTCAGCCCCCGATAGCGCCCCATCCGGCTTCGCCGGCGTTGGGGCTCCCCCCGAGGCTGTTCAGGGTCTGGAACCGTTCGAGCCCGGAGTGGATGCCACCAGTCCGAATCGGAACCTCGCCCCGATCACCACAACGGTCGACCAGGAGGGGAGCCTGGTGGTGGGCGGCTGCCGGCTCGAAGACCTAGCCCGCACCTACGGCACCCCGCTCTACGTGCTCGACGAGGCCACCCTCAGGGCCACCTGCCGGGCCTACCGCCAGGCCCTCGAGACCTTCTATCCCGGGCCTTCCCTGGCGCTTTATGCCTCCAAGGCCAACAGCTCCCTCGCCCTTACCGCCCTGGTGGCCTCCGAGGGGCTAGGGCTCGATGCCGTGTCCGCTGGCGAACTGCTCACCGCTCTGCAGGGGGGGATGCCGCCGGAGCGGATCGTGTTGCACGGCAACAACAAATCCGAGGAGGAGCTTGAGCTGGCCCTGGCCCACAGCGTCACCGTGGTGCTCGACAACTGGCAAGACGTGGAGATCCTCAGCCGCATCGCACCGGGCCGGCGCTCTCCAGTGCGGCTGTTGGTGCGCTTCACCCCCGGCATCGAGTGCCACACCCATGAATACATCCGCACCGGCCATCTCGACAGCAAGTTCGGCTTCGACCCTGATCAGCTGGAGCCGGTGCTGCGCCATCTGGCCGGCTGCCGCTGGGCCTGGCTCGATGGACTTCATGCCCACATCGGCTCTCAGATCTTCGAACTCGATCCCCACCGCGACCTGGCCGGCGTGATGGCCGACGCCCTGGGCCTGGCTCGCTCCCTAGGCCATCCCTGCTCTGACCTGAACGTCGGCGGTGGTCTGGGGATCCGTTATGTGGCCAGCGATGACCCGCCGACCATTGATCAGTGGGTGCGCACCGTGGCCGAGGCCGTGGCCACCGCCTGCGAGGAGCGGGGGCTCAGCCTGCCCCGTCTGCTTTGTGAACCCGGCCGTTCCCTGGTGGCCACCGCCGGCGTGACCCTGTACACCGTGGGTAGCCGCAAGGAGATCCCCGGCATCCGCACCTATGTGTCGATCGACGGCGGCATGAGCGACAACCCTCGCCCGATCACCTATCAATCGCGGTACACCGCCGTGCTGGCGGATCAGCCCCTGGCGGCGGCAGACGGTTCTTTCACTGTGGCCGGCAAACATTGCGAATCCGGGGATGTGCTTCTGCCCGACATCGCCCTGCCTCAGCCGACCAACGGTGCGGTGCTGGCCGTGTTCGCCACCGGTGCCTACAACGCTTCAATGGCTTCAAACTATAACCGGATTCCTCGTCCGGCCACGGTGCTTGTGCACGGTGGCGAGGCGGAGGTGGTGCAACGGCGCGAACAGCCGGAGGAACTACTGCGCTACGACCTTCTGCCACCTCATCTACAGCCGATAAGCTGACATTGGCATTGGTGGGGCTGGCCATGGTCAGCTGGCCGCCTGATTTCAGCAGCGGAACGATTCACCCAGTGATCTGGCAGCCCACCGGCGATTTCTTTTTGCTGCTGGCGGATGTTGCTCTTGCCGGATCCATCGGCATCCTTCTTCTCGGGAGGGTCAAGGAACCCCGCACACTCTGGCTGCTCCGGGGCTATCTCTTCCTCGTGGCCTTGGCCTGGATGGTGCAGCGCTACGCGCCCCTTCCTCTCACCAGCAAGCTGATCGATGCTCTCGTGCTGGCCTGCAGCCTGGCCCTGGCGATCCTGTGGCAGGGCGATCTGCGCCGGTTGATGGAGTTGCTCGGCACCGGTCGGATCGGGGTTCTGTTCGCTGATCGCAGCGGCGATCAGCTCACCTCCGGATCCGTGAGCACCCTCACCGAGGCGGCCGGGAGGCTGTCCCAGGCCCGGCGTGGGGCGCTGATGGTGTTGGACGTGGGCAGCGACCTGCGGCCGGAGGATTTCCTCAATCCCGGCATTCATCTCGATGCGCGCCTTTCGGTGGACCTGGTCCTGAATCTCTTTGCGGCCGATACCCCGCTCCACGACGGCGCCGTGCTGGTGCAGAAGAATCGGGTGGTGGCTGCCGGGGTGATCCTCCCCCTCTCCCGGCAAGGCCCGAACCGATTCGGGACCCGCCATCTGGCGGCCCTTGGCCTCACCGAGCGCTTCGACCGCTGCCTGTGTGTGGTGGTCTCCGAGGAGACCGGCACCCTCTCCCTGGCCAGCCAGGGGCGGCTGGAGCGGCCGATCACCAGTAGCCGACTCCACGACCTGCTCACCGAAGCGCTAGCGGCTGCCGTTACGGCACCGGCGGGTCGTACCGTGGCCTTGGACCCGCCGGAGCCCCGCGGATGAGTCGCGTCCTGGCGACCACTCCCCTATCCCAGCGTCAGCCTCTGCCGCGGCAGCTGGATCCTGACCGACTCCCCGCCCATGTAGCGGTGATCATGGACGGCAATGGCCGCTGGGCCCGCCAGCGGGGCCTGCCCCGCGTGATGGGCCACAGGGCCGGCGTGGAGGCCCTCAAGCGCACCCTCCGCCTCTGCAGCGACTGGGGCATCGGGGCCCTCACCGCCTACGCCTTCTCCACGGAGAACTGGAGCCGCCCCGGAGAGGAGGTCACCTTCTTGATGACCCTCTTCGAGCGAGTGCTGGCCAGGGAGCTGGAGGCGTTGGAGAGGGAGCAGGTGAGAATTCGCTTTCTCGGGGATCTTGAGGAACTGCCCCAGGGTCTGCAGACCCTGATCGCCGACGCCACGGCTCGAACCGCCGCCAACACCGGCATTCATTTCAACGTCTGCACCAATTACGGCGGCCGCCGGGAGCTGGTGCGGGCCGCCCGTCGTCTAGCCGAGCAGGCCGCCCGGGGCGACCTCGATCCGGCCTGTCTCGATGAGGAGCGTTTTGCGGCCGAACTCCACACCGCCGGAGAACCCGACCCCGACCTCCTGATTCGCACGAGCGGCGAGCAACGGATCAGCAACTTCCTGCTCTGGCAGCTGGCTTACGCCGAGCTTCACATCACCGATGTGCTCTGGCCCGATTTCGATGTTCAGGCCCTGCTCGCAGCGCTTCTCGACTACCAAGGCCGCAACCGCCGCTTCGGTGGGGTGGAGACGCCGTCATGATCACCCGTCACGATTGGAGCCAGGCCGAAATCCAGGCCCTGCTGGATCTCCCTCTGATGGAGATCCTCTGGCAGGCCCAGCAGGTGCATCGCGCCGCCAACCCGGGTTACCGGGTGCAGCTGGCCTCCCTGCTGAGCGTCAAGACCGGCGGCTGCGAGGAGGACTGTGCCTATTGCCCCCAGTCGATCCATCACAGCAGCGATGTCACGGGGCGTCCCGAGCTGCAGGTGGAGGTGGAGCCGGTGCTGGCGCGGGCCCGGGCGGCCCGCGATGCCGGCGCCCACCGCTTCTGTATGGGCTGGGCCTGGCGCGACATTCGCGACGGCGCCCCCTTTGAGGCGATGCTGGCGATGGTGCGGGGGGTGCGGGAGCTGGGGCTGGAGGCCTGCGTGACCGCCGGCATGCTCACCGGGCCCCAGGCCGCCCGCTTGGCCGAAGCGGGCCTCACCGCCTACAACCACAACCTCGATACCAGCCCCGAGCACTACGCGCAGATCATCAGCACCCGTTCTTACCAGGAGCGGCTCGAAACCCTGGAGCGGGTGCGTGCCGTAGGCATCCAGCTCTGCTGCGGCGGCATCATCGGCCTGGGCGAGAGCAGCGCCGACCGGGCCTCACTGCTTCAGGTGCTGGCCAGCCTCGATCCCCACCCCGAAAGCGTGCCGATCAATGCCCTAGTGGCGGTGGAGGGTACCCCCCTGGAAGATCGCCCGGCGGTGGACTCCCTTGAGCTGGTGCGGATGGTGGCCACCGCCCGCATCCTGATGCCCCACAGCCGGGTGCGGCTCAGCGCCGGCCGGGAGCAGCTGAACCGTGAGGCCCAGATCCTCTGCCTGCTGGCCGGTGCCGATTCGATCTTCTACGGCGACACCCTGCTCACCACCGGCAACCCCGATGTGGCAGCTGATCGGGAGCTTCTGGCAGCGGCTGGGGTTCGGGTGGAAGCGGAACCCAGCCTGGTCCGATGAGCTTGCAGGTGGCCGCCTTTTATCGCTTCGCCCCCCTGGCCGAGGCCCGTCTCCTGCAGTTGCGCCAACGGGTTCTGGCCGTGGGGAGCGCCGGCGACGTGAAGGGCACGGTGCTGCTCGCCCCTGAGGGGGTGAACGGCACCGTGAGCGGTCCAAAGGCCGGCGTGGAGCAGTTGCTGGAGCTCCTGCAGCAGGCCGATCCGGGCCTGGCTTCCCTGGAGGTGAAGCGCCACAGCACGGAAGATCAGGCCTTCCACCGCCTCAAGGTGCGGCTCAAACGGGAGATTGTCACGATCGGCCGGGCGGAGGTGGATCCCACCGTGGCGGTGGGCGCCTACGTGGACCCCCAGGACTGGAACGCCCTGATCTCGGATCCCAAGACCCTGGTGATCGACACCCGCAATGCCTACGAGGTCGCCGTGGGAACGTTTGCTGGGGCCGTCGATCCCGGAACGTCCTCCTTTCGGGAGTTTCCCGCTTGGGTGGAGCGGCAGCTGCGCCCCTTGGTGGAAGCGCAACGGCCCCGGGCCCTGGCCCTCTTCTGCACCGGCGGCATCCGCTGCGAGAAGGCCACGGCCCATCTGATCCAGGAGGGTTTCGAGGGGGTCCACCATCTGCAGGGCGGCATCCTGCGCTATCTGGAGGCCGTGGATCCGGCCGAGAGCCGCTGGCAGGGCGAATGCTTTGTGTTCGATCAGCGGGTGGCGGTGAATCATCGGCTGGAGCCCGGCGATCACAGCCTCTGCCATGGCTGCCGCATGCCCCTGTCCCCCGCCGACCGGGCGCTGTCGAGTTACTGCGAAGGCGTGAGCTGCCGCCATTGCATCGACCGCCATGCACCGGAGGACCGGGAACGATTCAGCGAACGCCAGCGTCAAGTGGACCTGGCCCGC
>BJHE01000080.1:0-11383 GCA_014191755.1 Cyanobium sp.
GGCTCCCAGGCCAGCACTTCCTGGCAGAACAGCTCAAAGCTGGGGGCCACACTCAGCCACTGCTCGCTCGCGGCCTGGTCGCCCACGGGCTGGTCTTCCAGCAGTTGCTCCAGCCGTTGCTGCCAGTCGGCCAGCACAGTCGTGGCACTCTCCGGGAAGACCCCCAACCGGCTGAGCACCACGGGCTCCACCACCAGGCCCACCGGTTGGGCCATGCCCTTCCACTCCTCGTGGGTGTGAACACCAGGGGCGCGCGGTGGCATCAGGGGCGGCCCTCCATGGCTATGCAACCAAAATGGATCCATACTGGCTGCAGCGATGTTGCCTGCCTGGTTGCCATGGGCAAGACCCTCACCCTCAAGAACCTGCCGGAGGAGCTCCATGCCCGGCTCAGCGCTGCGGCCAAGCGGCACCGCCGCAGCCTCAACCAGGAGGCGATCGTCTGCCTGGAGTCTGGTCTTGGGGCCGACGTTCCCTCCGTTGAAGATGAGCTGGCAAGAATCAGGGCGTTGCGCGAAAGCCTCGGGCCCCGCAGCTTTGATCCTGACGAGATTGATGCCTTCAAGCGCGAGGGTCGGCCTTGATCGTCGTTGACACCAACGTGCTGGCTTACCTGCTGTTGCGTGGCCCCAGAACGGAACAGGCGGAGGTCCTCCGGCGGCATCACCGTCAATGGGCGGCCCCACCGCTGTGGCGCAGCGAGTTTCGCAATGTCCTCACGGGTTACCTGCGGCGTGATCTCTTGCCTTTCCCCAAGGCCCTGGTGTTGATGCAGGAGGCTGAGGCGATCCTCTCGGCCCATGAAGAAAAGGTCAGCACCGAGCATGTGCTGCAGCTGGTGAGCAGCAGTCACTGCAGCGCTTATGACTGTGAGTTCGTCTCTGTCGCCCAGCATTTGGCCGTACCGCTGATCACAGAAGATCGCGCCATCCTGACGGCGTTTCCCGATGTGGCGCAATCGCTGCATCAGGCCACCTCTTGAAGAACAGCTGCCTGCGTGTGCGATTCCAGGCTGTCGAGCCAATGGCGCAAGCAGTCGCGTAGTGGCCCCGCCTCGGCCAGCGCCCAGGCTGTGTCCTGAATGGGCTCTGGATCGCCCTCGCCAGGATCGAGATAGGCCTGGGCCGCTTGGGTGAGGGTGATCAGCGTGGCGGGTTCGGGCTGCCAGCCTGGGATTGAGCCTGCCATCCGGTTGCTGAGTTCCCACAGATCACGGCACTTGCGTGAGGGGATGTCCTGGGCAATCAGGACGGCGCGCAGATAGGTTTCCAAGCAGCGCTGGATCAGGAACAGGCCGCTCAGATAGCCGCAAGGCAGATCAGGCAGAAGCGTTGCCAGGCGCCAGTGCCGTTCGGCGCGTGCGATCCATTCATCTACCACCGGATTGCGCATTGGGATGGCAGCGCCGGGACGTTCGAGCGTGCTGCGCTCCAGCTCCCCATGCAGCAGCTCACCGTGATCCAATGCCTCGCGGAGATAGGGATCACCCCAGCTATAGCGGGGTGGGATTTCCTCGGGTCGCCGCAGATGCAGATCCAGCGGAAAATCGGCGGCGCCGGCTGCGAGCAGGGCCTCCACTGTCTCCCGCGGTTTGCCCTCAAAAGGCATCACCACCAGCAGGTCGGCATCGGAATCCCAGCGGGCCTCGCCACGGGCCTGGGAGCCGAACAAGATGATCTGTTCAGGGGCAAAGTGCTCCACCAGCCGCTGGGTGAAAGCGTTCAGCGCTTCTCGGGTCACGAGGGGGGCGAGGGTGGAGCTGGGGTTCGTCATGGCGCCACCTGCAGCGGCCAGAGCACAATCGCGCCGGCGGGCTCGATCCTCGGAGCCGTGGCCACCTCAAAGGTGCGTCGGATCACTGCCGGCTCCAGCTCCAGATCCCGCTCGATCCGTGCCAGCCGTTTGTCCCAGTAGGAGCGGTTGTCGCGCAGCTGGCGCAGCTCGTGGTCGGCAAAGCCGAAGGCCAGCTGCTCAAACTCGCTGTCGTGCTTGGTGCGGGTCTTGAGGATCCGCTCTCGCTGCTCCTCCAGAACCTTCACGAAGGCGTTGGCCTCATCGTCGGCGCGCTTGCTTAGCTGACCCTTGGCGCGCTCAGCCCGATCGGCGGCCAGGGATTCAAGCCGGTCCTTGAGTTGGGCCACATCCGCAGGCAGCGCGACCCGCAGCTGGTGCTGGATGGTTTCCTCCACCGCTGGCAAGCGTTCGCGCAGGCTGGTTTCCAGGTCGGCCAGGGCCATGTCGGTCTTGGTGGCGTTCAGCACCCGCAGCCGTCTGGTCGGATCCGCTGGATCCCATTCGGCCACCAGCTCCAGCACTTCATCGTGCAACCGAGCAGCGCCATGGCCATAGAGCGACAGGCGGGCTAGCAGGATCAGCTTGGCGGTGTCGTCATGGGTGGCAATCACCGCGGCCCGGCTGAGTTCCTCGCCCTGGAACCCCCGCACAAGGAAGCGGTTGAGCAGCCGCTGCACCAGGGGGTGCTCCAGATGAAGGTGCACCCGGTCGGCATTCACCTCCTTGGGGTCCTTGAACACCACCGGCTGTGGCGCCGTGTTGCGTCGCCATTCCCAGAGCTTTTCGCCGGGCTGGCGTGGGCGCCGCAACGCATCCAGCACATCCCCCCAGCTCTGCTCGCCGCCGGGCAGTTCGTCCGCTGCCGGGAAGATCCATTCGGCCCGCTCGGGATCAGCCTTGGCCGCCGCGGGATCCCTGGGTTTCAGCTGCGGCACTGATTCATTCCCTGCTCCGCTCCCCTGGGCGCTCACACGCAGGCTGGTGTTGAGTGCATCGCGGAAGAGATCGCTGCTGAAGTGGAGCCAGTCTTCCGACTTCTGCAACGCCTTCTCCAGGCGAGCCACCTGCTGGCGGAGCTCGTCTTCTCGCTCACGGCTGTTGTCTTCCAGCTCCAGGTTGACCAAAGCCTGGCGGCGTTTGTAGCCCTCCTCCTGATCCACCCCCTGGATCTGATCGATGACTTCCTGAATGGCGGTGGGATTGATCCCCTTGGCCAACAGCTCATTCAGCCGCCCCACCACCACCGGCGGCAGGGAACCCAGGGTCTTGCGGATCTCCTCCGTTTTCTTCACCAGCACATCGAGCACCCGGTCTTCATCGCGATCCGCCAGCACGAAGTAATGGCAGAACACCTCGGGCGCACGCTGCAGGGTCCGGTCGATGCGGCCGTTGCGCTGTTCCATCCGCCCGGGGTTCCAGGGCACGTCGAAGTGGAAGAGGTAACGACAGTGGTTCTGCAGGTTCACCCCTTCCCGGGCCGCATCGGTGGCGATCAGAATGCGCAGCGTGTCCAGCTCCGGCGGGCT
The DNA here is from genome assembly GCA_014191755.1 of Cyanobium sp. Taxonomy (GTDB): domain Bacteria; phylum Cyanobacteriota; class Cyanobacteriia; order PCC-6307; family Cyanobiaceae; genus Cyanobium. The sequence goes on from BJHE01000080.1 coordinate 3,321, forward strand.
GTTGAAGCTGCGCTTGAGGGCTTCCCGTTTCTCATCGCCGATGCCGCCATGGAAGGTGGCGATGCGTTCCCGTTCCCGGTCGCTGCCGGCGATCAACGATTCGATCTGCTCCTTTAGCCAGCGCTTGGTGTCGGCGTATTCGGTAAAGATCAGCAGGCGCTCGCCGTTCCACTTGGCCCCCTCCTGCCCGAGATCAGGGCAGAGGTGCTGCTGGATCCAGCGGCGCAGGTAGTGGATTCGAGCATCGGGCTCATACCGGGCGCGCTCGCTGATGCGCTGCATGTCCTTGAGCAGCGCCCACTCCTCTGGGCCTGCGCTCAGTTCGGTCGTGGCCACAGCCAGCCGATGCTCTTGCTCGGCTTCCCGTTCCACACTGTCTTCATCGGCCTCGGCGCGTTCGTCGTCGCCGTCGATGCCTTGCTGCAGCAGCTTCAGCTGCTGGGGATCTCGGGCCGTGCGCAGGCGCTCGCCGGCATCCCGCCGCCGCAGGGTGTCGCAATGCACGCCCAGGGTGCGGTGGAAGCCTTCGATCGAGCTAAGAAGACGTTTCTGGAGGTTGGTAACGACCAGCAGTTCGGCGGCACGTTGTTTGCTACTCGCTCCCTTGAGCCGCTGATCCCGCAGGGTGCGGTAGGCCTTGAGCAGGCGTGCCAACTCCAGCTCAGGTGTAGAGGGATCTAGGCCCTCCAGCACCACGGGCACCACTTCGCGCTTGGGCAGCTCCTCGCCGATCCGGCGCAGGTCTTCCTTGAGGCGCCTCACCAACACGGGCTCCAGGTCGGCCTTGTTGCGCACTGCCACTCCGCGGCAGAAGCGGGTGGGGTCAAGGATTTCCAGCAGGGCGGAGAAGCTGTTGCTGTGGCCGTTGTGGGGCGTGGCTGAGAGGAACAGCTTGTGCTCGAAGCAGAGGGCCAGTCCGCGGATGGCCCGGGTGAGCTTGGAGTCGACCGCAATCTTGGAGCCACTGGCGGGGGCCGCATTGTGGGCCTCATCGAGGATCAGCAGGGCCCTCTCGCCATCCCCAAGCCAATCGCGCAGGGCCCCGGCGTAGTCCTCATTGCGTACCAGCGCCTGGCTGAGGATGAAGCGGGTATGGGTGGCCCAGGGGTTGATGCCCCAGCCACGCTCTCGCCGCATCCGCGACACGTACTCCCGGTTCATCACCTGGAAGGGCAAGCCGAAGCGGCTCTCCATTTCACCCTGCCACTGCAGCACCACCGACGGCGGGGCCACCACCACCACGCGCTGCGCCTTCTGACGCAACAGCAGCTCGCGCATGATCAGCCCGGCTTCGATCGTCTTGCCAAGGCCAACGTCGTCGGCAATGAACAGAGCCACCCGCGGCATCCGCAGGGCCTTGCGTAGCGGCTCTAGCTGGTAAGGCTTCACATCGATCCCCGCCCGCAGCGGCGATTGGAACAGACCCGGGTCGGTGGCTGTCACGCAGTTCCACTGCAGCGTGTGCAGGTAGCTGGAGAACACTTGCGGGTCATCGAAGCCCCGCTGGCCGATCGTCTCCCAGGTGCTCTGGCCCAGGATCCGTGCATCCACCTCACGCTCCCAGAACACCTCCGTGATCTGACCGTTGGCGTCGTCATCCAGGCAGGCCAGCCGCACCACGGTGTCTCGGCCTTTCTCTTCTGGCAGCACGACCTCCTCGACCAAGTGGTGGTGGCTGCGGCAGTGGACCACGCAACCCTTACTGAGGGAGGGAGCAGGCGGAACCTTGTTCATTGCGGCAGCGCCTGCCGCGGCTGGTCCGGCATAAGGGACAGGGGAATATTGCACCAGTCTGCCGCCAGCGCAGCCCAGGCGCAGCCTGGCTTCTCCCGCCACCATCCGGCCATGCCAAAACTATGCAGTTCGTGCATTGTTTTGGGCTACCGCCCATGCAGCCGCAGCGCCTCCTCGTACTCCGCCCCGATCCCCAGCCCTGAGTCCTCATCAGGCATCAGCCGTTTCGTGCCCCATCGCCTCCTGCCCCAGCCATCCCCTTCGCCAGCTCATACTCCCGAGCGAAGTTCATCCCCGCATTCTACCCAGGCAGCAGCAGCTGCACCCCCACATAGAGGATGCAAACCACCTGCAGGGCAGAGACGTTGTTGCCACCTCGGTAGTGCTGGAGATGGTGGATCTGCTCGGGGTTGTTGATCGATAGGCCCTTTTGCCCCACCGCTCCCGCCTCCGCCATCAGCTGCTTCTGGCCCTCGGGGTCCAGCTCGCGGTAGGCCTCCAGGGCGCTGCTGAGGTGCATCACCGCATCCAAGCGGGGCATGCTCTGGGCATTGGCGCGCATCACCCGCTCGGCGAGGCGGCGCTGCTGGATCTTGATCTTCTCGGCCAGCTCCCCCACCGGGGCCAGCCGTAGGGCCCTTTTGAACAGCTCACCAGCTTCCGTCTCGTGGGATTCGCCCTCGATGGCGAGCAGGCACTGGGCGTAGGTGAACAGGTTGATCGGATCGTCCGGGGCCACGGTCGCTGCAGCCCGTAGGTGGGGCAAGGCAGCCGAGACGTAGTCCTTCATCAGCAGCAGCTGGCCAAGAGCGCGGAGCGCAAAGGGATTGCGGGGCGCCAGCACCACCGCCTTCTCCAGCGGGCCCTGGGCACCGTCGGGATCGTTATCCCGCAGGGCCGCGATCCCCAGGGCCACCTGTCCGTTGGCGTGGCCGGGATCCAGCTCCACGGCCCGACTCAAGAGCTGGCGGGCTTCGGGGAGCTGCATCCGGTCGCTGTAGACCATGCCCAGGTTGTAGAGGCTCTCCACGTGCTCGGGCTCAAGCTGCAGCCGTGTGCGCAGCAGGGGGATCGCCTCGTCGTAACGGCCGGACTCCAGTAGGGCGGTAATCGTTTCGCTGGCGGGCTAGATTCGCTATTCGCAAATGGCGAATGCTGATCGGGTCATGGCTCGTTCACCCTCCAACCCGCAGCTTGTCCTGCGCCCGCAGGATCTGGTGGTGCTGCTGCGCCTGGCCCTGGATCCAGGTCCCGCGCCCACCTATGCAGCCCTCGGCGCTGAGCTGGGCCTGACGGCCTCGGAGGCCCATGCGGCCGTGGAGCGTGCCGTGGCCGCCAAGCTGGCGATCAAGGATGGGGCTGGCAAGCCCGCGGTTGTTCGCGTCGCCCTGAGAGCCTTCGTGCAGCACGGTGCCCGCTACTGCTTTCCCGCAACGCAGGGCGGGCTCAGCCGCGGCGTACCCACCGGCTACGCCGCCTCTCCCCTCAACGAGCAGATCAGGCCGGGCAGCGACCCACCACCGGTGTGGCCGTGGAAGAAGGGAACAGCCCGCGGCATCGCCTTCCACCCGCTCTACCCGAGTGTTCCCGAGGCAGCGGAGCGCAACCCGGCCCTGGGGGAGCTGTTGGCCCTGTTCGATGCGGTGCGCGGCGGCAGCGCCCGTGAACAGGCCCTGGCCCTGACGTTATTGGAGGAACGGCTGCAGCCATGAACCCCAACGACCCCAATGTCGCCCTGCTGGAGCGGGCCGCTGAGCAGTTGGGCGAGGCGCTGCTCGAGCAACTGGTGTTTGTCGGCGGGGCCGTGGCTGGTGTGTTGATCACGGATCCGGCGATGCCGGAGATCCGGCCCACCCAGGATGTGGATGTGATCTGCCGCGTGATCGCCAGGAGCGATTACCACCAGCTGGGGAGCCAACTGCGGCAGCGGGGCTTCCAGGAGGACAGCAGGCCAGGGGCACCCCTCTGCCGCTGGTGCGCAGACGACCTCGTGCTCGATCTGATGCCAACCCAAGGCGAGATCCTGGGCTTCTCCAATCGCTGGTACCCCCTCGCTCTGGATACCGCCCAGCCACAGGAGCTGCCGAGTGGCCGTTCAGTTCGGATCGTCACCGCACCTGTGTTCCTGGCCACCAAGCTGGAGGCCTTTCGCGGTCGCGGCCAGGGCGATTTCCTTTTCAGTCACGACCTGGAGGACCTGATGGCCGTGGTCGATGGCCGTGCCTCGCTGCTCGAGGAATGCAGGCTCAGCCCGCCTGAGCTGAGGAATGATCTGGCGGCACAGTTCCTGGAGCTGTTGAACACCTCAGCCTTCCTGGAGGCCCTTCCTGCCTTCCTCCCACCGGATCAGGCCAGCCAGCAACGACTGCCGGACCTGTTGGAGACGCTGCGCGGCATCGCCGGCCTGAGCAGCCCATGAAGGTCAGGAACTGCCAATGCCTGGTTGGCGGAAGGCAGAAACTCAGAGAAGCCAGGGCTGGCCCCAGGCCAACCCCAGCGGCACCGAAGCATCCTTCCTTCTTCACCCGCAGGCGGATCGTCGTTGCTGAATCGGATCGAGCCTGGATCTTGCTTCCATCTGGGAAGCACCCTCGCTGCCGAGCCCCGCTTCCTGTCGCCGGCCCTGGCCCAGGCATTCCTGCAGACCGAGCAGCCCACGCTCACCCCTGATCTGCCCCGCGACATCAGCTGCTTCCGCCTGCTGCTGCCCAAGGGCACCCTGTATGGCGAGGAAGGCCCCGAGATCCGTTCGGTGGTGGTGGCCGAGGTGCGGGCGATGGAGGGTTGGCTGCCGGACAACTTCGAGCTGGCCGGTGGCGGCCTGGCCTGCATCGGCCTGGGGGAAGACGGCTCCACCTACCTGGCCAGCAACGTGCTCGACCCATCGACCAAGGCGCAGCAGCCGGCGCACACCGACTTCAGCCCAACGCTCTGGGACTGGGATGCCGATGGCGTCAAAGGCACCTCATCCCGCATGGAGCAGCTCTGCGTCCATGCCCTGCTGGTGCAGCTCTATGCCAAGAGCCTTGTCAGTGAGGGCGAGATCCCGTCGCCGCCTGGCGCCAAGGGATTCGGGGGCGGCGCCAAGAAGGCCAGCCCCTCCTCCGACAACGTGAAGCCACCGGTATGGCTTGGCAGGGACTACCAGCTGCAGCGCCAGCCGGGAGACGCTGGCATCGCTACCGGCTGGCAACGGGGGTACTGGCGTGCGCTATCGCCGCTGGCAAGCCCGGTGGCGGCGCCGTTGGAGTGGGTGGAGCCGGTACTGGCGGGGTGAGGGAGTTCTGCAAACGCTCGTGACCTCTAACTACTCGCTGAACAGTCCCAAGCCATACACATACCGGATGACGGCCATTGCCAGAGTGCTGAAAGTGTCCCCATGGACAGCGACTCGCTTGAGAATCGATAGAAGTGCCTGCTCCCGATTGTTACCACAAGGCGCAACTTTGCAGCAAGACCAATCTCCGACAAAACTCACCAATACAATGATCATAATTTGTCCCTCCCCGAAGGCACTGAGTTGGCCATGAGGCCTGTAGACCTTGGCGACCTTCCCGATTGACATAGGAAAGAGATGGTGTTAAGCTGAATAGACCATGCGGGCCTTAACGTGGCTGGTACGGCTTGCCATAACAGCCACGTTTATCCACTTAATGGAGTCTCATGGGGTGCACGTTAACCTAGAACTCAAGCTCGGGTTGCTGACTCTTGGCTCTGATTTTCCCAAAATCAATCCTGAGGAATGTCTTATGACTGAAAACAACTCGACTTCAAAGCGTACGGATTCGCCCCTTTTCCTGCGGAGCCTGAACCAGTTCAATCTGGTTGCAGTTGGATCCTGAGCCGAGTTTCTAGCAAACATGTACCCGAGAGGGCCATCAACGCAGGGGGAGGGATCGAATCCCAGCTCCGCTACATTTTTTTTTGCTTCATGCCCAACACGCCGACAATCATTCTAATCATTCCTCTAATTGAAGGCCAAGATCATAGTCGCTTGGCGCCTGCGGTAATTGATTATTCTGTAATGCCTAACATGCGCCACAATCAACTATGGCTCAGACTCCAGGGTTTTCGATGACCCTACGCACGGCGTGAGTGGCCTGCGGGCTCACCTTTGCAAGGTTCTGCCTTGCAGCTGCCGAAGGGCGCGCCAGCTGTCGCTTTCGGTGCTCACCTCCTAACCAAGCCCAACTGGCTGGCCGGTTCGCCAGTTGGCTGTTGCTGATGCCACCAGCGGATCGCGAACGACCAGGCCTCCTCGATTGAGTCGAAGTGCTCATCGAGCTCAAGGTGGGGTTGGCCATGGTGATCCACCAGGCGATAACGCCGTGGCTTGTGGCTACTGCTGATCGGCAAGGAGGTGGCCATCGGTTCTGAGTTCGGTTTGGTGGGGATCAATCGGTATTGGCATTGCTGGTGATCACCACTGGGGGCTGCAGGGCGCCCAGCCCGCCTTACGTTTCTCACCCCAGAGCTTGAGGGCCTCTTCCCGACTGAGCTCCAGCCGGCGTTTCAGGAGAGGAACGGGCTGATCCGGCAGCAGCTCCCCCACCGTGACCTCCAGCTGCTGACTCCATCGATCCCAGCGGCTGGGCCGGAAGTGCAGAACCTGGCGGCCATCGCTGAGCCAGGCCTCCTTGGGCGACAGCGGCGGCCGGTTGCTGGCTCCACCGCTCAAGCCACCTCAGGAGCCCAGCCCCGATCGCGGTGCAGGTCTTCTGTCCAGCCGCTGCAACGGTGGGTGAGGTGCTCACCATGGGCGATCAGCCCCTGATGCAGATGGCAGGTGAGCAGGGGGATGCAGTTGGGGCCGGGGTGATGCCGGAAGAAGTGGCAGGTCATGCAGACCTGGCGGCTCCGGCTTGTGCGGAGCACCTCCTGATCGAGCCAGGGCCACTCCTCGATCGCCTCGTCGCGGGAGGGCTGCAGCCGGGAGATGGGGATCGGAGCCATGGCAACTCCTGAGGGCGTACCCCTGCACCAGCCGGTTTTCATCCTGCCGTCAGTGGTTGCGCTGCCTGGTCGTCATCCAGCCGGAAGGCGCGGGCGGCCTGTTGGCGCCTGGGCGGCAGGGTGTCGTACACCTGGATGTAGGGGCTTCTGGAGGCCTGCTTGATCCGGTAGCGGCAGCCCGCAGCCTGGAGGCGCAGCTGGGCCTGACTGAACGTGTCCTTGGCACGCATGGCAGGAGGGCGGTCTCGACGCCAAAGTCTCGCCAAAGCGTGAGGAACTTTGTTCCTCAAAACCGCTACGCACGGGGTCGCCTGGCTACGGACTGGTACAGCTGCCGCGCTGGACTAGCCGCTCCAAAAGCCTTGCCCCAACTGGCTTTTGAGCCAGAATTCAGGCTGTGTCTGGAATGGGTCGCCTGAGATTCGAACTCAGGACCAATCGGTTAAAAGCCGAGTGCTCTACCGCTGAGCTAGCGACCCGAAGGGCCTGGGGGACGGAGGCTGGAGGTCCGGCTGGTGCCGGCGTCCGGAACGTCATCCAGTGCTGAAGCGAACGTATCACCCGGAGGGTCGCCCTCGCCACCGTCCGCCAGGTGGCGGGGGCTGCCTGCCTGCGGCAGAAGGAGGCCGGTGGGGAGCTCCTGGACCTGTGGGGGGCGCTGGGGTGCCGCTCCCGGGTCGGCCGGGGTTAGCTGGCCCAGGGGGGAGGTGGATCTCTCAGCGCCATAAGAATGGCCCGAAATCCCCTGCGCTTGAATGAAACATCCCCTTGAGACGGACGTGATGGCGGCCTGGGGGGAGCCCGTGGTGCACCCCGAAGCCTGGGTGGCGGCCTCGGCGGTGCTGATTGGCGATGTGCGCCTGGCGGCGGGGGCCAGCCTTTGGCCCACGGCGGTGGCCCGGGCCGACCTCTGCCCGATCGTGGTGGGGGAGGGCAGCAACGTGCAGGACGGCGCGGTGCTGCATGGGGATCCGGGCCAACCGGTGTTGATCGGCGCCGATGTGACCATCGGCCACCGAGCGGTGATCCATGGCGCCACCCTGGAGGACGGCTGCCTGATCGGCATCGGGGCGGTGGTGCTCAATGGCGTCACGGTGGGGTCGGGGGCGCTGGTGGCGGCGGGTTCGGTGGTGACCCGTGATGTGCCGCCGGGAACCCTGGTGATGGGGGCGCCGGCCCAATCGAAACGGGAACTGGCCGCCGAGGCGATCGAGGCACAGCGCCAACACGCGCGGCGCTACCGGCAACTGGCCATGGCCCATGCCGCTCGGGAGGGTCGGCAGCTCTCCGGCGCCTCAGGAGCCTGATCAGGCCTGGCCGCTTGGGGGCTCAGCGGCAGGATCGGCAATGCAGGGAAGCTTCCGATCACTGTCGCG
>BJHE01000080.1:11775-13306 GCA_014191755.1 Cyanobium sp.
TTCCACATCGGCCGTGCCGCCGTGGGCCAGTTGCAGCTCTTCATCAAGCGGGCCGCCTGACGCTTGGGGCCCCTACGGGGCTTTCGATTAGGACCGCTCGGAGCTGCCAAGACCTCAGGGACGTTTGCCTGAGCAACCACCACAACGTTGACGGGAATTGGGCAATCCACTGGTTGCCCAGCACCTCACCCCTAGCGTGAAGTCACTCTGCCCCTATCCGTGTGGTGACTTCCACGGCCGATATCACCGCTGCGGCTCTCCTTGAGTTCACAAGGCAGGATGCTCTAGTCCGCGGGGATCGAGGTTCCGGCAATCAGATCGGCGGATCAGAACCTGAGGTGCTGGTGATCGGTGCCGGCCTGGCGGGCACCGAGGCTGCCTGGCAGGTGGCCCAGTCCGGCGTGCGGGTGAGGCTGGTGGAGATGCGGCCGGTGCGTCGCTCCCCCGCCCACCACAGCGGCGAGTTCGCCGAGCTGGTCTGCAGCAACAGCTTCGGGGCCCTCAGCAGCGACCGGGCCGCCGGGCTGCTCCAGGAGGAGCTACGGCGTCTGGGGTCCCTGGTGATCGGCACCGCCGATCAGCACGCCGTGCCTGCCGGTGGCGCCCTGGCGGTGGACCGGGGCCGCTACAGCGCCGCACTCACCGCCGCCCTTGAAGCGCATCCCCTGGTCACGGTGGAGCGCCGCGAGCAGAGCGAGCTGCCCGGCCCGCATCAGATCACTGTTCTGGCCACCGGGCCCCTCACCGCCGATGCGCTGGCGGAGCAGCTGCGCAGCTTCACCGGCCGCGATGACTGCCACTTCTTTGATGCCGCCAGCCCGATCGTGGAGGGGGAATCGATTGATCTGGGAGTGGCCTTCCGCGCCTCCCGCTACGACAAGGGCGACGCCGACTACATCAACTGCCCGATGGACCGGGAGCAGTATCTGGCCTTCCGCCAGGCCCTGCTGGAAGCCGAGCAGGCGGATCTCAAGGACTTCGAGGCCGAGTCGGCCCACTTCTTTGAGGGCTGCCTGCCGATCGAGGAGCTGGCCCGCCGCGGTGAAGACACCATGCGCTACGGCCCTCTCAAGCCGATCGGCCTCTGGGATCCCCGCTGGGGCGACGTGAACGACCGCGAGGTGCGCCGCGCCAACCGCGCCTATGCCGTGGTGCAGCTGCGCCAGGAAGATCGCGATGGTCGCCTATGGAACCTGGTGGGCTTCCAGACCAACCTGAAGTGGGGCGAGCAGAAACGGGTGCTGCGCCTGATCCCGGGCCTGGAGAATGCCCAATTCGTGCGCTTCGGCGTGATGCACCGCAACACCTTCCTGGAGTCCCCCCAGCTACTGGAGGCCACGCTCCAGTTCCGCCAGCGCCCCTCCCTGCTGGCCGCTGGCCAGATCACCGGCACCGAGGGCTATGCAGCGGCGGTGGCCGGTGGCTGGCTGGCCGGCACCAACGCGGCCCGCCTGGCCCGGGGACTTGATCCCATTACCCTGCCCCACACCACGATGGTCGGAGCGCTCACCCACTTCGTGGCCGAAGCCCC
>BJHE01000081.1:0-2950 GCA_014191755.1 Cyanobium sp.
TGTTTGAGAAAGACCAGCAGTAGTCCAACTGGTACCATTGAAATACTCGATATTATTCAAAACAATAGGCAAACCTGCAGTAAATCCACCGTTTTGGGTGAATTTAATTTCATCAAGTCTGTTGTTGGCAACAAACTGAGTGTCTGTGTAAGCTTTATCGACAACCTCTTGGAAAGCGGAGCCGGTGTTGTCAAATGTTGCACATGTTGTGACAGCTGAGAAGGACAAACATGCAGCCCTTGAGGGAGCAGCACCTATGGCAAAAGCCGAAGAAGCAACTGCTGCTACGACAAAGCCGGCAACAGAAAGTTTTTTGGTCATTGGGGAAATGTGGCGGGATGGTTGGTGGTATTAATGAGGACTGAGCCTCAGCCACATCCATTGGCTGTCTAAGCCTAGCACAAAGGGTCTGTTTCAGGACAGCAGCCTTGATACGCGAGGGGTTGTCAGCGGATCGAGACAAAGTTCTGCAGCAGGCTGCAGCAGGATGGGCTTTAGCTGGAGCGCCAAAGGTTCTATCTCGCTGATCAGCCGTTCGCGCACCCTCAGCTCCGGATCTCCCATGGGGCACTGATCGAGACAAGGGTCTCGCCGTGAAACGAAGGCTGGGGTCTCCCCACAAAGCTTGTGCCATGCTAATACGAGTGGAATTGCGGAGAATTTAGCGGTTTTGTCCGCCTTCTTCTTCAGCGGGCCACTCGATTGGAATGGCCCAAAAAGAAATTGGCTCCCAGTGAGCTGGAGGTATATAGGAATAATTGTATAACCATGAAAAGCTTAGATTTGTTCGCTCTCATCAAAAAGATTAGCAAGCTCTTCCATTTCGGGAGTGCGAGGCGTGCCGAAAAGTCTCTGCAAAAACGTGGGCTTATTAGGTTTAGAGCGGCCAATAGCTGAAAATGCTAAGGCGCTGAATAAAGCAACAAATCCATCCTTGACGATGTTAATGATGCTGTCGCGACGTATTTCGCCAGTCACCTGCTTGAGCTGCTCCTTCTGTTTGAGCACCTGGGGCTCGATTTCGCTGATCAGCCGCTCCCGCACCTTCGGCACCGGCTCATCGAAGCGGCCGCCAATTTTGGGCGGGGCCCCAGGAATGATCCGGATCGCATTCAACAGCTCCTCGGCATTGGTGGCAGCATAGACAGCCCTTAGGGCCGTTTGAGCAGGTTGAATCCTGGCTTGCTGGTTCTGTACGGCCAAATTGATCAACTTCTGCCCAGCCCAGCTCTGTAAGGGAATCATCAACAAAAAGCCCAGTGCCGCCCAACTGCAGAGTCGTCTGAAATTAGTGACCATCGGGGGTTCCTTACCCGTGCGCTGGAGGTAAGCGCCGATCATGATCAGCGCCATCGCGATGAGCGGAAAGCTCACGCCGCCTCGAATGCTGCCGCAGATCCTGTTGATCCAGATCGGATCCATCAACTTGACCGGCAGCGCAGCAGCAACCGCCGTTGCCACATAAGTACCCAGCAAGCTGATGCCGATCCACTTGAGCGGATCGGCTAGATCCTGGATGCGCCTGCCAACACCGGAGCGGCGAGAAGACTCCTGGCCGCGAAAATTCGGGTCCTCGGGCTCCGGGGATCGGCCGTAATCATCGGGGTTACCGGAGCGCGGCATCGAAAACGACGAAGAGTTGGCTAAAGGATACTAGAGAGAGGGTAAATTTTTGTGCGAAGGATTGGGAGAATTGATCTTTTCGGCAAAGCTACAACCTGTATTGATGAGCCAGGATGAAAAGGGTGCAGGAAGGTCTGCGGAACCCCACCGACGCCTGCCACACAAAGGCCAGAAGCAACAAGCAGAAAGGTTTGATCAGCAGGATGTCCACCAACCAGCCGAAAACCTGTTAGGCCTCGGGCAGCTGGGCCGGCGGAGTGGCTTGTGAAACGAGACTAGGCCGTAGGTGATGCTACCTGGGGAGGTGGGGCCCTGGGCGCGCCCCAACACACTTTGTAAAAGATACACCGGGTGGGCCTGCGGGGATGCCGATCTGCCGTGAGCAACATCCTCTGCTAAGCAACCGGATCCTCTGCAAAACAACCAGCGGCGCTGGCCTGGGTGCAGCCGTTGCAAGGTGTGGTTGCACAGGGGTGCTGCGGCACGGGGTGTAGGCGGAGGGGGCAGGCCGGGGCTCGGCGGCTGTGGGCTGGCTGATCGGAGGGCAGGAGGCCTTGTGGGTGGCGAGATGCCAGCGGCTGCGAGTAGCTCCGCCAGGTTGCGGGCTGCCTTGGAAGGTTCCAAGGACAGGCGGATGGGCCGCCAGGCCTGCCGCGCAATCCAAAATCGGCTTGCAGCCCTGGCGCAGGTCTCGGGAACGGAACACGGTGCGGCCGCTGAAGCGTGAGGGGCTCAGCTGGCGTGGAGGCTCAGCCAGGCGTTGAGGTCTTCCGGCCCATCGAAATCGAGCAGGGCATCGGCCAAGGCTTCGAGATTGCCCAGGGGCAGGCCCTGGATGCGGGACTGTTGAGCCGAGCTGAGGGTGCCGCAGCGGCGTTGCAGCTGGCGCAGGGTGAGGGCGGCGGCTTCTGCCTGGCGGCCTTCCTGGCGGCCCTCTTGGCGGCCTTCTTGGCGGCCCAGCCCGAAGATCTCGCGGTAAGCCACGCTGCTCGTGAAGTCGTCGACGGTGATCCCACCCATGGCGCAGATCTCGGGGATGGTGCGGCCGCTAAAGCGTGCCACCAGGATAGCTGCGATCACATCATCGATCTCGGTGGCCAAACTGGTGCCGGCGGCCTGGCTGCGGATCGCCTCTGACCAGGCGGGCAACTGATCTTCCGGAAGCAGCAGCATCCCCAACGCTCGCTGCAAGGGTGGCGCCGTTGGCGGTAATCGCTCGGGGGCTAGTTCAATCCACACCACCCGCCGCTCCACAAACTCCTGCACCGGCGTGGGGTCGCCGAAGTTGAGCAGGCGGGAAGGGCAGATCACCACCACCTGCCAATGA
>BJHE01000081.1:3061-13119 GCA_014191755.1 Cyanobium sp.
GGCCATTCGGTCTGATCAGCCGGAGGCTGAAACAGACCATCAAGCCGGTATTCCCGTTCCTTCAGCACCGGCGCGCTGAACACATACCCCTCCATCCGCGGCAGCAGCGTTGCCACCAGGGGCTGGAGGCGCTCCGCGTGCTGCTGGAACAGCCAGTAGAAGAGTTTGTCGCTGGCGACCACGGGGAGGGGGCGGATGCCTCATCGAGCCGAGGATGCCACGTTCAGGCGATGGTCATCAACGGGGTTCCCTGGAGGCCAGAGGTTTCTAGCCCGGCGGTACCAGCCCATCGGGTTCAGTGCCATGATGGGAACCAACGCACAGAAGGGAAGCGGTGCCTGAAGAGCCCTGCCAATGCCCTGATTGCCAGCGGTTCTATCGAGAACACGACCGGCTGATCCGGGAGAACTCCAGTCTCAGGCAACAGCAGGAGCTCAACTGGGCCTCCCTCCAATCCTTCCGCACCCTGGCGGGACGGGTGCTGGAGGAGCTTCAGAAGCAGTATGGCGATGCTGAGCCCCCCGCCCCGGAGGGGGCTCGGGCCGCCGGCGCTCCAGCTTCTGATAGTGGACGGGGTGTGGCAGCCTCCGCCTCTGGAGCCGAGCCGGATGCCATGCAGCAGGCGATGGCTGACCTGGAGAACATCAACGCCCACCTCTTTTCCATCGAGGTGCTGATGGAGCGCATCTTTGATGTGCGGGTGCCCGATGAGGTGGAGCAGAAGTTCCGCGAGGTGGCCGGTGAACTAGCCCCCGATCCGCTCAATGCCGATCGGCTGAGGCTCAACCGCCTCCTGCACCAGACCCCCGATCTGCCCGACCGGGGCTGAACCACGCGCCGAGCCGAACCTAGGGACGGCGAGGGCAGGGATTCAAGGATTCCGTGGGTTGAGATCCCATGGCACTCTCCATCACTCGTCGAGCTCGCAGGTGATCGTGACCGGGAACGGCTCCGCCTTCCAGATCCGGCTCGCATAGTCGCGGATCGAGCGATCGGAGGAGAAGAAGCCGGTGCGCGCGGTGTTCAGCAGCGACATCCGGTTCCAGCGGCCCCGGTCGGTCCATGCTTGGCCCACCTCTGCCTGGGCCCGCAGATAGTCGGCGAAGTCGGCCAGCACATAGAAGCGGTCGTCGCCGGTGAGGTTCTGCAGCAGCGGCCGGTACATCTCGCCATCGCCATTGCTGAAGTGGCCCTGCTCAATCAGCCGCAGCACCTCGGGCATCGGCTCCAGGCCCGGAATCAGTTCCCAGGGCCGGTAGCCCTCCTTCTGCAGCGTCGCGATCTCGGCCGTGGTCTTGCCGAACAGGAAGAAGTTTTCGGCACCCACCTGCTCGCGGATCTCCACATTCGCCCCATCGAGGGTGCCGATCGTGAGGGCGCCATTCATCGCGAATTTCATGTTGCCCGTGCCGGAGGCCTCCATGCCGGCGGTGGAGATCTGCTCGGAGAGATCCGCCGCCGGATAGACCCGCTCGCCCAGCTTCACGTTGTAGTCGGCGAGGAACACCACCTTCAGCAGGCCTTCGGTGGCGGGATCGGCGTTCACCATGTCGGCCACGCCATTGATAAAGCGGATGATCAGCTTGGCCATCGCGTAGCCCGGCGCCGCCTTGCCGCCAAAGATCACCGTGCGCGGCGCCATGCCGGCGGTGTCGCCGCTCTTGATGCGCAAGTACTGCGCTACCACCTGCAGGGCATTGAGGTGTTGGCGCTTGTATTCATGGATGCGCTTCACCTGCACATCGAACAGCGACTGCGGATCCACCGCCACGCCGGTGTGGCGATGGATGTAGTTGCTCAGGTGCTGCTTCACGTTGAGCTTGGTGCTCTCCCAGCGCTCCAGGAAGCCGCCATCGCCTGCGAAGCGCTCCAGCTGGTGCAGCTGGTCGAGGTCGCTGACCCAGCCTGGACCCACCGCCTCATCCAGCAGGGCCGAAAGGCGTGGGTTGGCCAGGGCCACCCAACGGCGTGGCGTGACGCCATTGGTGACATTGGTGAACTTCTCGGGCCACAGCGCCGCGAATTCGGGGAACAGCTCGCTCTTCACAAGGTCGCTGTGCAGGGCGGCCACCCCGTTCACATGGTGGCTGGCGATCGTGGCCAGGTGGGCCATGCGCACCGTCTTGCGGCCCTCCTCATCGATGATCGACACCTTGCGCAGGATCTGGTCATTGCCCGGGTACTTCAGCCGAACCTGCTGCAGGAAGCGACGGTTGATCTCGCAGATCAGTTCGTAGTGGCGGGGCAGCAGGTTGCTGAACAGATCCACGCCCCATTTCTCCAGGGCCTCCGGCAGCAGGGTGTGGTTCGTGTAGGAGAGGGCCCGGCTGGTGATGTCCCAGGCGTCCGCCCAGTCGAGGTGCTTGTCGTCGATCAGGAGCCGCATCAGCTCCGCCACAGCGATCGCCGGGTGGGTGTCATTGAGCTGCACCGCCCAGTGGTCCGGGAACTCCTGCACCGGGATGCCGCGGTGGTCCAGATTGCGGAGCATGTCCTGCAGGGAGCAGCTCACAAAGAAGTGCTGCTGCTTCAGCCGCAAACGGCGGCCCTCGTCGGTGCCGTCGTTGGGATAAAGCACCTTGGAGAGGGTTTCGCTTCCCACTTTTTCCTCCACGGCGCCGTAGTAATCGCCGATGTTGAAGGCGTAGAAATCGAAGCTCTCCGTGGCATCGGCTCGCCACAACCGCAGCCGGTCGCAGGTGTTGACTCGGTAGCCCAGCACCGGAACGTCATGGGGCACACCGATGGCGTGCTCGGCCGGGATCCAGCGCACCCGATAGGAGCCCTTCTCATCCCGGTAGCTCTCGGTGCGGCCGCCGAAGCCCACGAAGCAGGACTGGTCGGGGTGGGGAATTTCCCAGGGCCAGCCACCCTTGAGCCACTTATCGGTGATCTCCACCTGCCAGCCGTCGCGGATCAGCTGGTCGAAGATGCCGAACTCGTAGCGGATGCCATAGCCGGTGGCCGGGATCTCCAGCGAGGCCAGCGATTCCAGGAAGCAGGCCGCCAGACGGCCCAGGCCGCCATTGCCCAGTCCCGGTTCCTCCTCCACCTCGAGGATCTCGTCGAGGTCGGCTACCCCGAAGCGGCGCAGGGCGTCGGCGGCCTCATCGCGGATGCCGAGCATCAGCAGGTTGTTGCCCAGCTGAGGACCGATCAGGAATTCGGCCGAGAGGTAGGCCACCACCCGGGTGGGGGTGGCGTTGATCGCCTCGATGCCGGCCAGGTAGCGCGTCATCAGGCGGTCGCGCACGGCGTAGCTGAGCGCCATGTAAAGGTCGTGGCGGCTGGCCGCGGGGGCGAGCTTGCCGAGCGTGTAGAAGAGGTGCTCGGTCATGCCGTCAAACACGTCATCGGCCATCAGGCCGCTGCGGTCCGGATCGGCATAGCAGCCTGGCGTGGGCAGGCGCAGGTTGCGGCGGCGTGGTTCGGCGGTGGTCATGACGCTCTCCTGCGGGGGCCGCTTGGGGTTCGGCGCATGCCATAAGGCGCCTGCGCAGACCGTAGCGGTCGCTGCCGTTGCCTCATCAGATCGTTGCAGCCAGATCAGGAAGCAAACACGCCGCAGGGCCGCCCTAAGGTCTGCAATATTCCGCCTGGAAGCTCTCGCTCAGCGTGGCCGCAGGCTTTTGATGTCGTGCCCGTGTTGCCCGCATTGTTGCATCCGGTTTTCAGCTTCACCGCCCTCGCACCGGTGGTGGCGTTGCCAGCCACGGTGCTGCCGGCCCTGGTTACGCCGGCTCTGGGCTCCTTCTTGTTGATGGCCTGGCCCGCCTGGTTGCTCCAGGCCGACCCCGGCTCGATCGGCAACCACAGCCTGGAGGTGGCCGAGACCCTGATCCAGGTGGGCCGATTCCTGGTGATCTTCCTGGCCGCCCGCACCCTCGCCGAGGTGATGGTGCGGTTCCAGCTGCCCACCATCCTCGGGGAGCTGCTGGCTGGGGTGCTGATCGGGGTGTCCGGCTTCCACCTGCTGATCCCGCCGGACAGCGGCTCTCGTCTCAGCCAATGGCTCCTCGATCTGGTGGCCGGCCTCTCCGGCGCCACCCCGGATCTGGTGCAGAGCCTCTACAACGAGAGCTTTCCGGGCCTGCAGCAGGTGTCGCTGCTGGGTCTTTATGCCCTGCTCTTCCTCACGGGCCTCGAGAGCGAGCTCGATGAGCTGATGGCGGTGGGTCTGCAGGCCTCCACGGTGGCGGTGACCGGTGTGGTGCTGCCCTTCGCTCTCGGTACCCTCGGCCTCTATCTGCTGTTCCACGTGCCCCTGGTGCTGGCGGTGTTCGCCGGGGCCGCCATGACCGCCACCAGCATCGGCATCACCGCCAGTGTGTTCGGCGAGCTGGGCTGGCTCCGCAGCCGCGAGGGTCAGATCGTGATCGGTGCCGCCGTGCTCGATGACATCCTCGGCATCGTGATCCTTGCGGTGGTGGTGAGCCTGGCCAGCGGCAATTCCTTCGCCATCGCACCGATCCTGCGGCTGGTGGCGGCCGCGGCGGTGTTCGTGGTCGGCGCTCTCTGGCTCAGCCGCACCGCCGCCCCCGCCTTCGACTGGGTGCTCGATCGGCTCAAGGCCCCCGGCGAGGTGGTGGTGGCCGGCTTCGTGGTGCTCATCCTCTGCTGCTTCTCTGCCCAGGCGATCGGCCTGGAGGCCGCCCTGGGGGCCTTTGCCGCCGGCCTGATCCTTAGCCGCTCGCGCCACACCGAGGCGATCCAGGAAACGGTGAAGCCCCTGGTGGCCCTCTTCGCCACCGTGTTCTTCGTGCTGATCGGCACCGGCATGGACCTCTCGGTGCTCAACCCCCTCGATCCGGCCAACCGGGAGGGATTGGTGGTGGCCGCCTTCCTGCTGGCGGTGGCGGTGGTGGGCAAGCTGGCCGCCGGCTGGAGCTACTTCAGCCTCGTGCCCACCCGGCGACTGGTGGTGGGCCTCGGCATGCTCCCGCGCGGCGAGGTGGGCCTGATCTTCCTGGGCCTCGGCAGCCAGGCCGGCATCCTCACCCCGGCCCTGGAGGCCGCCATCTTGCTGATGGTGATCGGCACCACCTTCCTGGCCCCGATCCTGCTCAGACTGGTTCTCTCCACTCCGGAGAGTGGCGTTGTCGAGCAACCCCTCTGAAGGCGGCATGGCCGCTCTGCTGCACCGCTGGGGTTTTTCGCTCGCCGGCTGGCGCGACAACCGCCGTGGCGAATGGTGGCTGGCGGCCCAGCTGCTGTTGCTCGCGTCCCTGCTGCTGCCCGCCTGGCCGGCACCGGTGGCCCTCGGCCTGACTTGGCCGCTGGCGCTCCGCCTGGCCGGGGCGGCCCTGGTGCTGCTCGCCCTGCTGGGGGCCGCCCGTTCGTTGCTGCGGCTCGGCGCCAGCCTCACGCCTCTGCCCGAACCGATGCCCGGCGCTGCCTTGGTCACCGAGGGGCCCTATGCCCACTGCCGCCATCCCCTTTACCGCCAGATCCTGCTTGGGGCTGCTGGCATGGCCCTACTGCTGGGAAGCCTGCTCCATCTGACGCTGCTGCTGGCCCTGGCGGCCTTGCTGGGCGGCAAGGCGCGGCGGGAGGAGCGCTCCCTGCTGGCTCTGCATCCCGGCTACCGGGCCTACCGCGCCAGCACCGCCGCGATCGTGCCCCATCTGCCCTGGCTCGACTGGCGTTAGCCAGCCGCCGCGATTCAGGGGTTGGAGGGCGGCATTCAGCTGTCCTTGCGAGAGGCCAGCGCCAGGAATGGTCCCCATAGGGCCGCCAGCACCCCCAGGCTCGAGGCCCAGCCTGGACCCAGGGTCCAGCCGAGCAGCAGGTCCACCGCCAGCCCCGCCACCAGGGCCAGGATCAGGCTGCCGAGCACCAGAACCACTTCGCTGCCGCCGGCAGCCAGCGGCCCTGAGGCCAATCCTTCCTCCAGCCGACCCAGCTGCAGGCTCAGGGGCACGTAGAGGGCCAGGGCCCAGATGGCGATGCCCGGCAGCAGGGAGCGCCAGTCAGCGAGGGCGTCGGAGAGGGGCATCGGCGGGGCGGTATCCAGCCGCAGCATCGGAGCCAGGCGGTGGCCGTGATCCCGTTCCTAGCATCACCTTCACGTTGGCAATGGCCTAGATGGTGGCGGCACAGTCTGGTTCAGCAACTCAGTCTGGTTCAGCAGCCGGGGCGGGGGCGGCTGAAGCGGAGCTGCCGGAGGCCTCCTCGGCGACCCCCGGTCGTGGCGCGATTGAGCCCTGGAGCTACCGCGGCCATGCCGTGCATGCGCTGCGGGCGGCGCCAGCGAGCCCCGAGGGGCCGGCGATCCTGCTGGTACACGGCTTCGGCGCCTCCACCGACCACTGGCGCCACAACATTCCGGTGCTGGCTCAGCGCCATGAGGTGCATGCCCTCGATCTCCTGGGCTTCGGCCGCAGCGCCAAGCCCGCCGGCCTGCCCTATGGCGGCGCCCTCTGGCGCGACCAGCTGGCTGCATATGTGGAGGAGCGGATCGGCCGCCCCACGGTGCTGGTGGGCAACTCCCTCGGTGGTTATGCCGCCCTTGCGGCCGGCGCCGCCCTGGGGGAGCGGGCGGCCGGGGTGGCACTGCTCAACGCCGCCGGCCCCTTCCGCGAGGACCAGAAACCCGCCAGCGGCTGGGGGGCGATCGCCCGCAGCACGATCGGCGGGGCGTTGTTCAAGAGTCCGGTGCTGCAGCGTCTGCTGTTCGAGAACCTGCGCCGCCCCGCCACGATCCGCCGCACGCTCAATCAGGTGTACGTGGACCGCACCAACGTGGATGAGGAGCTGGTGCAGGCGATCCTGGCCCCGTCGCGGGATCCTGGGGCCTTCGGGGTGTTCCGCACCGTGTTCGATATCCCCAGCGGTGAGCCCCTCGACGATCTCTTCGGCCAGCTGCGCTGCCCATTGCTGCTGCTCTGGGGGATCCGCGATCCCTGGATCAATGCCCCTGGCCGCCGCGCCGCCTTCCAGCGCCATGCCCCGGCGTCCACCAGCGAGGTGGTGCTGGAGGCGGGCCACTGCCCCCACGATGAGGTGCCCGCGCGGGTGAATGCCGAGCTGCTGCAGTGGATGGAGGGGCTGCCCGCCGCCCCTCGGCAGGGCTGAGCGCGCTGAGGCCGCCCGGTCTTCAGAGCCCGTAAGGATGCAGCACAACACCCAGCGTGAGCGGGAAATCGCGGCTATTGCGGGTGGCGAGGCTGAGATCGGCGCAGCGGGCGGTGGCCAGGATGATCGCGTCCGGAATCTTCAGGCCATGGCGTTGCCGTAGCCGCACCGATTCCAGGGCGATGGCGTCGTCGAGGGGCAGGCGAGGAAAGGTATCCAGCCAGGCCTGCACGCGCCCGCTTTCGCCCTCGCGGCAGCCCACCAGCACCTCGATCCAGCTGATCACGCTGATGCGCGGCTGCTGCTGCTGCTCTAGCCAGGCCAGGGCAGGGGCTTCGCCGCGCAGCACGTCGATCAGGATATTGGTGTCGAGCAGCAGCATCAGGGCGCGTCCCACTCCTGCCGCAGCGCCTGTTGCAGCTCCAGAGATCCTTCCGGTCGATCACGCCAGAGGCCGAACACCTCGCCGTGGCTGGGTTTCTGCTGCTCCAGCCACAGCCGCAGCGCCTGCCGCAGCGCCTCCGCTCGCGACAGCCCACGCTGGCGGCAAAAAACATCGAGCTGGGCACGCTCCGCCGCCGGCAGGTCCACGATCGTGCGCATTCTGATGCCGTTATCAGATGACGGCATCATAGGGGGCGCGTTTGCCCGTCCAGCCCAGGCGGCGGAGACGCCCTTCGGCCGCCGCACAGAGACGGGAATGGTCACGATCGGTGGCATGAACCACGGAGGGCGTTCATGGAGACGGCGCGACTGTTCCAATCGGGCCGCAGTCAGGCCGTGCGACTGCCTGGCGGCCCATCGAGCCCCCCAAGCTGCTGATCCACGAAACCCACCACGGCACGCGCCACCGCCAGGGCCAGCGCCCCATCTCTCTGATCAAACAGATCCACCGGAGCCTCATCGCCATCCGGGTAGCGGCTGGCGGTGGTCATCCGCTGCAGGGGTTTGAGGGGCAAAAGGCGCAACGGGGCGGTCTCGATGCCAAGCAGCTCCAGGGCGCCGAGCAATCGCTCGATCGAGTCGGTTCGCTCCGGCTCCTGATCTAGAGCCAGCAGCAAGGCCTTGAGTGCCTTTTCGGCAGCCTGGGAGCAGTGGTAGCAGGCCTGGGCACGGGGAAACCTCCCTGGCTGGCATAGGCCGCCTTGGCGAGGTCGCTGAGGGCCTGACGCAGCCAGGCGTGCAGACGGCCCGTCATGGCTGCAGGGTTGGCTGCAGACGGATCGCATCGCGGCAGATGCCCCGCCACCAGGGATCGTCGCCCCGCCACCAGGAATCGTTGCCCCGCTGCCGCTGCAGCCAGAGGGTCTGGCTGAGGCCGATCACGTCGTCGGCCAGGCCCGTTCCCAGCAGGGCCTCGGCCAGCTGATCCGCGGCGCTCTGATCCGGCGCCACCGCCAGCATGTCCACATCCGAGCGGGCATCCCAGCCGCGTCTTCAACCAGGACCCCGCCGGCGCCAAGCGCGCTGCCAACCAGGGACCGGTGTTCATCACCGACCGGGGCCGCCCCGCCCATGTGTTGCTCTCGATCGCTGATCTACTGGCCCTGAGCGGCGTGGAGGATCTGGAGCTGCCCCTGATCCAGCCATCGGAGCGGGCTCGGGCGGCCGATCTCTCCTGATGTTCCTGCTCGATACCAACCTGGTTTCGGAGCTGCGCAAGGTGCGCTCCGGCAAGGCGGATGCCGGGGTGGCGGCCTTGGCCGATCAGGTGGAGGCCACGGCGCTGTTCATCTCGGCGATCACCCTCCACGAACTGGACCTGGGGGTGCTGTTGATGGAGCGCCGTGATCCAGCCCAGGGCGCTTTATTGCGCCAATGGCTTGATCAGGCGGTGCGGCCCGCTTTCGCGGGGCGGATTTTGGCGGTGGATAGCGCTGTGGCCCAGCGGAGCGCCGCCCTGCCCGTTCCCGACCCACGACCCTATCGCGATGGCCTGAGCGCCGCCACGGCCCTGGTGCATAGCCTGGTGGTGGTGACCCGCAACCTGGCCGACTTCGAGGCCACCGGGGTGGCGTTGCTCAATCCCTGGCAGCAGGAGTGAACCTAAATCGTGAGGGCCGCAGGCCTCAACGCCTGGATCGCCTTCTGGCGAGCGCCTCGAAACAGGCCTCCTCATCGAGGGCCTATCGGCCGGCCTTTCTGCCACCGCGGCTGCCGTAGCCGAGCACAAAGAAGCCACCGGCAAGGGCGAGGGCGGTGGGGATCACGCGCAGGGCCGCTTCGATCAGGCCGGGCCAGGGGATGGGTGCCGCAGTGGAGGCGGCATTGGTTAGCTGGGCTTCGGAGCGGGCCAGGCCTTCGAGCAGGTTGCGCTGCCGCTGGGGGAAGGGCAGGGCGAGATCGGCAGGGGAACTGCTGCCGCTTTGCGGAATGGGCAGGGCCGCCAGGCGGCTGGCCAGATCCTGGTGGCTGGTGGCGGCGGAGATCGCCTGGCGCAGCTGGCCGATCACCGCCAGCCCCTGGAGGCGTTGCTTGTTCTGGCCGCTGGCCTGTTGGTTGAGGCTGCCCCAGGTGGAGATGAGCTGCAAAGGGATCAGCAGCGCAAAGCCCAGGGCGGCCACCAGGGCCAGCCGGGAGAAGCGATCGCGGCGGCGGCGTAGGCGGCTGCTCTCGGGATTGAGCACCGCCGCCAGCTGCAGCAGCACCAGGGCGATCAGGGGCAGAAATCCCCAGGAGAGCAGGGCCTGGATCAGCCCCTGCAGCCAGCGGGGATCCACCACCTGCAGCGGCAGGGCGGCATTGAACACCGTGGCGGCGAACACGACCAGCAGGGCGAGGGACCCAAACCAGAGGCGCAAAGCGAGCTCCGGCCGATCACCCGGGCGGGATTTCAGCTCTTGCAGCAGGTTGAGCACGGCTCAGCGGCCGATCGGGAACACGGGCCGCACCGGCTGAATCCGCCGCCGCAGCCTGCGGCTCCAACCAAAGGCGGCACCGGCGCCCAGCAGCGGAAGGGGAGCGGGTGCTGGGGCGCTATTGGT
>BJHE01000082.1 GCA_014191755.1 Cyanobium sp.
AGCACCAGGGCCACCAGGGTGCCGGGCAGGCAAGCCCCCAGGATCAAGCGGGTGGTGGTGACACCAAGATCGGGATCGCCATAGGCCAGCTCGAACACCGAGCCCGTGGCCGCGATGCCGAGCACGCAGGCCAGGGCCAGGAAGAGTCCCGCCAGGGGTTTCATCGGCATGTCAGCGGATCGATTCGACGTGGTGGCGCTCGAAGCCGTGCTGCCGCAGCTCCTCATTGAGGCTCAGCTCGTCGGTGACGCGATCGACGAACAGCACGCCGTGGAGATGATCCAGCTCGTGCTGGATGCAGCGGGCCAGCAGGCCATCAGCCTTGATCCGCCGCGGCCGGCCCTGGTCGTCGCGGAAGCTCACCTCCACCGTGGAAGGGCGCACCACCTCCAGATACACCTTGGGAATGCTCAAGCAGCCCTCCTCGTAGGTGTTCAAGGAGGCGCTGGCGGCGGTGATCTCCGGATTGATCAGCACCAGCGGCGGCGTGGCCGCCTCTTCGAGGTCGAGGTCGATCACCAGCAACTGCTTGTGCACCCCGACCTGGGGTGCGGCCAAACCGATGCCCCGGGCCGTATACATGCTGCGCAGCATGTCGCGGACGAGATCGCGCAACGGCTCATCCACCTTGCTGATCCGCTTGGCGGCGGTGCGCAGCTCGCGGGAGCCGAGGGTGTGAATCGGCAGGGGCGATTCAGCCAGGGGCTCCTTGGGCACGTGCACCGTGCGGTTGCCCTGCTCGGCCGACCGGGCCATCTGGGCGAAGCTGCGCGCCAACGGGCAGTTCCTGAAACGTTGCTAGAGATTGTAGAAGCCATGGGCGGGAGCATTCGGTGGTGGGGCATGGCCCGTTGGCGGCGTCGCAGGTGGTGGGAGCCATTCCGCTCTGGTCCGAGCCGCGGCTGCAGGGGGGAAGGCTGTTCTGGCTGGAGCGACGGCCGGAGGATGGCGGTCGTACCCGCCTGCTGATGCGACCAGCCGGGTTGGTGGAACTCACCACCAGCCCCAACGCCAGCGCGCCGCCCGGGCAGGAGATCACCCCCGCCGGCGCCGATGTGCGCAGCCGGATCCATGCCTATGGCGGCGGCGCCTATGCGGTGGGCGGCTGGCCAGGGGGCCTGGGAACGCCAGGAGGCTCGCCAGCCGTTGACGCGCGAGGGGATTCAGTGCTGGTGTGGATCGACGACGGCGACCGCTGCCTCTGGCGCCTGGATCTGCCGCCGCTGGAGTCCGGCGCCGCGGCAGCCCCGGCAACCGGCCCGAAGATGATGGCGGGCGGCCCGAGTCTGCGGCTCACCGAGCCCGATCCGGAGCGCCGTTTCGCCGATGGCCTGATCGACCCGGCCCGCGGCCTTTGGATTGGCGTGCTCGAAACCGGCGAACAGGAGGCCCTGGTGAGCGTGCCCCTAGCGGGCGGCGAGCCGCAGCTACTGCGACAGCCTGCCGATTTCTGTGGCTACGCCGTGCTCAGCCCATCCGGCAGTCACCTGGCCTGGATCGAGTGGCAGCGGCCCGCCATGCCCTGGGAGCGAAGCCAGCTCTGGCTGGGGCGGCTCACGCCGGAGGGCTCCCTCGAAGACTGCCGGCCGATCGCCGGCAGCATGCCTCGGGAGGGTGCGGCCGTTTCGGTGTTTCAACCCCTCTGGATTCCCCGGGAGGGCCAACCGGCCGATCTGGTGGTGAGCTGCGATCGCAGCGGCTGGTGGAACCTCGAGCGGCTCGAAGCCGCCGAGGCCCTGGTCGCCGGCGAGGAACCCCGATGGCAGCCCCTGCTGCCGCTGCAAGCCGAATTCGGCATGCCTCAGTGGGTGTATGGCATGGCCACCACCGCCTGGGATGGCGAGGCGCTGGTGGCGGCGGCCTGCTTCGAGGGCCGCTGGCACCTGGGCCGGCTGGTGGTAGCGGGGGGTGGCGATTTCCGATGGCAGCCCTACGACCTGCGCTTCGATGATCTGGCCGCCGTGGTGGCCGAGCGGGGCCGCCTGGTGGCGATCGCCGCCTCCCCTTCCGATCCCGCTGGCCTCCTGGAGCTCGACACCGCCAGCGGCCGCTGGCGCCATACCCCCGCCGCCGCCAGCCCCCTGACGGAGGTGGCAATCAGCCATCCAGAGCCCCTTTGGTTCGAGGGCCACGGCGGCCGGCCCACCCAGGCCTGGTACTACCCCCCCCGCAGCGGCAGCCATCCCGGCGCTCCGCTGCTGGTGAAGGGCCACAGCGGACCCACAGGGATGGCCCGCACGGGGCTGAACCTGGCCATCCAGTTCTGGACCAGCCGCGGCTGGGGGGTGGTGGATGTGAACTACGGCGGCTCCACGGGCTTCGGCCGGGCCTACCGCGAACGGCTCGATGGGCAGTGGGGCGTGGTGGATGGGGCCGACTGCGCGGCGGCGGCGGCGGCCTTGGTCGCGGCGGGTCGGGCCGATTCGCGGCGGATTGCGATCGAGGGGGGCAGCGCCGCCGGTTTCACCGTGCTGGCGGCCCTCTGCGGCGGTGCGGTGTTCCGGGCCGGCGCCTGCCGCTACGCCGTGGCCGACCTGGAGGGCATGGCGCGCCACACCCACCGCTTCGAGGCGCGCTACTTCGATGGCCTGGTGGGTCCGTGGCCGGAGGCGGCGGCCACCTACAGGGAGCGCTCCCCCCTGCTGCACGCCGACCGCATCAGGGTGCCGGTGATCTTCTTCCAGGGCCTGGAGGATGCGGTGGTGCCACCGGATCAGACCGAACGCATGGCTCTGGCCCTGGGGGAACGGGGGGTCCCGGTGGAGGTGCATCTCTTCCCTGGTGAGGGCCATGGCTTCCGCGACCGGGCCGTGCAGCAGCGGGTGCTGGAGGCCACCGAAGCCTTCTTCCGCCGCCATCTCGACCTGCCCTGACGGCAGCGAAGATCACGGGCCCGGCCCCCGCGGGGGTGCAGGATTCAGGGCCTGACCTCACCCGCTTGCTTCTTCCCCTCAGCCCTGCGGCCACTGCAGTCCTGGCGCCGGCGGCCAGCTGGGGCCTGGCCATGGCGGTGCTGGCGCTGGTGCTGGCCCTGGGCACCGGCCTGGGGCGGATCCTCGGCAGCCGCAACTGGGGTGTGCCGGAAGCCCTGCTGGCAGGAGTGATCGGCCTGCTCCTGGCCCCCTCCGGGCCCCTGCCCCTGATTCCACCGGGGGGACTGGCGGTGTGGCAGGAGCTGCCTTTGATCCTGCTCACCCTGGTGTTAGGAACCCTGCTGGTGGCCAAACCCCTGCCCCGGCCAGGGGGGCTCTGGCGACCCCTCTCGGCCCAAGTGCTGCTTGCCCTCACCCTCGCCTTCGGCCAGTATCTGGTGGCGGCCCTGGTGGTGATGGCCCTGCAGGGCCGCCTGGCGGGGGTGCATCCGCTGATGGCCTGCCTGATCGAGGTGTCCTACGAAGGGGGCCACGGTTCCGCCGCCGCCATGGGACCCACCTACGCGCGGCTCGGCTTTCCCGGTGGCGAAGGGCTGGGCCTGGCCATGGCCACGGTGGGGCTGCTCAGCTCCACGCTGGTGGGCGGCATCGTGGTGGTACTCGCCCGTCGTGTCGGCTGGCTGCAGGTGGTGGCGCCCGTATGGCCGGTGGCAACAGAAGGCGAGCCCGCCCCTGTCATGGAAGCGGCCTTCATGGAAGCGCCCTTCGTGGCCCCGGCGCCGGAGGCAATCTTCACGGCGCCAGCGGCCCCGGCGGCTACGGCCCTGAACGCGGCCGGGATCACCGCCCCCCCTGGCGCGAGCGGGGGGGGTCCGATAGCGGATCCTCCATCCGCTTCAGCACCATCGCTGATCGGGGGAGGGGCCATGCCCTTCACCGGCGACGCCAAGGAGGGGGGATCGCCGGCGGATGGTGCTGGCGTCCTGAGCCACAGCCTGGCTGCCTGGGCCGTGAACCTGGCGCTGGCCGGGATCGCGGTGGGGATCGGCTGTCTGGCCCTGGAGGGGTTGCGCTTGGTGGCCAATGCTCTGGGCGGGGGCTTTGCCGCCGTGATCGAGGCCTTACCTGTGTTTCCCCTGGCGATCATCGGCTCGCTGCTGGTGCGGCTGGTGCTGGAGCGCAGCGGCAACGCCTCGGTGGCTTCGAGTGCGATCCAGGGGCTGGTGGCAACCCTCGCCGCAGATCTGCTGATCACCGCCGCCACCGCCTGCCTCGACCTCTCGCTGCTCGCCCAGGACTGGATTCCCCTCACCGCCCTGGCCGTGGCGGGCTTGGCGTGGAACCTGGCGGTGGTGCTGCTGTTGGGCCCGCGGATCCTGCCCGCCCCCTGGTTTGAACGAGGCATCCTGGAATTCGGCCAGGCCACCGGGGTTGCAGCCAGCGGCCTGCTGCTCCTCCGCATGGCCGACCCCCTCGATCAGGCCGATGCCCTGCCGGCCTTCTCGATCAAGCAGCTGTTGCTCCAACCCTTGATCGCCGGGGGGGTGATCACCGTGGTCGCCCCCCTGGCCGTGACCCGCCTGGGCCTGCCCCTCTGGAGTGGCCTTTGCCTGGTGCTGGTGCTGCTGTGGATGGGCCTGGCTCTCACCCTGGCGCGGCGATTCCCCTCCGGCAGCCAGGCAAGCTGACCAGGCACAGAAGACGGGATCTGGGCCCTGGTGGATCCAGCGCCTAACGCACCATCGCCGCCACGTTGCCGCCATCCACGGTGAGCAGGGCGCCGGTGGTGCGCTCCAAGCGCGCCAGTGCCACGAAGGCCTCGGCCACATCCTCGGCGCGAACCTCCGAGCCCAGCAGGTTGCCGCCCATGTAGTCGGCTTCGGAGAGGCCCCGGGCGGCGGAACGCTCGCGAATCATGGTGTCGGTGAGGAGGCCGGAGCGAATTCGATCGGCATTGATCGCATTCACCCGGATGCCGGCGCCGCCCTCCTCCAGGGCGTACTGACGCACCAGGGCCAGCAGGGCGGCCTTGCTGGTGCCGTAGGCGCCGAAGCCGGGGCCCGGGTTGAGGGCCTGCTTGCTCACGTTGAAGAGCAGCTGGCCGCCGAGACGGCCGCTGACCCCCTCGCCGGCACCTGCGGCACCGGCCGAGGCAGCCTGGTTGGCGCTGGCATTCCCCCCGGCAGCGCCCGCGGGGCAGGGGAGGGTGTCCTGGAGGCGGAACAGGGCCAGGGCGGCCTGGGCCACGTGCTGGTGGGCGAAGAAGTTGAGCTCGAAGCTGGCGCGCAGATCGGCCTCAGGGAGCTCGGCGATGCGGCCGCCCCAGGCGGCGCCGGCATTGCTCACCACGATGTCCAGGCCGCCGAAGTGGGCCGCCACCGCCGCGAAGGCGGTCTGCACCTGGAGTGGATCGGTCACGTTGCAGGCCAGACCGAGGGCGCGGGAGCCGCAGCGCCGGGCCACGGCCGCCGCCGCTTCGCCATCGAGGTCGAGCACGGCCAGATCGGCACCCTGGGCGGCGAAGGCGAGAGCCGTGGCCGCGCCGATCGCGCCGGCCCCGCCGGTGACCACCACCACCGAGCGGGCCAGGGGCTTCTCAGCGGCCTTGCCGAGTTTGGCCTGCTCCAGGCTCCAGTACTCCATGTCGAAGGTGTCGTTCTCCCCCACCGGCTCGAAGCGGCCGATGCTCTCGGCGGCCAGCAGGGTGGTGGCCCAGGTTTCGGCGATGTCGGCGGTCACGGCGGCCTCAGCGGCGGACTTGCCGATTCCCACCAGACCCAATCCCGGGATCGCCACCACCCGGGGCAGGGAATCGAGGGGCTTCTTGATGCCCCCAACCCGGTCGTTCTGGCGCGAGAAGCTGGCCTGATAATTGGCGGCGTAGGCCGTCAGGGCCATCGCCAGGGAGGCGCTCCAGGCCTCCAGGGCGGCCGCGTCTCCGGCGGCGGGGGCGGCGGGCAGCACCAGGGGATGGGCCTTGGTGCGGATCACATGGTCCGGGGTGGCCACACCGCGGCGGGCCCAGTCGGCCAGGCGGCCGTCGTCGACCACGGCACGGGCCAGGGGTGTGGCGCGCAGATCCAGGAGCCAGTGGGAGCGAGCGCCGGCGGCACTGGCGGCCCGGCCCAGGGCACCGCGCAGGCGCGGCAGTAGCGCCGCCGCAGGAGCCGGGCGCTCCGGCACCGCCGCCGGCTGGCTGAGGCGGTTTCCGGTGGCCAGGTGCTGCTCGGCCAGCCGCACCAGCTCGATCATCCGCTCGTAGCTCTGCTTCGCCGTGGATCCGAAGGAGAAGAGGCCGTGCTTGAGCAGCACCATGCCCTCGAGCTCCACGCCGCTGGCGGCGGCCCGCTCGGCGGCCGCCTCGTAGAGATCCACGCACGACTGGGCCAGGGCGAAGCCGGGCATCACATAGGGCACCAGCACCACCCGCTCGCCAAACACCTGACGGCAGACCGCGGCGGCATCGGGTTGATCAGCCAGGGCCAGCAGCGCCGAGGAATGGGTGTGATCCACAAAGGTGTGGGGCAGGAAGGCGTGCAAGAGCGCCTCCACCGAGGGGTTGGGGGCGGCCGGATCGATCAGGTTGTTGCGCTGGGCGGCCACCATCGCCTCATCGCTAAGGGAATTCAGAGCCCGCAGGGCGCGCAGGGGCTCCAGGCGCACCGCCGGGTGGCCGGGGGGCTCGATCGTGCCGAGGTCCCAGCCGGAACCCTTCACGCACAGCACAGGAATCGCTTCGCCCAGCAGGCCGGTCACGGTGGTCTTCACCGAGGTGTTGCCGCCGCCGTGCAGCACCAGATCCGGGTCGGCGCCCAGCAGGCGGGCTGAGTAGGTGCGTAGGGCCAGGGGTTCGGACACGCCTTGGGCGCCGTAGTGGGCCACGGCCGCGGCAGCCTCGGCATCGGACCAGCGGTTGAGCACGGACATGGGCGACCGGAGTCAATGCCGCTGAGGCTACGGGTGCCGGGGCCGGTCAGCTCAAGCCAGTCCCGCAAGGCACAGACTGAACGGCCCATTCGGGCACCTGGGAGCGGATGGAGACGGAGCTCCAGTGGACTGGATCCGCTGAGTGCTGGGGTGCCGGGGCCTACTCCGGGCAGGAGCGCCAGCCCTCGGCGAAAGGTGCCTCCTCCGCCAGCCGGGCCGTGATGCGCTCGGCCAGGTCGGATTCGAGCAAGGTCACCGCCAGGCCGGTGGCGATGCGGGCGGCCACGCCTCGCACCTCGGCGGCAGTGGAACCTGCGGCACCGTTGGGGGCCGCTTGCAGGGCTTCAGCGGTGAGGATGGCGAGGGTGTCGAGCAGGGAATCCCCCAGCGCATCTTCCTCCAGCAGGCGCGCGATCACAGCAGCCTCAAGACCGCCGGAGGGGACGCCAGCGGTAAGGGCCACCAGCCGGGGCCGTGCTGGCGGGGTGGCTCCATTGGCCTCTTGCGTCGACACAACCGGGCCGAGCGACCGGCGCAGTGGGAGGGGCAGCGCGTGCTCACGGATCATGCCGACGTTGTGCGGTGTCCTAAGGGAATGCTGTCGCAGCCGCTGCCGGCGCGCCAGGGATGGGACCGGTGCCGGAGCTGGCCGGGGTGGGTGTGGCGGGCAGGGGTAGGCCGTTGCCCTGCGAGGCGGGAATAGTCCAATCAACAAGTCCAATCAGCTTTCAGCAGATTGGCTTGCCATCGCTACCTTTCCCGCAGAGGGTATTGCGACCGGACCCTCTGGCGGAGCCGGTGGGCTCCCCTGAGCTTTGCCGCCCAGCTCCCCTGCGAACCAGCCCCTAACCCGCGATGGCCCTGCGCACCCTTCTCTTCCTGATCACCAACCTGGCGGTGGTGCTCACGATCTCCCTGATCCTCAACCTGCTCACCGCTATCGGGCTGCTGCCCCCCGACCTGCCGCTGCTGCCCCTGCTGGTGGGCAGCTTCGTGTGGGGCGTGCTGGGGGCTTGGATTGCGCTGCAATTCTCGGCCGAGTCGGCCAAGCGGATGATGGGCATCCAGCTGGTGGGCCAGGGTGGTGGATCGGCCGAAAACTGGCTGCACGGCACCGTTTCGGTGCTGGCCCAGAAAGCGGGCCTGCCGATGCCCGAAGTGGGCATCTACGGCTCACCGGAATGGAACGCCTTCGCCACCGGACCCTCCCCCAACCGGGCCCTGGTGGCGGTTTCCACGGGGATCCTGCAAGGGATGCCGCCCGCGGAGCTGGAGGCGGTGCTCGCCCATGAGATGAGCCATGTGGCTAATGGCGACATGGTGACCATGACCCTGCTGCAGGGAGTGATCAATGCCTTCGTGATGTTCCTCTCGCGGGCGGTGCTGTTCCTGCTTCCCCGCGGCGATCGCGAGGATGGTCGCGGCATGGCGCCGCCGCCCACCATGCTGCTGATCTGGCCCCTGGAGATCCTGCTGGGGGTGCTGGGCTCGCTCATTACCGCCTGGTTCTCGCGGCACCGCGAATTCCGCGCCGACGCCGGCGCCGCCCGCCTCACCAGCCCCGGCGCCATGGTGGGGGCTCTGCAGAGCCTGGGGCAGGTGGAGAACCTGCAGGACCCGCGCGATGAGCCCACCCTGGCGACGCTGAAGATCAACGAGCCGCCCAGCTTCCTGCGCCTCTTCGCCAGCCACCCGCCCCTCGACGCCCGCATCCGGGCGCTCCGGCAGGCGGCGGGCTAAGGCTAGTTGTCCTGAGGATCTAGCCATCAAGCCCTCCCAGGCGCCTGGCAGCAGGCAGCCCTGGGAAACCTTGCCCGCCCCTGCCCGCTGGCCAGCCTCGCAAGGGTCGCTGGGCGTGGCCTATGGCCTGCTCCAACAATCCAGGACGATGGCAGCGAACAAACCTGGCGGGAACCATGAAAGCGATTGCAGCCTTCGGGGGTGTTCCCTGCAGCGCTCCAGGGGCCTTTGCCTTGGTGGAGCTTCCCGATCCGCTGCCCGGCCCCCACGACCTGCTGGTGCGGGTGGAGGCATGGGCGGTGAATCCGGTGGACACCAAGGTGCGCTCCGGCCTGCCGGGACCCGGGGCTGGGGCGCCGCCAAGGCTGTTGGGCTGGGATGCCGCCGGGGTGGTGGAGGCCATCGGGGATGCGGTTGTGCGCTTCGTCCCGGGCGATCGGGTGTGGTTCGCCGGCGACATCAGCCGGCCGGGTTGCAATGCGGAGCGGGTGCTGGTGGAGGAGGCGATCTGTGGCCACCGCCCCGCCAACCTGAGCGCCGCGGATGCGGCGGCCCTGCCCCTCACCGGGCTCACGGCCTGGGAGGCGCTGTTTGAGCGGCTGGGGCTGGATCCCGAGGGAGCTGATGCCGGACGTAGCTTGCTGATCCTGGGTGGTGCCGGCGGGGTGGGTTCGATCGCGATCCAGTTGGCGCGGCGGGCTGGCTTGATGGTGATCGCCACCGCCTCCAGGCCGGAAAGCCGGGCCTGGTGCGAGCGGATGGGCGCCAGCCACGTGGTGGACCACCGCCAGCCCCTGGCCCCGCAGCTGGCGGCGCTGGGCCTGCCGGAGGTGGACTCGATCGCCAATTTCAGCGACACCGACGCTTACTGGCAGGCCATGGCCGAACTGATCCGGCCCCAGGGGGCGATCGTGGCGATCGTGGCCAACCGCTCGCCTCTGGATCTCAACCTGCTCAAAGCCAAAAGCGTGAGTTTCCACTGGGAGTTCATGTTCACCCGCCCCCAGTTCCGCACGGCCGACCGCGGGCGGCAGGGGGAGATCCTGGAGCGGCTGGCGGAGCTGGTGCAGGCCGGGGAGATCCAAAGCACCGCGTTGACCCGCCTCACCCCCATCACACCCACCAACTTGGCCACGGCCCATGGGCTGCTGGAGAGCGGGTGCGCAATCGGCAAGATCGTGCTGGAAGGGTGGGAGAGCGGCGCCGGAACCGCCGTCTGAGGTGGGGGCCAGCTGAGGGGTGACCCGCCTGAGCCCGCCCCGGATCAGGGCGGCTGGAGACCGGACGAGGAGCGCGTCGTTTCCAGCAGGAAGGCCACCAGATTGCTCAGGCTGCGCCCCTCACGATCGGAGCGCTCCATCAGCTCCTGATGCAACTTGCTGGAAATGGTCACCGTGATGCGCCGCGGCGAGGGCGGCACGGTTGGGTAGGACGACGGGGCTTGCCACGCTGGCGTGGACGATGGTTGGGCTTGCCACCAAGACGGTGGGCTCTCTTGCGGCTGGTTCACCGCTCGCCACGGCTGGTTTTCATGACGCACTAGGAGCAAGGCTCGGCCGGCTGCATCACCCTGGCGGGGGATTTGCGTCAGCCGCGCCCCAATCCTTCCTGTTGTCAGCGCAACACTGCTCAGCGGCGGGCCACCAGCAGCCGGTGGCGGGGGTCCACCGCCGCACGCCGCACATCGCGGAAACCGGCCGCCTGCAGGGCAGCGGCCAGATCGAGACGGAAATAGTCCTCGAGGTAGGGCTCGGTGCTCTTGAGCAGGGTGGCGATCGGGGCGGGCAGCCGGCGGATCACTTCCGAATCGGGGTCCTGATCCACCAGGGCGATCACCCCGCCCGGCCGCAGCAGGCGGGCGGCTTCAGCAACCACGGCCCGGGTGGCGCTCTGGGGCAGCTCGTGGCAGACGAACTGAAGGGTGATCAGGTCGTAGGCGGCGGCGGGCAGGCCGGTGGCCTCTGCGGCACCGTGGTGCCAGCTGATCGGAGCCAGGGCGAGGCCGGAGGACGATACTGGCGAGATCTGCTGCTCCGCCTCCCGCACCCGCGCCACGGCGAGCATCTCCGCCGAAAGATCAAGTCCCTCCACCTGAAGGGATGACGGCGTGGCTGCAGAGGGCTCCGCATCGCCCGCGACAGCCGGGAAGCCCTCCGGCGACTGGAAGGCCTCCCCCGCCGCCTGCCGCTCCAGCAGCCAGTCCCGCAGGGCGAAGGTTCCCACCCCCACCGAGCAGCCCAGATCGAGGGCCCGCCGCACCGGACCCGTGAGGCTGGGCTCGATCGCACTGAAGATGGCGTGGCGCAGGCGCGATTGGGCCAGCTCAGGCGCAAGCTCCGGCTCGTTGGGCCACACCCGCAGCGCCATCGAGGCGGTGGCCTGCTCGGCCTCGCAGGCCGCGGCCCAGCAGAGGTTGCCCGCGTCGTAGGCGTGGAAACGGGCCCGGTAGTAGGGGGGGACGGCAACCGCCGGGTTGGTGGTGGAGACCAGAAGTGGCTCGGCGGCCCGCTGCAGCAGCTCCCGCCGCTGGCGCCAGGCGATGCCGCGGCCCTCGGCGGTGCGGATGATCAGCCGCCGCGCCTGCCAGAACAGCAGCCACCGCAGGGGCTCGACGGCCAGCAGCCGGTCGATCAGCCAGCCCAGCGGATGGTTCGATTCCACCCAGTTGGGCGGCGGGGAACTGGCGGGCAGGGCCGGAGTCATGGCGGCGGCAGAGGCATGCGGCCCTCAGGCTACGAAGCGTGACGGACTCGACCAACAACGGCTGGGGATCGCGCCTGGGAGCAGAGCTGACGATTACTTCGTTGTTGATCAGGACCGATGGGCTCATCAAAGTGGCCTGCTGCCTCGATCCGATCCCCAGGGGCCAGCAGACCTCCTTATGGTTCACGTCAAGTCAATCCCTCAAGGGGCTGGAGATTAAAGCGACGCCAGAAGCGAATGCGGAGAACAGCTTCGAGACATTGACCCTCCGTGAGCGCGAGGTCCTGGAGGCGATCACGGCAGGAATGAACAATCCGGATATTGCCGCAGCGTTAAATCTTTCCCTAGACACGGTGAAAACCCATGTGAAATCGATTCTTCAGAAGCTGCGGGCTCGCAACCGCACCCACGCGGTGGTGTGCGCCCTGATGGCGGGGATTGTGCTGATGCCAGTAGCTACGCCGATCGCAACCAAAATCAAGGCAACCAAGGCTGTGTCCTCCCAGCAGACCCGCTGGGGCCTGCACCTTGAGTTGCGCTACAACGACCCGTAGAGCCCCCTCAGGCCCGCCTCGGTGGCTGCCGCCACGCCCCGCTCGGTGATCAGGGCGGTGACTAACCGCGCCGGGGTGACATCGAAGGCCGGGTTGAAGCCAGGGGATCCGGTGGGGGTGAGCTGCACAGTGGCCAGTTGCCCCCCCGCTTCACCCCCAGCCTCGCCGCCGCCCGCGACCTTGCAATCACCAGCCAGCTGCCCTTGGATCTGGGTCACCTCCCGCTCGGAGCGGGCCTCGATCGGGATCTCGGCCACGCCGTCGTCGATGGTCCAGTCGATCGTGGAGGCGGGCAGGGCCACGTAGAAGGGCACCTTGTTGTCGAAGGCCGCGAGGGCCTTGAGGTAGGTGCCGATCTTGTTGCACACATCGCCGCGGCGGGTGGTGCGGTCGGTGCCCACGATCACCGCATCCACCTGGCCGTGCTGCATCAGGTGACCGCCGGCGTTGTCCACGATCACGGTGTGGGGCACCCCTTCCTGGCCCAGTTCGTAGGCGGTGAGGCTGGCGCCCTGGTTGCGGGGGCGGGTTTCATCCACCCACACATGGACCTTCAGGCCGGATCGGTGGGCCTTGTAAATGGGCGCGAGAGCCGTGCCCCAGTCCACCGTGGCCAGCCAGCCGGCATTGCAGTGGGTGAGCACGTTGAAGGGTTGCCCCTGGCGTTCGGGGGGCCGGGCCGCCGCCAGCTCCCGGAAGATGGCCAGACCGTGTTCACCGATCGCATCGCACATGGCCACGTCCTCCTCGGCGATGGCGGCGGCCTCGGCCTGGGCCGCCGCGGCCCGCTCCGCTTCCGGCAGCGGCGCCACCAGATCGCGCACCCGCTCCAGGGCCCAGCGCAGGTTCACGGCGGTGGGACGGGTGGCATTGAGCTGCTCGAAGGCCGCCGCCAGGGCGCCATCGGAGGGGTCGTGCTGGAGGGCCAGCATGAGGCCGTAGGCGCCGGTCACCCCGATCAGGGGGGCGCCCCGCACCACCATCGTGCTGATCGCCGCCGCGGCGTCCTCCAGGGAGCGCAGGGAACGGGTCTCGAACCGATGGGGCAGCAGGGTCTGGTCGATCACCCACACCGAACGGCCGCCCGCCTCCAGACCGATGGTGCGCCAGGCCTTGCCGTCGATGTTCATGGGTCACCCCTTCAGTGCCCCAATCCTGAAGGATCGGCTGCGGCGGGCACAACG
>BJHE01000083.1 GCA_014191755.1 Cyanobium sp.
AGGGCGCTCTGGGTGCGGGGGCTGGCGCGGTTGATCTCATCGGCTAGCAGCACCTGGCTGAACAGCGGACCGGGCTGGAAGTGGAACTGGAGATTGGCCTGGTCGAACACGTTGAGGCCTGTGAGGTCGGCGGGCAGCAGGTCGCTGGTGAAGCTCACTCGCTTGAAGTTGAGCCCAAAGCTGCGGGCCAGGGCTTCGGCCAGGGTGGTCTTGCCCACCCCGGGCAGGTCCTCGATCAGCAGGTGGCCCCGGGCCAGCAGGCAGGCCAGGGCCAGCCGCACCTGGCGTTCCTTCCCCAGGAGCACCCGGCCGATGCCGTGGATCACCGGCTGCAGGCTTGGAGACGACACCGGTGCGGTTTTGCGGGTCCACCTAACTTGATCGATCCTGGCGCCGGGGCGACCCGTGGTAGGTCTGGGGCTTCCCTGCGGACCTCGCCGCCGATGGCCGGGCCCCCGGCCGCCGATCCCCACGGCGGCAACCGCATCGCCATCGCCCGGCGGCTGGGCTGTCGGCCGGAGCAGCTGCTCGAGGCCAGCGCCTCGCTCGTTCCCTTCGGCCCGCCCGCCAGCCTGCGGCGGGCGCTGCGGCGGGCGGTGGGTGGGACAGAGGCGCCGCCGGGCCCGATCAGCGTTCTGGCGCCCCTGGTCTCGGGCCTGGCGGCGCTTCGGGTTCCCGGCGCCCCCCGGGCGGCATCATCCCAGCTGCGCGATTACCCCGACCGCGACTACGGCGCCCTCCGGCAGGTGATCGCCGCCCACCACGGACTCGATCCCGCCGCGGTGCTACCGGGCAATGGCGCCGCCGAGCTCTTCACCTGGGTGGCCCGCGATGCCGCCGCCGCTGGCGTGAGCCTGCTGCCTAGCCCTGGCTTCGCGGACTACCGCCGCGCCCTGGCCTGCTGGGGCGGTATCTGGCGGTCGCTGCCTCTGCCGATGCACTGGGATGGCGCCTTCCCCCAGCCCTTCCCCCTCAGCGCCGATGCCTGTGACGGGTTGGCCGGCACCCTCTGGATCACCAACCCCCATAACCCCACCGGCCAGCTCTGGAGCCGCCGCTCGCTGGAACCGCTGCTGGAGCGCTTCGCCCTGGTGATCGCCGATGAGGCCTTCCTCCCACTGGTGCCCGGGGGGGAGGCTCAGTCGCTGGTGCCGCTCCTGGCCGCCCACCCCAACCTCGTGGTGATCCGCAGCCTCACCAAGTTGTTCGCCATCGCGGGCCTGCGGCTCGGCTACGCCCTGGCCGATCCGGTGCGGTTGGCCCATTGGGCCAGCTGGCGCGACCCCTGGCCCGTCAATGGCTTGGCGGCCCTGGCGGGGGAGGTGCTGCTGGGCGATGGCCCAGCCCTGGAGCGCTGGCTGGCGCGCGTGCACGGCTGGGTGGCGGCGGAGGGGCC
The DNA here is from genome assembly GCA_014191755.1 of Cyanobium sp. Taxonomy (GTDB): domain Bacteria; phylum Cyanobacteriota; class Cyanobacteriia; order PCC-6307; family Cyanobiaceae; genus Cyanobium. Next base: position 1,397 of record BJHE01000083.1, read on the forward strand.
CTGGCTGGCCGACCAGCTCGCGGCGGTGACTGGCCTGGTGCCGCTCCCCTCCGCCACCAACTTCCTGCTGGTGCGGGGGGAGCTGGGCGGCCAGCCGCTGTCGCTGGAGCCGCTGCGGTTGGCCCTGCAGGAGCGCCACCGGATCCTGGTGCGGGATTGCCGCTCGTTTGAGGGACTGGGGGAGGACTGGCTGCGGATCGCCCTGCTGGATGGCGCGGGCAACCGGCGGCTACTCAGGGCGATCCGGCGGGAAGGGCCCGGGGCTTGCCCACCAGGGTCGTGATCAGGTCGGCGAGGCGGCGGTCGGCGTCCCGCACCGCTAGACGGGCCATTCCCTGGCGCAGCTCCACCAGCGGATCGGCGGTCTGATCGGCATGGCGCAGCCGAGGACCCAGCAGCCGCCAGACCGCCTGGGCCAGGGCCGGCTCCTGCGGAGCGTGCTGCCACACGATCACAGCGGCCCCCTGGGCGGCGGCGGCGGCAGCGTTGGCGTCCTGGTGGCGGTCGGCGGCGGCTGGGTAGGGCACCAGGATCGTGGGGGTGCCGGCTACCGCCAGTTCGCTGAGGCTGCCGGCGCCGGCGCGGCTGATCGCCAGGTCGGCGTGCTGCAGCAGGCCTGGCAGCTCATCGCTGAACGGTCGTTCCACCACACCGGCGAGGTTCAAGCGGCCGGCCTCGGGGTCGTTGCTGCCGGTGAGATGCACCACCCGGCAGCCGGCGGCGGCCAGCTCCGGGATCAAGGCCCGCACCATCCGGTTGAGGCCCACGGCCCCCTGGCTGCCCCCCATCACCAGCACCAGGGGCCCATCGCCCGCCGGCACCCAGGCCGGCAGGGGCGCGGGCTCCAGGAAGGCCTGGCGCACGGGGGTGCCGGTCACCATCGGGTGGCACTGGGGCAATCGCTCAGCGGCCTCCGGCAGCCCCACGGCCACGTGGCTGCAGCGGCGCCCCAGCAGCCGGGTCACCTTGCCCGGCACCGCGTTGCTTTCGTGCAGCACCATGGGAACGCCGCACCAGCGGGCCGCCAGGATGGCCGGAGCCGCGATGTAGCCGCCGCTGCTGAACACCGCGTTCACCCTCTCGCGCCGGATCAGCCGGCGGATCGGCCGAGCGGCGAGCACCAGCTGGCTCAGGTTGATCAGCTTGCGCAGCCCCTTCCCCTGCAGCCCCCCGGCCCGCACCGTGTGGAGTGGATAGCGGCTCGGCACCAGCTGGGTTTCGAGCCGGTCCGGTACCCCCACCCACAGCACCCGCCAGTCCGGGGGCAGGGCATCGGCCACGGCCAGGGCCGGGAAGAGGTGGCCACCCGTGCCGCTGGCGGCGATCAGGAGCGTGGGCATGGTGGCGGCGCCAGGCGCGCCTAACTTAAAAGGCAGCATCAGGACCGATCCGGCCACCCCCGGGCCGCCCTGCGGCTCCGCTCCGGTTCCACACCCTTCCGCCTCCCGTTCCGATGCCCTGTCGCCCGCTGTCCCGCTCCCATTCCGCCCTGCTGCTGGCTGGAATGATGGCCGGTCTCGGGGCTCCGGTTCTGGCCCTCGCCACCTCCGCGGGGGTGGCGAGGGCCCAGGCGACTCCGCCCCCTTCACCCGTGCTGCTCCAGGCCCTGGAGAGCGCCCTCAATGCCCGCGATGACGCTGCCCTCGTCGCCCTGCTCAAGTCCGGCCCGGGCCTCGATCCCGCGGAGCTGCGTCAGCGCCGTCAGCTGTTGCGGCAGCAGTTCCCGGATGCCACCTGGCGGGTGCGGGCCGGCACACCCCTCCAAGACGGCCGGGGCACCGTGAATCTGCAGGTGAGCGGCACCCGCGTGTTGGCGGGCAGCACCTTTCGCCTCGATGCCCAGCAGACCATGGTGCTCCTGAGTGACGGCAGCCATCTCGCCGGCCAGACCCTGCTGAACGAGTCGTCTTTGTTGCGCAGTGGTGAGAAGGCTCTGCCGGTGCTGCTGCAGATTCCCGACGCGGTGCTCACCGGCCAGCGCTACGACGTGGATCTGATCGTCGACGAGCCCCTCAATGGCGCCTTGGTGGCGGGCGGGATCGCCGCCGTTTCGCCCCAGCAGGTGGCCGCCATGGAAAGCCCCCCGCTCGAGCTCGGTGCCCTCGGCGGCGGCGGGCTGTTCAAGACCGTGCGGGCTCCCCAGACCCCCGGATCCCAGACCTGGGCGATGCTGCTGGTGCATCCCCAGGGGGTGGTGAGCGCCACCAAGCGGGTGCGGGTGGTGACGGATCGGCGGGCCCTCGATCCCTGATCACCCCCCAGCCCCTCATGGCCCGCCCCCGACGCATCTGGGTTCTCGATGATGATCCCGAGCTGCGCACCATGCTTGAGGGCTATCTCACGGAACAGGGCTATGCCGTGCGCGCCCTCGCCGATGGCGAGCAGCTGAGGGCTCGCCTTGAGGGGCACCTGGGCGGAGAGCGCCCCGACCTGCTGGTGCTCGACCTGATGCTGCCGGGCAGCGACGGCCTCAGCCTGCTGCGGCGCTTGCGCGACGACGGCGACGACCTGCCGGTGCTGTTGCTCTCGGCCCGCGCCGATGGTGTTGATCGCATCATCGGGCTGGAGCAGGGCGCCGATGACTACCTGGCCAAGCCGTTTCTGCCCCGCGAGCTCACCGCCCGGATCGAGGCGGTGCTGCGCCGCCGCCAGCCCACGCCGCCCGGATCTCCCCGCCCCGGCGCCGAGCCGATTCTCTTCGGCGACTGCAGGCTCGATCCGGTGGGTCGCCGCCTTGAGCGGGCCGGGGTGCCGGTGGTCATCACCGGCGGTGAATATGCCCTGCTGGAGGCCTTTGCAGCCCATCCGCACCGGCCCCTGTCGCGGGAGCGGCTGATCGAGCTGGCCCGCGGACCCGACAGCGAGACCGATTGCCGCAGCATGGATGTGCAGGTGTCGCGGCTGCGGCGGTTGATCGAACCCGATCCCGGCCGCCCCCGCTATGTGCAGACCGTGTGGGGTTACGGCTACGTGTTCGTTCCCGATGGTCAACCCCGCCGTGGCTGAGTCAGCGGGCTCCGTTCGACCAGACGTTCAGGTGGCCGCCCGGGCCCTGGCCTACGGGCTGATCGCTCTCGGACTGGGCGCCCTGGTGCTGGCGCTGCTCCAGCTGCTGGTGGGCCGGCGCTTGGTGGAGCAGCGCCAGCAGCAGCTGGCGGCTGATGTGGCGGCCAAGGTGTTGCTGGCGGAGGTGGCCCTGGAGCGGTTTACCCCCGCCGCCTTGGCGGAGATCGGCGGCCTGCGGCTGGCGGTGGGCTCGGTGCCCGAGCCGGTGGCCTCCGGGACAGCCCCGGAGGGGGCGCCGTTCCCCCCCCGTGCGCTGGATCACCTGCTGCGCCGCCAGGGGTTCGATCTGCAGCGTTTGCTCTGCCTCCGCCTCAGCCCATGCCCGCTGGTGCGGCCTTCACTCCAGGCCCCTCGTGGTGTGTGGGTGCGGATGGCTACCCCAAGCGAAGGCGCCCCACCGGATGCCGCTCCCCTCGAGACCGTTTGGCTGTTCGCCCCCCTGCCGCCGCTGCCGGGCTGGCCACCCGATCCGCTGCTGCTGGGGCTGGCCTTAGGGAGCGGTGGCCTGGGTGCCGGTCTGCTCTATCTCGCCCTGGAGGTACAACGCCCCCTGAGGCGGCTGGAGCTGGCCCTGGCTGAGGTGCGTTTCGACCAGCCCGGCACCCTTCCCCTGCCGGCCGGGGGCAGCGCGGCCGTGCGCAGCCTCACCGCCCGCTTCAACGCGATGGTGCAGCGGCTGGAGCGGAGCGGGCGTGAACGCGCCACCATGCTCGCCGGCATGGCCCACGACCTGCGCTCCCCCCTCACCCGCCTGCGCCTGCGCCTCGATCTGGCTGCCTCCGCCCAAATCCTGACGGAGGCGGATCACCACCGCAGCACCTCCGACCTGAACGCTCTGGAGCGGATCACCCATCAATTCCTGTTGTTTGCCGGTGCGGAGCAGTCCGAGCCGGCGGTTGTCGTGCCCCTCCACGACCTGTTGGCTGAGGTCGCCGCCCTGGTGGCAGAGGTGCCGCTGGAGCTGGATCTCCAGCCCCTGGAGAGGCGGGTGCGGCCAACGGCCCTGGCCCGGGCGGTGGGCAATTTGCTGGAGAACGCCCTCCAGTACGGGACGCCACCCCTGCGGCTGGTGCTGCGCGCCGCCAAGCCCGATCCGCACGGTTTTGTGATCGAGGTGTGGGATCGGGGGGCCGGTATCGCCGCGGCGGCCTGGCCGATCGCCCTGGAGCCCTTTCAGCGGCTGGATGTCGCCCGGGGTGGTCAGGGCCATTGCGGCCTGGGCCTGGCCATCGCCGACCGCATCGCCCGCCTGCATGGCGGTGCTCTGCGCCGGCTGGAGGGAGGGGGGGGATTCGGGGTGGCACTCACGGGCCGCTCCCTGACATCCCCGGATCCGACCCTGCCAGCCCAGGCCTTCGCCGATTGAAGCCGCCACGGCTGCCGGTCACATCCAGTCACAGATGGCTCTGGCTCCGGTCATAGAACGGGGGCATCTGTTGCCCACCATGACGAGGACCCCAGGTTCTCAAGTCTCCCCTTCATGGCACCCATCACTCCCTGGCAACGCCCCCTGATCGCCGCAGCACTGCTGCTGGGGCTGGGAGCCGCCGTTCAGGCCCAGTCCACCGTTCCCTCGAAGCCCAGGGGCGAGGGCCCCCGGCTCACCGAGGCCCAGCGACTGAAGGTGTTTCCCGAAACCCGCACTCTTGCTGCCCAGGATCACCGAGCCCGCATCGCCATCCTCCAGCAGGGGGAGCGCTGCATCAGCGCCGCTACCAATGGCGATGGTCTGCGCAACTGCATGCGCCAGGAGCGTGATGCGCTCCAGAACCAGCGCCAGCAGCATCGCAATGCCCTGCGCCAGATGTTCGTGCGCAACGGCATTCCGGTTCCGGATTGGAGCCAGCGCAAGCGCGGCCCCTCCCCCCGGCCAGCTGGGGGCGGCTACGGCTGGAATGATCCCGGTCAGCCCACGGAGGCTCTGCCGCTGCGTTGAGTCACCTTCCGTTCTGAGCCCTCCGGTTCCATCGGTCCAGGGGCTCACGCTTCACCCTGAGCAGCTCACCAGGTTCCAGATCATCAGGGCTGGTTCAGCCGATCCGCCTTTCTCTCTAATTCGTCGTGGTCGACGATCCAGCCCTCCTGATCACTACGGCTGGGACGCCGCCAGCGGGATCAGCCGCATCGGCAGGCCCTGCGGATCGCTCAGTCCGCTGGTGGGGGTGATCTCCTGACCCCGGGCCCAGCGCAGCAGGAGGGCCCTGAGGGGGCCGCCGTTGCTGCTGGCATCGGCGGGCAGGTTGAAGTGGGTGCCCCCTTCCACCAGCACCAGTTCATGACGGCCTCGCGGGTAAGCACCGAAAGGGTGCAGGGCCTCGGGCCGGGTGGGCACCACGAAGTCGCGGCTGCCGCTCACCAGCAGCACCGGCACCCTCAAATCCACCAATCCGGCGGCGAAAACCAAACCCTGGGGTGGACTGATCGCCGCCACCCGCGCGATGCGGGCATCGGCCAAGGAGGACTCGGTGGCGGCAGGCAGGAAACTGCACTGCAGCACCCAGCTGATATTGCGGAGGGGGCTGCTTGCGCTGGCGCAGTCTTTCCAGAGGGCGGTGGGCAGGCTGCGGGCCCCTGCCAGCTGCAGGGCGGTGGTGCCGCCCCAGGAATGGCCGATGAAGGTCACCTCGCGGGCCCGCACCCCTTCACCTCCCGGGAGGCTGCCGGCATCGAGGGCATCGAGCAGGGCCCGCACGTCGCGGGGACGCCGCAGGAATTCCTTCGGATCCGGTGGCGCGGCATTGCCCGCCAGCATGTCGGCTTGTTGGCTGATGTCGCTGCCGGGGTGCCTGGGCAGGAACACCGGTGCCCCGTGGCTGGCCAGATGCTGGGCCCAGCCGAGGAAGCTGGCGGGCGAATCCCAGAGCCCGTGGGAGATCACCACTGGCGGCAGGGTGGGGGCCCCGGTGGGCCGCACCACGGTGACCTCAAGCGGTTCGCCGGTGTAGGGATTCGGGATCGTGCTGATCCGGGTCTGGATCGGGAATGGACCCCGTCCCAGGGCGGCCTGGCTCGCGGGTGGCAGCTTCGGATAGGTGAGCACCAACCGGTCCAGCTCTCGATGTTGTCGTTCGATCCGCCGCAGCAGGGGCACGGCCCGATCCAGCCGGATCGTGACCTGGCGGCCCGGAATCTCCCGCAGCAGGTTCAGCAGGGTGGGCTTCTGGCCTGAGGCCTTCAGCCGGATCAGGGCCGTACGGACCGGTTCGGGATCCACGAGGCCGCTTTGGCCGGGATCCACCTCGATCAGTTGCTTGAGCAGCACCTCCACCTGCTGCACCATCGGACTGCTCTGGTAATCCTGCTGGGGCAGGGGGTGGTTGACGAGATCATTGATGGCAGCGGCGAAGTTGCCATCCGTGGCCCGGTTCAGTTCGGCGAGATCGCTGTTGCCGGCCCAGAGAGCATCGGGGCTCGTTAGTTCCGAAACTCGGGCCGAGAGGGTGTCATCCAGGAGGGGGAGCCGCAGCTTCAGCACCTCAATCGCCCGGACCGGCTGAAGATTCATGCCGATGCTGCAGCCGGCTAGCAGGGCCAGTCCGAGTGCGCTCCCACCAAGTCGGAAGCGAAAGGCCTGGAGCCGGGCGGCCAGGGACCGCGGAATCATCGATCGCAGGTGCAAGGCCGCAGAGCGAAGAGGGAGAGGGGCCTTGCTGAGGGGTAACGGTCGTATCGGCATCTGCGCCTGATGATCTGCGCTTGATGCGACTTGGGGACGTTGGCCTGAGTTATGTCGAAGCCCCGTGCAACATTTCAACATTAGAAGTTTATCAGCAGTGGCTGAACAGTTCTGCCCTTCGAGCCAGCCCTGATCACGGGAGCTGGATCCGAGGGCCGCCGGAGTGCAGGAAGCGCTCGTCTGGCACAATCGGCGCCACGTGTCCGACCACTCTCCCGACCCCTTTGCGATGCTGAGTTTGGCCACTTTCAGGGCCCTCAGGGCGTGGAAAACCCGTTGGCCAGCCGTGGCCTTGCTCGCCTTCCTTGCCGCCCTGCCGGGCCAGGCCAGCTCCCGGGTTGCGCCCGGCATTCCCCGCGCTCCGGCTGCGGCCTATGGCTTTGCGGAGCTGCATCCCGCCTGGTTGCTCGGCAGTTACTGGGTCGGACGGCCCTGGCCTTGGGGCTGGTATCGGGCCACGCCAGCCACTTGGTCGGTGGAAGGGCTCGCTTCGGGGGCGGCCATCACCGAGGCCGTGAATGGTGCCCTGGCCCAGCGGCAGCCAGCGATTGAGGTGCCAGGCACCAGCAGCTGGCTCAACTACGCCTCCGTGGAGGCCCTGCCCAACGGCCGCATTAGTTTCTACTTCAGCAAAGCAGGAGTGGTGCAGCGGGGGGTGGGTGAATGCCAGCTGGGCCTGCTCAACGGGCGGAGGGCGAGTGGTCTTGGGGCGCACATGCTCAATGCTGCCTGCGTGGTGGCCTACGGCCGCGGCGCCTGAGTCCTCCCAGGGCACCGCGGCTTAGTCCGTTGAGGCCCGGGGCCCGATCAGGCCTCATCCAGCGCCGCCACGCCGGGCAACACCTTGCCTTCAAGCAGCTCCAGGCTGGCGCCGCCGCCGGTGGAGATGTGGCTCATTTGCTCGGCCACGCCCACCTTCTCCACGGCGGCCACGGAATCACCGCCGCCGATGATCGTGGTCGTGCCCGTGGCGCTGAGCTGGGCGAGGGTGTGGGCGATGGCGTTGGTGCCGGCGGCGAAATTGTCGAACTCGAACACTCCCATCGGGCCGTTCCAGATCACGGTCTTGCAGTCGGCCAGGGCGTCCTGGAACAGCTTCACTGAATCGGGGCCGATGTCGAGCCCCATCCAGCCATCGGGGATGTTTTCCACCTTGGCGATCTGGCTGTTGGCATCAGGGGCGAAGTTATCGGCCAGCACCACATCGGTGGGCAACAGGAATTGCACCCCTTTGGCGGCCGCCTTGGCTTCGAGTTCGCGGGCCAGATCGAGCTTGTCTTCCTCCACCAGGCTCTTGCCCACCGCCAGGCCACGGGCCTTGTAGAAGGTGAAGATCATGCCGCCGCCCACAAGGATCTTGTCGCACTTGTCGATCAGGGCCTCAAGCACGCCGATCTTGCTGCTCACCTTGGAGCCGCCCACGATCGCCGCCAGTGGACGCTTGGGCTCATCGATCGCGCCTTGCAGGTACTGGAGTTCCTTCTCCATCAGGTAGCCCGCCACGCTAGGCCGCAGGAATTTGGTCACCCCCTCGGTGGAGGCGTGGGCCCGGTGGGCGGCGCCGAAGGCGTCGTTGACATAAACGTCGGCCAGGGCCGCCAGCTTCTCGGCAAAAGCCGGATCGTTCTTTTCCTCCTCGGCGAAGAAGCGCACGTTCTCCAGCAGCACCACGCCGCCATCGGCCAGGGCCGCCACCTTGGCCTCGGCGTCGGGGCCGATGCAGCTGTCGGTCTTGACCACGGGGGCGCCCAGCAGGTCGCTGAGGCGGGCCGCCACGGCGGTGAGGCGCATCGCTTCGTTCACCTGGCCCTTGGGGCGGCCGAAGTGTGCCGCCAGCAGCACCCGGGCGCCCTTGCCGCTGAGATCGTTGATCGTGGGCAGGGCGGCGCGGATGCGGGTGTCGTCGGTGATGGCGCCGGCGTCATCGAGGGGCACGTTGAAGTCGACCCGCACCAGAACGCGCTTGCCGCGGAGTTCATCGGCGCTGAGGCTGGCCAGGGAACGCTTCGCCATGGGTACGGGTAAGGGAAAGGCGCGGCGAGAATAGCCCCCAGAGGGTCCTCTCCCCCTTGTCAGAGCTCGCGCCCGCGGACCGGGCCGTTGCTAGGACGTGGGGGCCGCCGTGCCAGCCATGTTCGAGACCGTTCTCTTTCCCATCGACCAGAGCCGCCAGACGATGGAAACGGCCGCGGTGGCCCTGGAGCTGGCCAAGACCCACGGCAGCCGCTTGGTGGTGCTGTCGGTGGTGGAGGCCGAGGAGGGCGCCATGCACGATGCTGCGGCCGTGGCCAAGCTGCTGGAGCAGGCGCGAGCCAGCTTCGAGCAGGCGGGCGTGCCCTGCGAGATGCTCGAGCGGGAGGGCAAGCCCGCCTTCGTGATCGGCGATGTGGCCGATGAGATCAATGCCGATGTGATCGTGATGGGCACCCGGGGCATCAGCCTCGAGAGCAGCGAGCCCAGCACCGCCGCCCGGGTGATCCAGCTGGCTCCCTGCCCGGTGCTGGTGGTGCCCTGATGGTGGACCCGCAGGTGGGGGATCCGGAGGGCACGCCGCCTCGGCCCGCCCCGGAGGATCTGCCGCTCCCCCCGCCCAACGAGGAAGCTGAACTTGCTGCGGCGGTGGTGGCCCGGCAAGAGGGCCTGGCCCGGGTGCAGATGGCTGGGGCTCTGAGCAGCGCCGCTCCGGCGATTCAGTGGTATCCGGGTCATATCGCCAAGGCCGAGAAGGCCCTCGCCGAGAACCTCGCCAAAGTGGATCTGGTGATCGAGGTGCGGGATGCCCGCATTCCGCTGGCCACCGGCCACCCCCGCCTGCGCCGTTGGATCGGCACCAAGCCCCACCTGCTGGTGCTCAACCGGCGCGACATGGTGACGCCCGCCGCCCGCCAGGCCTGGGACGCCTGGTTCCGCAGCCAGGGGCAGACCCCCTGGTGGTGCGATGCCAAGGCCGGCACGGGGGTGAAGCAGCTGCAGCAGGCGGCGATCCGGGCCGGGGAGGCCCTCAATGCCCGCCGCCGGGGCCGGGGCATGAAACCCAGGCCGGTGCGGGCCCTGATGCTCGGCTTCCCGAATGTGGGCAAGTCGGCGCTGATCAATCGGCTTGTGCGCCAGAAGGTGGTGGAGAGCGCCCGCAAGGCCGGCGTGACCCGCAGCCTGCGCTGGGTGCGGCTGGGCCAGGACCTCGACCTGCTTGATGCCCCCGGCGTGCTCCCCCCCCGGCTCGACAACCAGCAGGCAGCCCTGCGCCTGGCCCTCTGCGACGACATCGGCCAGGCCGCCTACGACACCGAGGCGGTGGCCCTGGCCTTTGTGCGCTTGCTGGCGGCCCTGGAGCCCCTGGATGCCGCCGGGGTCGAGCCCAGGCTGCTGGAGCGGCGCTACGGCATGGCCCTCACCCCGTTGCCGGAGGCGATCGGGGCCGCCGCCGTTGCAGCAGAGGGTGGCCTGCGCTTCCAGGAGTCTTCGCTGTTGATGCCGTCTCAGGCTCCGGCGATGCCAGTCTCACCCGATGCCCATGCCTGGTTGGCGGCCGCGGCAGCTCGGCACACCAGCGGCGACACGCTGCGGATGGCCCAGAGAGTGCTCGATGATTTCCGGCGTTCCCTGCTGGGGCCGATCGCCCTGGAGCTGCCCGCCGCCCCCGCTTCTGGCGCTTACCGCTCGGGCGATCAGCACCGTGAGCACCAGGATCGCCAGGAGCACCTGGAGAGCCATCAATAGCTTGGCGGGTCTTGAGATCGGCACCTCGCTGGTGGCTCCATAGGTGGAGTTCACGTTGAGCGAGAAGAAGTTGAGCGAGATGAGCAGGTCATCGATCAGGTGGGGCACCGGCGGGGCCGGGCGAACCCGCTGGTGCATCGATTCTTAGGGTGGAGCCTGCTCCGCTGCCGTTCCGCCTCGCCATGTCCAGCTTCGGCGAAGGCGAAGGCGAACTGCTCACGCTCCAGTACCCCAAGCCCCTGCCGATGCGGCTGGATCGCTGGCTGGTGGCCCAGCGGCCGGAGCAGAGCCGCGCCCGGATCCAGAAGTTCATCGAGGCCGGTTATGTGCGGGTGAACGGGATCACCGGCCGCGCCAAGACCCCCCTGCGCCAGGGGGATGCAGTGCAGCTGTGGATGCCGCCGCCCGAGCCCCTGCCCTACCTGGTGGCCCAGGCCATACCCCTCGATGTGCTCTTCGAGGACGAGCATTTGATCGTGATCAACAAACCGGCCGGTCTCACCGTGCATCCGGCGCCGGGCAACAAGGACGGCACCTTGGTGAATGGCCTGTTGCACCACTGCCCAGACCTGCCCGGCATCGGCGGCGAGATGCGCCCCGGCATCGTGCACCGGCTCGACAAGGACACCACCGGCTGCATCGTGATCGCCAAGAGCCAGGAAGCCCTGGTGCGGCTGCAGGTGCAGATCCAGAAGCGGATCGCCTCACGGGAATACCTGGCGGTGGTGCACGGAGCGCCGGCGGGGGATTCCGGCACGATCATCGGCGCCATCGGCCGCCATCCGGCCGACCGCAAGAAATACGCGGTGGTGCAAGACGGCTCGGGTCGGCATGCCTGCACCCACTGGCGCCTGGTCGAGCGGCTCGGTGCTTACTCCTTGCTGCGCTTCAAGCTCGACACCGGCCGAACCCACCAGATCCGGGTGCACTGCGCCCACATCGGACACCCGATTGTGGGGGATGCCACCTACAGCCGCTGCCGCCATCTGCCGGTGGAGCTGCCTGGCCAGGCTCTCCATGCGGTGCAGCTCGGTCTGGACCATCCGATCAGCGGTGAGCGGCTGGTGCTGGAGGCGCCGCTGCCGGAGCGGTTCGTCACCCTGCTGCGGGTGCTGCGGGGCTC
>BJHE01000084.1:0-3289 GCA_014191755.1 Cyanobium sp.
TGGTCGTGGTGACGGTCCCGGCGTCGGAGCGTCCGCCAGACCGGTCCATGCCGGCTCCGGCGCCTCCAGCAGCCAGCGCGCCACCGCCCAGGTGGCCAGGCTGTCGTCGCGGTTGTAGCGGAAGATTCGCTCCAGGGGCTGGGCCGCCCGCCGGGGCGGCACACCGGCGCGGTGGCGGTCCTGCCGCCACTGCCGCCACCACAGCAGGCAACGGGCCCCATCCACGCCCCGCTGGCTCCAGCGGAAGCCCAGCCAGGTGGCCACCGCCTTGAGGCCATAGCTGTTCACCGGCAGCAGCCAGTGGCGTTTGAGCCGCTGGTGCACGTCGATCAGCCGCCGCCGCAGGCGGGCCCGCTCGGCCTCTGTAGCCCCTTGCCGTTCCGCCAGGCGCAGCAGGCTGATCGCCTCGGTTTCGCCGTAGTGGAGCAGGGGCCAGTCGGGGTAGCGCTCCAGCAGGCCGCTCAGGCGCTGCCACAGCCGCTCCTCGCCGTGCTCCTGGAGGGCGAGCAGGGGGTGGTAACGGGCCTTGGCCGCGCCTGAGGCATCGGGCCAGCCGCTCTCCCGGCGCTCCAGCCGCAGCAGGCCGTGCAGAAAATCGTCCCGGGCGTCGGGGTCGGATTCGATGTCGTAGAGGAGCACTCCCGGGGCGGCGGCCAGTTCGGGCAGGGGATCCCCCGGAGCGCGGCGGCGTGGTTCGCCGCTGGCCTGCACCAGGGCCTGGGCCACCAGCTCGGCGGCCACATCCCGGTGCTGTTCTCCATGCTCCTCCAGGGCACCGGCCAGGGCTTCCGGGTCGGCGGCCGCCAGCTGCGCCAGGCTCGTCACCCCGAGGCTGACCAGCAGGTCACGCCGCTTGCCGCCGATGCCGCTCACCTCGCTGAGGTGGCCCTCGGCGCTGGCCTCCCGGTCGCAGAGGCTTCGCCAGCAGCAGAGGGTGCATTTCTTGCGATCGTTCACCAGCGGCGGTGGCTGCCGGCCCGGCTCCAGCTCCTGGGCCAGGCGGGGCAGCACCTCCTCCAGCTGCTGCTGCAGGCCGCTGCCCAGCTTGAAAACCTCCTGCTGCAACTGGCTGCCCGTGCCGGCCAGCACCAATGCCTGGGGCACCGGTGCCCCCTGCTCGGCCGCCAGCAGCCGGCCCCAGAGGGCCAGCACCAGGCGGTGCTCTCGGGTGAGGTGTCGGCCCTGGCGCACCAGCACCGGCTGGTAGGCATGCGCCCCCCAGCGGCTGGGGCTATCGATGCGAAGCAACAGGGGCGGATGGGCTTCCAGCCGAACCCCCCCCGGCCCGACCCCGCGTAACCGCAGCCCCACCACCGCTTCGGATCCGGCGCGGCAGGCCGCTTCGCCATGGCTCGGCCGGGTGGGCAGCAGGCTCTGAAAACTGTGCAGCTGGTCCTGCAGGGTGAGAGCGCGGTGGGCGCTCCAGCGCCGCGCCTCGGCAGGGCCGTGGCGATCGAGCCAGGCACGGCGGCGGCAGCGCAGCCAGCTGCGCAGCAGCCGGTCGGTGAGGGGTGCAGCCGCGGTTGCTCGGCTCTCGGCGGTGGGCCTCGCGGCGTTGCTCAGGTCCCAGGGCACGTCGCCATCGAACGGCCGGGCGGTCGCCGCCGTGCCGGAGTCTCGGGGGTGGGGGGAGACGCCGAAAGGCTCCTGCATCGTTCCAGGCTAGGCGGGCGGGGCGGCTGGCCGGTTCGCGGTGGCCCTTCGGGCCGCGATAGCCACCGCCGCAGCAAAGCTCAGCCCCCAGCTGTTGAACCCAGGATCGGCTTCCATGGCATGGGGCATCGGAACAGCCACTGGGCGGCCATGCAGCGAGCCTCGTCGTCCGGTGGTCTGCCCACAGGCCGGCACCCGCGGCGGCCGCTGTGCCATTCGCTCCTGCTACGACCAGCGGCAGCGATCCTTTCCCGTGCCCCATGGCCTCTGCCCCCCTGCCCCTGGAGGCCAGCCCGATCGCCTTCGGCACCGATGGCTGGCGCGGCATCCTCGGGGTGGACATCACGGTGGAGCGGCTGCTGCCGGTGGCGGCGGCGGCGGCTCGGGAGCTGGAGGCCTCGGCACCGGAGGGGCTCAGCAGCCGCGAGGTGGTGCTCGGCTACGACCGCCGCTTCCTGGCGCCGGAGCTGGCGGCGGCGATCGCGGCGGCGGTGCGCGGCGCCGATCTGGAGCCGGTGCTCTCCGACAGCCCCACCCCCACCCCCGCCTCCAGCTGGGCGGTGGTGGAACGCGGCGCCCTCGGGGCCCTGGTGATCACCGCCAGCCACAACCCGCCCGAGTGGCTGGGCCTGAAGATCAAGGGCCCCTTCGGTGGCTCGGTGGAGGGGGATTTCACCCAGCGGGTGGAGCGACGTCTGGCCGCCGGGGGGATCACGGTGCCGATCCCGGGCGACACGCCGCGCTTTGATGCCCTCGGCGCCTACGTGACGGGCCTGAAGGCCAAGGTGGACACCGGCGCCCTGGCGGCGGGCCTGGAGCGGTTGGGGCTGCGGGTGATCGTGGATCCGATGCACGGATCGGCGGCGGGGGTGCTGCCGGCCCTGCTGGGCCAAGGGGCCGTGGAGAGCGGCGTGATCCGGGAGATTCGCGCCGAGCGGGATCCCCTCTTCGGCGGCCATCCACCGGAACCCCTGGCGCCTTATCTGGGGGAGCTGATCGCCGCGGTGCGCTCCAGCACGGCCGCCGGGCAGCCGGCGATGGGGATTGTGTTCGACGGCGATGGCGACCGCATCGCCGCGGTGGATGAGCACGGCCGCTTCTGCAGCACCCAGTTGCTGATGCCGTTGTTCATTGATCACCTGGCCCGGGCCCGAGCCCTGCCGGGCACGGTGATCAAGACCGTGAGCGGCTCCGACCTGATGGCGCTGGTGGCCGAAAACCTCGGCCGCGAGGTGATCGAGATGCCGGTGGGCTTCAAGTACATCGCCGCCGAGATGCTCGCCGGCGAGGTGCTGGTGGGCGGCGAGGAATCGGGCGGCGTGGGCTTCGGCATGCACCTGCCCGAACGCGATGCCCCCTTTGCGGCCCTGCTGCTGATCGAGGCCCTGGTGGAGGGCGGCGTGCCTCTGGGCCAGCGCATCGATGCCCTCCAGACCCGTTGCGGCGGCGCCGCTGCCTACGACCGCCTCGACCTCCGCCTGCCCGACATGGCGGCGCGATCCCGGCTGGAGGCCCGGCTGGCGCAGGCGCCCCCCAGCGAGGTGGCCGGGGCGCCGGTGCGGGAGGTGATCACCACCGATGGCGTGAAGCTGCGGCTGGGGCCCAACCACTGGCTGATGCTGCGCTTCTCCGGCAC
>BJHE01000084.1:3921-12628 GCA_014191755.1 Cyanobium sp.
GGGCGGCTTCGGCTACGACCCGGTGTTCCTGGTGCCGGAGCTGGGGCAGACCTTCGCCGAGATGGACAAGGCCACCAAGGGCCGGATCGGCCACCGGGGCCGGGCTTTCGCCCTGCTAGAGCCCGGGCTGCGGCAGTTGCTGGCCTGAAACGGCAGGCCTCAAATCGGCTTACTCCGTGGCACTGGGTCGGGTTTTGCCGCGTCGGGAGGACGGATCTGCCGCACCACGCTGGCCCGGCGCAGCTTTTCCGAATCGGAAGGCCAGGGCTGGTGTTCCGATGAAGGGGGTCTGGATGATCCAAGGCCCCTTGAGCCCCAGATGCGGATCGTGGCCAAGGACCAGGATTGGGGCTTCCATCAGCGGGCCGAATTGCTCAATGGTCGCCTGGCGATGCTGGGCTTCGCGATCGGCGTGGTGCTGGAGTTGGCGACCGGTCAGGGCGTTCTTCAGCAGATCGGATTGAGGGCCTTGCTGCATCACAGCTGACCTGGATTTATCTCCACTTTCCATCACGTTATCGCCGAGTCTTCCGATCGGGCTGCGCCCCCAGATCAGGTAGCCCCGGCGCTGGCCGTAGCCAGTTCCAGCGGTGGCGAAGCTCAAGCCAAAAACCGGGGTTTTTCACCATGTTCTTAAAAGAACCCTAGGGTTTGGTTGTAAGAAGAACAATGCAGCATGTCCAAAGCACAACTCACCGCCTTTTTTGTGAAGGTTGAGGCGGATCCCAGCCTCAAGCTCCGGGTGGATGCGGCCGATGATTCCAGTGCTGTGGTGGCCATCGCCCAGGCCGAGGGTTTCCATTTCTCCCCTGCCAGCCTGGCCCGCCACCTGCGCGCATGAACCGTCCGGGGGTGCCCGCTGCTAAGGCGGGCTCAGAGGGGCTCCACTAGGCGCAACTCGGGATGGCGTGTGGCCAGATGAGCCAGCCGTGCCATAAGTTCCTCGCGCAGGGCCAATAGTTCCGGGTGGGATGCATATTCCCGCCGCACCACGATGGCCTCCCCGGAGCAGAACGGCAGCTCCAGCGGCAGCCGCACCAGGTCGCCGCCGCAGATTTCCAGGCTCAGGGGGGTTGCATAGCCGATGGCGAGCTCCGTTTCCGCCCGGCCCTCCCACAAGTCGCGCCGGTAGCGCTGCATCCGCATCGGATCGTTCCCGAGGCCGATCGCCCCCAGGGCCTCCTCCACCAGGGGGTAGGCGCCGCCGCTCAGCCCCAGGGTGGGGTAACCGGCAATGTCTTGGAAGCACAGATCGTGCCGGCCCACGAGGGGATGATCGGCCCGGGCCACGAAGAACACAGGCATGGAGGACAGCACGATCGCGGTGAGATCGGGATCGTCCGGAGCGGGCAGATCCGGCAGACCGGTCAGACAGGCATCCACGATCCGCTCACGAACCAGTTGGAAATTGCGGGCCACCCCCACAATGTTGGCTAGGCCGAGCAGCCAGCGCCCGGGGGTGGGGGTGCAGAGCAGGGGGCCCGACCAGTAGGTGGCCTCCAGCCGCAGGCGGCGCAGGCCCTGGAAGCGGGCGTGCTGGTGAACCCTGCGTTCCAGCAGCAGCAGAGACGGGTCACCGATCGTGCACCATTCACCCTGAATGCGCTGCAAATCGATCTCGAAAACCGCCAGAGTTTTTTGGCATTTACGACTCACCGAGGATTGGCTGAGTTCGAATCGCTTGTAGACCTCTTCCCCCGTTCTCAGCCATTGCAGGGCATCGAGAGCCTCCAGGCAATCCTGCTCAATCAAGCTAAGTAGCCCGCACTTGATGGAATAACTCTACCCGCTGGAGTCTGCCGTCGACCGGTCCGCCCCGGGCTCCTCAGGCCAGATTCAGATCCCCCACGGCGCTGATCCAGCCGTGCAGGCTCCAGGTCACGCAGCCGCTGCGCAGCATCGGATCCTGGCGGATCAGTGCCTCGGCGCTGGCGTAGTCGGTTGCCTCCAGGAGCAGCAGGCCACCGCCTCCGGGCCGACCCTCGCCATCCACCAGATAGCCGCTGCTGATCCTGATGCCGCGGGCGCGCAGTTCGGCCACCCAGGCCCGATGGGCTGCCAGGTGGGGGCGCACCGCGGCCGGGGCCGCCTGGATGGTTTCGGTCTTCACGAACCAGGGCATGGGGGAAGATCGCGGAGAGCGTCCGGGACAGAGTTTTCCGCCTAGCACGGATGGATGGCTGGTGAGCGAACTCCAGCCGCCCAGCCAGCTCCGTTGTTGCCACGCCGTGCTTGCCCCTGCCCCCACCGGTTCGCCTGAAACGCGAGCCCATCAGCTGCTGGCTTCCCTCACCCCGGCCGAGAAGCTCGCCCACCTGTGTGGCGCCACCCCCTTCTGGGCCGGCATGGTCGACATCGCCGTTGCCGATGCCTCCCACCGCCACCCCTGGCCGGCCGGGGTGCTGCCCAGCCACGGCCTGAGGGGGCTGCAGTTCGTGGATGGTCCGCGCGGGGTGGTGCTGGAAGGGGGCGCCACCACCTTCCCGGTGCCGATCGCCCGGGGCGCCAGTTGGGACATCGACCTCGAGGAGCGGATCGGCGAGGCCATCGCCCGGGAGGCCCGCTCGTTTGGTGCCAACTGGGTGGCGGCGGTGTGTGTGAACCTGCTGCGCCACCCCGGCTGGGGCCGGGCCCAGGAGACCTACGGCGAGGATCCCGTGCTGCTCGGGGCCATGGGCGCGGCCTGCAGCCGCGGTCTGCAGCGCCACACCATCGCCTGCATCAAGCATTTCGCCCTCAACTCGATCGATAGTTCCCGCTTCCTGGTGGATATCCGGGTGAGCCGCAGGGTGCTCCATGAGCTCTACCTGCCCCACTTCCGCGACTGTGTGGCCGCCGGGGCCGGCTCGGTGATGACCGCCTACAACAGCGTGAATGGCCAATGGTGTGCCCAGAACCAGGAGCTGCTCACCACCATCCTCAAAAACCGCTGGGGCTTTGGCGGCTTTGTGGTGAGCGATTTCATCTTTGGCTTGCGCGATGGCCTGGCTGCGCTGCGGGCCGGGCTCGATTTGGAGATGCCCTTCCCGATGATCTTCGAGGGTTGCCTGGCCGAAGCCCTGGCAGCGGGCACCCTGCCGCTGGAGCGCCTCGATGATGCCGTGCTGCGCCTGCTGCGGGCCCAGTTGGCGGTGCCTGCCGGCGCGTACCCGGCCTCCCTGCGGGGCTGCGCCGCCCACTGCAGCCTGGCCCGGGAGGCGGCCACCAAAGCGATCGTGTTGCTCAAAAATGCCGAAGCGCTGCTGCCGCTGCCGGATCGGGGTTCGCTGGCGGTGATCGGTGCCCTGGCCGCTGGGGCGAATCTCGGCGATCGGGGCTCCTCCGATACCCGCCCGGAGCCTGGGGTGGTGGTCACCCCCCTTGCGGGGATCCGCGCCGCGGCCCCCCAGCTCCTGGTGCACCACAGCGAGGGCACCGATCCGGCTGCCGCGGCCCGGCTGGCGGCGGCCTGTGATGCCGCCGTGGTGGTGGTGGGGCTCGACTGGCGCCAGGAGGGGGAGCACATCCACCCCGGCGATCTGGCGCCGATCCTGCGGCAGATGCCAGCTCCGGACCCCCTGCAGCGCTGGTTTGGCAGCCAGCGGCTGCGGCCCTTCTGGCAGCCGGTGGCCGAGCTGGCGGCCTCGATCACCCGCCTGGCTTCAGCCCGCACGGGCGGTGACTTCGCCGCCGGCGACCGCACCGAGTTGGCGCTGGACCCGGCCCAGGAGGCCCTGATCCTGGCGGTGACCGCCGCCAACCCCCGCACCGTGGTGGTGCTGATGGGCGGTGGCGCGATCCTCTGTGAGGGCTGGCGGCACCGGGCGAACGCGATCCTGCTGCTCTGGTATCCCGGCCAGCAGGGTGGGGAAGCCCTGGCCGATGTGCTGCTGGGGAGGGTAGCCCCCTCGGGCCGAATGCCCTTTGCGGTGCCCACCAGCGCCGAGCACCTGCCGGCCTTTGAACCGCGGGCGGAGTCGGTGGTCTACGACCTCTGGCACGGCTACCGGCGGCTGCAGCGCCAGGGCCATGCCGCCGCCTTCCCCTTCGGCTTCGGCCTCTCCTACAGCACCTTCGCCCATCGGGAGCTCCAGGCCGAGCTGCTCCCCCAAGCGGGGATCCTGCGGGTTGCGCTCACGGTCACCAACAGCGGGCCGATGGCCGCCGCGGAGGTGGTGCAGGTGTACCTGGAGGCGCCGGGGCGGGAGGTGGAGCGGCCGGTGCGCACCTTGGTGGGGTTTGGGCGGCTGCAGCTGGAGCCCGGCCAGGCCCAACGGCTGGAGCTGGCGATTCCGCTGCAACGCCTGGCCTATTTCGATGCGGGCGCCGATGCCTTCCGGTTGGAGGCGGGCCTGCACCGGCTTGTGGCGGCCCGCCATGCCGAAGATCCGGGCCTGGCCGTGGAGGTTGAGGTTGGGGCGATGCTGCTGGGCCCTTGAACAGCCAGAGGCTGAACAGCAGAGGCGGGGCTGGCCGCGGCTTGTTTCAGCCGGGGGCCCTGGTGCTGGGCCCTGCAAGGGGCCGAAGGGGGCGGGCTGCGGGCTGCTGCTCCTCCCCCAGGATCTTGCGCAGGCGCAGGCGGTTGTAGCGCTGCACCCACAGGCAGGGCAGGTTGAACAAGGTGGCGAACACCAGATTGACCAGCACCCCCTGGGGCGGCAGCCACAGGGCCGTGAGCAGCCAGAACGGCCATAGGGCCAGATGCACCAGCTCGGCCCGGCGGGTTTCCGCCAACAGCCGCTGCAGGCTGGCCCGATCCCTGCGGGCCAGGGCGGCCTTGGCCATGCCGCCGGGCAGAACGCCGCCGGCATCCGGCAGCAACGGCTTCCAGCGGCGGATCCCCAGGCCCCGTTCATAGGCCTGGGCCCGCTCCCCCCAGGGTCGCGGGCGGGTGAGCCACGAATCCCTGGCAAGCATGGCCAGGGGCAGCCGGTTGGCCAGCGCCCCCACCAGCAGGCTCCAGCCCAGCCAGCCCAGGGCACTGGTGAGGGGGGGCGAGAGCAGGGGCCCCCCACTCATGGCCGGGTCGAGAACGTGCGGCCCTTCCACCGCACCGTGCCCCGCTCCAGGTTGGCGATGGCCAGCACAAACACCCCGAGGAAAAACAACACCGGCACCGGAAAGATCAGGTTGATCCAGCCGTAGCTGCCCACCCGCCGGGTAATCAGCAGCAGCTGCGCCGCGAAGCCGCCATACAGCAGCAGGTTGGCCGCCAGGTTGCGGTCCCCCAGCATCGGCCAGTCCAGCAAGGAGGCCGGCAGGCACCAGGCCGCCCAGAACAGGCCCGACAGCCAAAGCAGCACCGCCACCAGGCGCCACCAGCGCACTTCACCGGCGGCGGTGGCGAAGTTCTTGGCAAAGCCCACCACCATGTCCCCGAGGCCTCCGGGATACATCCGATAGGCCAGCTGCCCAGCGCCGATGAAGGCGCTCACCGGCAGCCCGGCCCGCTCGTAGCAGTGGGCGAGGAACCAATCCTCCACCACCTTTCCCGCCACCGCCGCATGGCCGCCGCTGCGTCGGTAGTCGGCGCGGCTGGTCACCAACGCCGGCCCGAAGGCCACCCCGCCGCGGGGACCCAGGGGAACCGCCATCAACCCCACCAGGTTGAACAGCACCGAAAGCTGCTCGTAGGCCCGTTCGGTGCGGTGGTAGGGCTGCACGGAAACCAGCCCGCCCAGCTCCTGATGGCAGGCCAGCAGGGAGGCCAGAAAGTCCGGGGCGGGTTCGGTATCGGCATCGAGAAACACCAGCAGCTCGGCCCTGCTGGCGGCCACGCCGTTGTGCAGCGCCCAGGTCTTGCCGCACCAGCCCTCGGGCAAGGGTGGCGGCTGCACCAGGTGCACGGCGAGTTGGGGACTGGTCTGGGTGGCGATCGCGGCGGTGCGGTCGCTGGAGTGGTCGTCGATCACGATCACCTCCAGGGGCCGAAAGCTCTGTGCCTCCAGGGCGCGCAGCAGGTGGGGCAGGGTGCCCTCCTCATTGCGGGCCGGAATCAACACCGCCACCGAGGGGTGGCCCCGCACCACTCCCTCAGCCAGGGCGGGCATCCGCAGGCAGAGCGCCCAGCCCAGCCCCCAGCGCAGCAGCAGCGAAAGGTTCAGCAGGCCCAGGGTTACCAGAGCCATGGCCTCAGGGCCGCATCAACTCCTCGGCCAGCGGTTCGAGCGAAAGACGATCGCGCAGCACCTGGGGATGGGTCCAGACCGGCAGCATCCGTTGCGCCCCCACCGGCAGCACGGCGCGCCTGCCGGGAACCACCACCAGATCGAGGTCGGAATAAAAACTGCAGCACTCGATCGCCTCCAGGCTGGAGAGGTCGCCATTGAGCTGTTGCAGGAGGGCACTGCCCTGCTTGAGATCGGCAATGCCGGCCAGCAACCGGCTCGGCCAGGGGTTGGCCGTAAGGGTGCCCTGGTGCGGACTGGCGACGCTGGTGAACCGCCTTGTGCGCCGGTGGCCCCCCCGCAACTGGATCCAGGTGCGGGCGATCACCCCACCCATCGAGAAGCCGCAGAGGTCGATCGGTTGGTCGGCGCCGAAGGCGGCTTCGATCTGCTCGCCCAACAGGGCGGCGGACTCGGCGATCGGCGTGATCCCGCAGCGCAGGGGCAGGTCGGGCGCCAGCAGGCGGCGTTTTGATTGGCCCAAGTGCTGCCGCAGCCGGTTGAACACCCGCGAGCTGTCGAGCATGCCGTGCACCAGCACCAGCGGGGTTGGGGATGTGGTGATGGAGGCCGATGCAATCTGCTGTATTCAAGGGCCCTCCAGGCGGGTTTGGCAGGGAAGGGCTGGGGGATCCCCGCCCGGGGTGAACATGGCGCTCCCTAGACGGCACGTCCGCTGATCAGGCGCAGGAGGATGGCAATCACCGCGATCACCAGGAGCAGATGAATCAGCCCACCCAGGGTATAAGACGTGAGCAGGCCCAGCAGCCAGAGCACGATCAGAACGACGGCCAGGGTTTCAAGCATGGAACTGCTCCTTGATTTGGGTGAGGAAAGGGGCCAAATCGCCTTAAGCCCCGGGGATCAGCTGTGGTCTTTGGCCCCATTGCCGGCGGTTTTATCGGCGATACTGTCGGCGGCATTGTCGGCGGCATTGCTGATGGCATGAGCCACCGATTTGGTCCCTTCTTTCAGGTTTTCGACAGCGTTCATGGCCGAAGCTTGAACCTGCTTCGCCTTCCCCATGATCTGGTGGCCGACATCACCGGTCAGCTCACCGGCGGCCGATTCGAGTTTACCTTCCACTTCCTTGGCCTTGGCATCAGCTGGGTTGGACATGGCGTTGCCTTTCGAATCACAAATTCAGCCTAGGCATCCCCTGTGGTGACGATTTCAGTTGCACTGAAATGCAGCACTAAATGCAGCACTGAAATCCAGCACTTCAATGCAGTAGTTGTGAGGCCGCCCCGTCCGGCGGATTCCGTGGGCGGCTCTCCGTCCAAGGCGGATGGGGATCCCGCGCTGCGAAAGTCCAGGGTCGCGGCGAGAATGCGAGCCGTAGATAGGGCCGATGGCAAGGCATGGGGCGTGAGCGCAGGAGCTGGATGCATGGGCCCGGTGGTCGCGCTGTGACCACCAACCTCGATGCCGTGCTGCTCGAAAACGAGGCCCTCCACCACCAGCTGCGGCTGCTGCGGGAGGAGCTGGCCCTGCTGCAAAGGGGCCGTTCAGCCGAAGCTGAGGCCCAGGCCCAAGCCCAGGCAGCAGCCGAATTCGCCAGGCGCTCCCACCCCAGCCAAGGGGCTCGCGCCAGGCGCGACGACCAGGAGTTCACCGCGCCCCAGCCAACCCCGGAGCCGCGATGGCGGCAGGCGGCCGCCCGCGGCGAGCGGGGGCGCTCCTGGCGTTCCGGCCCGGAGGTCACCACCGGGGCGGCGCCGGGGATCACCCCCCAGCTGGTGCGGCAATGGGCCGAGGCGCTCAGCAGCCATCCCCGCTGGCGGGAGTTGCGGCTCGGTTCGCGCCTTGAGGGTGATCCGGCCGCTGGTGGCTGCCTGGAACTGGGCCTCCAGGCCCTACTCGACGACCTCCGCAGCCGTTCCCACAATCCCGCCCTGGAGCTGGAGGAGGCCCTTGATCGCCGCTCACCCGGCCTTGGCTCTGAACTGCGCTGGGCCCTGGCCGGCCCCGCCAGCCGGGCGAAGGCGGCGGTTCGGGCGGCCTTTGCCCTGCATGGCCCCCGGGCCGCCGATCGTCTCAGTGCCGATCCCCAGGCGGTGGTGGACGAGCTGCTGGCAGCGGTCGCGCGATTGGAGGCGCAGGTGCGGCAGGAGGCTCAGGTGAGGCGGGAGCAGGAAGAGCGGCAGCAGGCCTGGAGGCGCCAACAGGATGTTCGCCGCCCGGGCAGCCGGAGCTGGGGAAACACCGGGGCAGGTGGCGCAAATGCTGACGCCCGCGCTGCTGGATCGGGCGGATCCCGGGATGACGGTTCGAAGCGGGCCTGGAGCGCCGGTTCGGGTGGTTCACGGGGCTCGTCGGGGTCGGGCGCAGACCCTGGCGCCGGGGCGGGTGAGGGCCGGAGCTCCCAGAAGGGCCGCCAGGCCGCTCCGGATCGGCAGCGGGACGAGGCGCTAGCCATCCTTGAGCTCGCCTGGGGCGCCTCCCAGGCCGCCGTGAAGGCTGCCCATCGGCGTCTGGTGAAGGTCCACCACCCGGACATGGGGGGCGACGCCGAATCCTTCCGGCGGATCAACGACGCTTACCAGCTGCTGATTGCCTGA
>BJHE01000085.1 GCA_014191755.1 Cyanobium sp.
GGGCGCAGGGATGGGCATGGGGATGCCCGGCTTCGGGACCAGCCTGGAGGCCCTGCGCACGGCTCCCGACTTCGATCGGGCCTTCCTCGAGCAGATGATCGCCCACCACCGCATGGGCGTGATGATGGCCTCCCATGCCCAGTGGGGCACCGTTCATCCCGAGCTGCGCGATCTGGAGGCGGCGATGGTGCGGGTGCAGAGCGAGGAGATCGAGCAGATGGCGCGCTGGTACCAGCAGTGGTTCGGCCCAGCGGGCCGTTGAGGCCGCCAGGCCTTGCCGCTGGCCCCTTCCGCTTCAGCGCATCGCGCTGACCGGGGCCGTCGACGCCTCCGCTGGCGTGGTGCCGCCACACGCTTCCCAGCTGTCGAGCATCCCGAAGAGCTCCGTCTGCAGACCTTGCAGCGCCACGATCTTCTCGCCGATCTCGCCCGCCTTGAGGCGGATCCTCGCCTGCAGGGCGCTGCAGGTACAGACGCCCGAGCGCCGCGCCTCCAGGATCTGGCGCACATCCTGCAGGGGGATCTCCATGGCCCGGAGGGTGCGGATCAAGGTCAGCTCGGCGAATACCGTCTCATCGAACAGGCGGTAGCCGCCCTCGCTGCGGTTGATCGGCTGGATCAGCCCTTCATCGCAGTAGAAGCGGATCGTCTTGACGGTGAGGCCGGAGCGGTGGGCGACCGTGCCGATCTTCAGAGGCGGGACCAGGGGCGGGGCAGACACCACTTGACTCTCCACCGAGGGGAGAGTGCATCGTAGAACTGACCTGTTGCCTGCCTCTTCTCGATGCGCCCTGCTTCCGCCGCCCTGGTGCTGCTCGGCCTGCTGGCGGCCACGGTCCCGGCCCGGGCCCAGATGGATCCGCATCAGCACCATCAGATGATGACGCCCGCCCCAGCGGCAGGGCAGGCGCCGGCCGCATCGCCAGCGCCCATGGATCACAGCGCCCACAACCACGATGTGGGCCCGGCCGGCAGTACCTACGACCTGCGCTGGATCGACGGGATGGTGCAGCACCACACCGGCGCCCTGCGCATGAGCGAGTTTGTGTTCGACATCGGCGTGCCCGGCGTGGGCGCGCTGGGCAAGGAGATCTGGCGGGATCAGGCCCAGGAGATCAAGGCGATGGGCCAGTGGCGCAAGGCCTGGTACCCCCAGGCCCCCGTCTACCCCGTCGCTCTCAAGCCGGGTGGCGATCCGAATGCGATGGCGGATCTGGTGCGCATGAGCACGGCGCAGATTCAGGCCATGCAGATGATGACCTCAATGCCCACACCGGAGAACCGGGTGACCTGGTTCCTTGAGGGCATGCTGCACCACCACGGCGGCGCGCTGATCATGGCCCACGATGCCCTGGAAAAATCCCGCAATTCGACGATCCGGCGGCTGGCGCGGAACATCATCGTCGCCCAGCGGCGCGAGATCATCCAGCTGCGCAAGATGCTGCAGCACGATGGTCTGAACAAGCCGGAGTACCACCAGTACGACAGCTTGTTTTCGTTGAATTAGTCCTCTCTGAATTGGTTGTCTCTGACAGGAGATCTCTTCCCTGAGCCCCAATCCACACATTCCCATGAAACTCTTCACGGTACTCAAGACCTTTCTCGCTGCCTCCCTGCTGATCGGGGCCGGTTCGACCATCCCTGCTCAGGCCCAGGCCAATGACATGTTCCCTACCAAAGCCGCTGCGCAACAGCGCGCCAAGGAGCTCAAGTGCACCGGTGCCTTCCCGATGGGGAAGGAGTGGATGCCCTGCAAGGATTTTGCCACCTATGAAAAAGCGGTCAGCAAGCAACCGTGACGGCTGGCCTGCAACCTCAAGGGGTCATCAGATGACACACTCTGCTGTTGATCGCCACGCTGCTCCCGGTGGGCCTGCCCTGGGGGGTACCATTGTGCTTGGTTTCTTGCTGGTTGCTGGAGTCGGGTTGCTAGCGCCAGCCCAGGCTCACATGCGCGGCATGTTTGCCACCAAGGCAGAGGCGGAGAAACGGGCGGCCGAGCTCAAGTGCAAGGGGGTCTTTGCCATGGGCAGCCTATGGATGCCCTGCGCGAATGAGCGGGCGCTCCACGACGCCCTGCAAAAGGCCCAGTAATGAAACCAGGTCGCCGCTCACGCCGATTGCATCGCCTGTTGGTACCGATCGCCGCCGCACCCCTGGCGCTCACATCGTTATCTGGTGCCATCTATGGCACGATTCTGTACTTCAACATCGATGCTCCTTGGTTGCTGCGCCTGCACACCGGCAACTTTGGAGTGATCAATCTGCAGCCCTTTTATTCGCCGTTGATCGGCATCCTCACGTTGGTGCTGGTCATCTCTGGGCTCTCGCTGCTGCTGAAAGTCCCCGGAGGCCGTCCCCCCGTCGAGAGGCAGCCGTAGCCAGCACCGATCCGCATGGTGCTCGCTTCGCGATGGTCTGAGGCTCTGATGAGCCCGGCTTCCGGGGCCTGAGGATGCCTGCGATGGCAACGATTGCACAGCAGTTCAGATGCTCAGACCGCCGGCTCAGCGAATCACCATCACGGCTCCCATCAGGGCCATGATCAGATTCTCCGCAAAGCTCACAACGCCAAGGGGTGTTTTGGAGTTGCCGCCCACGCAGGCGCAGTTGAGGGCCAGGTGATCGATGAACACCGCCTTGCCCACCGACACCATCCCCATCGCCCCGAGCCCCACGGCCACCGCTCCCACCAGCGGCTGCGCATCGCTGAGCTGAGGCGGCAGCAACATGCCGAGGCCCACCAGCAGTTCGATGCCGGGATAGAGGCGTCCCCAGGCGCGCCAGCGCTGGCTGAGCAGGTCGTACTTGCGGAAGCTCGCTGCGAAGGCCTCCACATCCATCAGCTTGAGCATCGCCAGCAGGCAGATCGCGAGGCCCATGAAGCCGCTGATCCCGGCGCTCATCACCAGCGCCATCAGGCAAGCAGTGCCAAATACCGCCACGACCGGTGTGTAGGAGATCTCGGCCGTTTCCGGCCTGATGCCCAGTCGTGCGGCCAGCTCGGTGTAGCCACCGATCCGCTCCGTCCCGGAGAAGATCTGGGGCGTGGTCGCCACTCCCTGGGCCGCCTTGAAGGCCTCCACCGCTTCGGTGCTGGTGAGGCGATGGTCCTCGAACGGGATCTGGCGCTCCTGCAGGAGACGAAGGGCCCGCAGGCCCCAGGGGCAGGGGTGGTCCGGCAAATCCATCCGGTAGAGACGGACCGCATGGAGCGTGGTGGTGGACATCAGAAGCCAAGGAGAACGGGCTTCCTCCAGCCTGATGGCTCCAGTTACTGGAGAGTCAAGGGTGGCTGTCCGGGTCGCGAGAGGGGCCGCCGCTGGAGATCAGCAGGGCCAGGCGACCCCCGGATCAGCCGCAGACACGGCACCAAGCGCAAGCTTCAGCGCAGAGGGGACGCCGGTTCGATC
Organism: Cyanobium sp.; assembly: GCA_014191755.1. GTDB lineage: Bacteria > Cyanobacteriota > Cyanobacteriia > PCC-6307 > Cyanobiaceae > Cyanobium. Next base: position 3,414 of record BJHE01000085.1, read on the forward strand.
TCAGCCGAGGCCAAGCGCTCAAGCTCTGGGCCAAAAACCGACTGCAGGGCTGGAGGCCTGCGCCCCAGTCAGCTTGTCCCATGCAAGCAGCAGCCGCGGGAGGGCTCGGACGCCAACAGCATGGAGTAATCGATGAGACCCCCATGCTGCTGAACCCTTTCTGCCCGATCGTCTGCCCGTTCAACGCGGCGAAGGTTCTGGCCCTCAAGGCCACGGTGATCGTGCTGCTGACGCTGCTGATCAAGGCCAAGGTGCGCATCACCGCCTTCTCGGCCCTGGGCATCTTCCTGCTGATGCTCCAGACCCTGGTGTTCCTGGCCGTCAGCGGTGGCCTGGTGCTGGCGGCAGGCGGTGCGGCGCTCTATGCCGCCCAGCAGCGCAAAGGCGCTGCGGCCTGAGAGTGATCCATGGCGGTTGAAGTCGCTCTGGCGATGCTGCACCAGGAGGGCCGCTGGTTGATGCAGCTGCGCGACGAGATCTCCACGATCGTCGCCCCCGGTTGCTGGGGGCTGTTCGGTGGGCATCTCGATCCCGGCGAAACGCCTGAGCAGGCCTTGCGGCGCGAGCTGTTGGAGGAGATCAGCTGGGAGCCAGCAGCGGTGGAACGCGTGATGGTGCATCACATCCACCGGCGCACCGCCCATGTATTCCGGGGTGAGCTGTCCGTGCCTCTGGAGCAGCTGCAGCTGCTGGAGGGCCAGGACCTGGCCCTGGTGAGCCCGGAGGAACTCTTGTCTGGATCGATCTGGAGCACCAAGCTCGGCAGCCATCGCTCCCTCGCCGATGGACTGTTGGAGGTGATGCATCACGTGATCACCAGGCCGGGGTAACCACAACAAAGCCCGGAGCGTTGGCCCCGGGCGTTTGTCTGCTCAACCGTGGCGGCTTCCCAAGGGGGTCGGGCGCAGCTGTGCGAGAGGTTTGCTTGGCAACAGCCGTGATCGTTTTCAGATCAGGTGATTTTCAGTTGTGGGCGGAGCTGCTGGCGCTGGCACCTGGGGCCAGGTGACTAGGGGGACGTTCCGTTGGGTCCGGGGCACCTCAGGCGGTGCAGTGGACGGCGACTTGGCTACACGCCAGGAACGTCAGTGATCCGTCGAGAGTGTTGGAGCAGGGGCCGGATCGTCAGCGCACTCCTGGCTGGTGCTCAGGGGGGGTGTCGTCCATCAATGGAGCCTCCGAATCCCGTTGCAGCCACGATGGACCTGCCGGCAGGTGCCGGCAAGAGCAGCAGCCCACTCAACACCTGTCTTCACGGGGGGCAACAGGGGTTCATGAAGGGGGCTCAACACCCAGCGGATGAGCTCAACGGCAGAGGACTGCAGGGCGGCCCACCGGCCGGATGCTGCTGACGGCAGCACCGGGGTCGCGGCGCACCCTCACCCGGTAGGCGCAGTGGGCTGGCCCCATGTATTGGATCAGGGCCTCGCGGGCCTCGTGCTGCAGCTCCTCCAGAGTCGGCGCGGTGATGCGGATCGGCAGGGACTCGGCCTGGGCTTCCAGGTGGCCGGGGCGTTCAGCCAGAACGCGGAACACGACCTCACGCATGCGGGGGTATCTCCTTCTTTCCGGCTCCATCCTCGGCCTGCTGAGGCGAGAGCGCAGGTGCGACGGGATACGGGGACCCGACCCTGCCGGCACCTGTCGCTGCCGCCTCAGGCGAGCCAGCCTCGCCCAGCAGCCAGCCTTGAGGCTTCCTGCACGGCCGTGATGCAGCGCCGGGCGCGGCGTTTGGCATCGTCTGGCCCTGGGACCGCAGCACGTAGGCCTCCATCGCTTCTGGCGTCTCGATCAGCGCCAACAGGCCTGTGGTGCGCGCACCGAGAAGAACCATCGGCGAGCAGGCGGCTCACCAGACCGTGCTCCCACAGCCGCTGCCCGGTGGATCCGGGAGGAAACAGTTCCTGGCGCAGGACTTCCAGCAGCGACTGCTTGAGGGCATCAAGCTGGCCCGGCCGCAGCCGGCGGCTGTTGGGCAGGCCCGCCGCAGGCCCGGCTGGGATCGCTGCGGGGCGGTCGGGAGTGTGCTCCACGCTCCAGCTCAGGCCGGTGCCGGGCAGCCCCACGGTGGTGCGGGGCCCGCCGCTGCGGCTCACCGGAATGTTGAACGAGGCTCCCCTTCCACCGACGGAGATCGAGCTCAACCCACCCTTGGCGAAATTGAAACGCAGCGGACCCAGGCGGGCGGAGCGGCGGAAGCGGAAGCCCATGGCAATCAGCGGGTTGGCTCGCAGGGATGGCCCGAGCAGGAATCAGGTTGCCGTGCGGATGCAGCAGTCCGCAAATCCATGCGCCCAGTGCATAGAACCGTCGGATCTTCAGACTTCAGAGGAGGAGGGGAGCGCCTCAAAAGCATTGCACTGACTGGGTTTCCGCAGGTACGGGAACAGGCACTCCAGCGGGCCACCGCCACCTGAAAAGGGGCGTACCTTGAACTTGAGGGGAGGCCCGGGAGCCAACCCGACCCTCGCCCTCCAACAGAGTCCGGCCAGGGATCACCCGAGCCGGTGCGCACAGCGGAGGTGCGCCAACGATGCGACACACACAAAGTGAACTCGATGACGCAGCGCGAGCATCATCCCGTAGCCGCAAAGAGCGATACGCCAGTTTTGTTTGCCGCGTGTTGAGCCCCCGGGCTGAATAACCCGAGCCGGGATCACAGCCGAGAAGGTCAAGCCCCGAGCATCTCTTCCCAGAGACGTGATCCCCATTCCTCTCCTGTCAGGCACAAGGCAGGCCATGCGTGAACAAAAGACACCCGACCCGATCGAGCCCCAGATGCCAAGGCAATGATCCGCGACCGGTGCTAAGGCGCCCCCCACGGGGCGCCTTCTTCTTGGGTACGGCTGGTGTCGAGCTGCGCCGCTGAGATTGCCGTCCATCCTTTGGGGAGCAGGATTCAGTCCTGCCCCCTGATGCCGATGCGCTCGCTCCGCTGGATTGTGCCTGCCGTTGCCGCTTTCGCCCTGTCGCCGGCCGCCGCCTGGGCCCATGCCGATGCCCATCCCGGCGGTGGCTTCGTGGCGGGGTTCCTGCATCCGATCAGCGGCCTCGATCACGTGGTGGCGATGGTGGCCGTCGGGCTCTGGGGGGCGGTGCTCGGCCCGCCGGCCCTGTGGGTGCTGCCTGTGGCGTTTCCGATGGTGATGGCCTTCGGGGGGCTGCTGGGCCTGCTCGGGGTGCCGATTCCAGGGGTCGAGATCGGCATCGCCATCTCGGGCCTGGTGATGGGCTTGATGGTGCTGTTTGAGCTGCGGCCGCCGCTGTGGCTGGCGGCGTTGATCGTTTCTGCCTTCGCGGTGTTTCACGGCCATGCCCATGGCGCCGAACTGCCGGCCGGCAGCAATGCCCTGCTCTACAGCCTGGCCTTTGTGATCGCCACGGGGCTGCTGCACCTGCTCGGGATCCTGCTGGGTGAAACGCGCCGCTGGCCCGGGGGCCGGCGCTTTGTGCAGGGGGCCGGCGGGGTGGTGGCGCTGGTGGGGCTGTGGTTCCTGGAGCGGGCCCTCACGTGATCGCGCTTCTGGCCCATCTCACTCCCACCGGCTACGGGGCCTGGGGGGATGGCATGGCCCGGCTGTTTCTGCAGCCCACCGAGCTGCTGCTGGTGATCGCCCTGGTGCTGCTGGCGCTGCAGTCCGGCAGACCCTGCGGCGATCGCCTGCCCCTGCTGCTGCCGCTCGCCTGGCTGCTGGGGGGCCTGATCGGCCTCAACCCGTCCGCGGAGCTGCTGCTGGCGGTGGTCTGCACGGCTATCGTGGCAGCCACCGGCCTGCTCGTGGCCCTGGGGGTGCGGCTGCGGCCGCGGGTGCTGATGCCCCTGGTCGCCCTCCTGGCTGCAGCCTTCGCCGTGGTGGCGGGTTCAGCGCTCGCCGGCCACCCCGGTGCCCTGGCGGCCCTGCTGGGGGAGACCGTCGCCATCGCCGTCCTGACCACCCTGCTCACCGGGCTGCTGGCACCGCCCCATCCCCGCTGGCGGGCCATCGCCGTGCGGGTGGGTGGCAACTGGATCACGGCTGCCTCCCTGCTGATGCTCGGCTGGCTGGTGCGCCATCCGCAGTAGTGCCCCAGCGCCTGCGCAGCCACACAATGGAGGCAGCGGTTCCAGCGGGTCACTCCCTGGAGGCAACGAGGAAAGTCCGGTGGGGAGCAGGTTCGTCCTGCGCCGAGTCCGGCGCTGTCCCGCAGCTGTGATGGGAGTTCCGGCTCCCTCAGTCAGAACGCTCGCCGTGCCCATCCCCTCCATCACCGGCGCGGACCGGATCTCTCGATGACCCCATCTCTTTCGGCCAGATCCCTGGCCCTGTTCGGCGCGGCCTCAGCCCTGGCGCTGCTGCTGGATCAGCCGGCCCAGGCCCATGGCATCGCCCACGGCGGCATCGCCGCCGGCTTCCTGCATCCGATCAGCGGCGCCGATCACCTCTTGCTGCTGCTCGGTGTCGGTGCCGCCGCCAGCTGCATCTCCTCCCAGCTGCTGCTCTGGGCCCTGGCCGGGGCCATTGGTGGTGGCGTGTTCGGGGCGCTGGGCGGCACCCTGCCAGCCCAGGAGTTCCTCGCGGCCCTTGCGATCACGGCGGTGGCGGTGCTGGTGCTGCGCAGCCTGCGCTCCCAGCAGAGCCCCCAGCTGGGTGCTTGCGCGGCCCTGGTGGCGGCAGCCGTGGCGGTGCACGCCATGCTCCATGGCCTGGAAGCGCCGGCCAATGGTTCCGCCGCACTTTGGTGGCTGGGGGCCTTTTCCGCCTCGGTGCTGGTGAGCGGCGGCAGCTTCCTGCTGCTGCGGCGCCTGCCGGTGGCCTGGACCCGTGGTGTGGCGCTGCTGCTCGCCCTCGCTGGCGGCGTGGTGGCACTGGGGCCGATCGGGCTGCTGGTGCGCTGAGTGGTCAGCAGGGATGGTTCACCAGCTGGGGGACGAGGATCGCGCTTCTCTGAATCGCTCTGCCCTGGTCGCGCCCACCACGCCCCTGCAGATCCGCCCTTTTGAGGAGGCCGACTGGCCGGTGGTGTGGGGCCTGCTGGAGCCGGTGTTCCGCGCTGGTGAAACCTTCCCCCACGATCCGGCCATCACTGAGGCCGAGGCCCACCAGGCCTGGGTGGAGCAGAACTGGGCGGTGATGGTGGCCGTGAATCCTGCCGGGGCTGTGGTCGGCACCTACTACCTGAGGCCCAACTCCCTCGCTCTTGGCGCCCATGTGGCCAATGCGGGTTATGTGGTGGCTGAGCACTGCCGGCGGCAGGGAATCGGCAGCCGTCTCTGCCAGCACTCGCTGCAGACGGCGCGGCGGCTGGGGTTCCGGGCGATGCAGTTCAACCTGGTGGTGAGCACGAACACCGCCGGTATTCGCTGCTGGCAGCGCAACGGCTTTCAGGTGGTCGGCACCCTGCCGGGGGCATTCCGCCACAGGCGGCTGGGGTACGTCGATGCCCTAGTGATGGTCCATGGCTTGGTGGAGGGGCCGAAGCCATGAAGTGGTGCCGCTGCGGCTACCGCCGGGCGCCGACCTACGCCGGGCGCTGGAGGTCTGGATGGGCGAGCAGCAGGAGCAGGCCGGCTGCCTGATCAGCGCCGTCGGCAGCCTGTCGCTGGCCCAGTTGCGCTTGGCCGGTGCGACTCAGGCCAAGGCGATCCACGGCGAGCTGGAGATCCTCAGCCTCTCCGGCACCCTCTCGCCCGATGGGTCCCACCTGCACATCGCTGTGGCCGACAGCAGCGGCGCTGTGTTCGGGGGGCACCTCTGCGCCGGCTCGCTGGTGCGCACCACCGCCGAGCTGGTGATCGGCCTGCTGCCGGACTGGCGGTTCAACCGGGAGTTCGATCCAGTTACCGGCTATGCCGAGCTGCAGATCAAGGCTCAGCCAGAGCGGTCATCGCCCGCAGGGTCTCCAGCAACTCCGGTAGTCGCTGCTGGCTGGCCTGATCCGGCGGCAGGAACGCAGGCAGCGCCTCCAGGAAGGCAGAGGTTTTCAACAGCTCAAGGAACTGAGCCGCCAGATCATTCCGCAACTCAAGCGGGCTGAGCCTGCATTCCTCCAGCAGCGAGGCACGTCCGTCGACGACAGCCATCAGGTCTTCCAGGTCGTGACTGAAGAGAAAATTGCCCTGGCCACGACCGCGAAAGGCCTCCAGCTTGGTGGCCAGGAACACGGGTGCGGTCACGATCCGAATCGCGCAGCCACTTGGCAGCTCCTGAAGCTGGGCGGTCTCCAGGGCGAGGGGATACCAACGGTTGGAGAAGCCCAGGATCTCGCCCTGGGTAGGCATCAGATCGAGGATGAGATCGTCTGTGCACCAGCGGCAGAGGGGTGCCCCTGGCCGGCTGTCTTCCTGGAAGCCCCGCTGCCGCAACTGCCTCCCCAGCTGGTGGTAGTCAGACCTGGCGATCACTCTGCAGATCACATCCACGTCCTGGGTGGGCCGGATCTCGGGCATCGCCGGATCCGTGATCAACACTCCGGCCACGGCGCCGCCGACAAAGACCAGTTGCTCGAGCAGCGCCTCACCCAACTGCTCAGCCGCCCCCTCCAGCAGGGAGACGTTGGGGTCGTTGGGGTTCATGGCTGCAGCCGCTCCTCCAGCAGGGCCAGCGCCAGGGCTTGTTCCCGGGCGCTGCCGCCGCGCACCGCGTCGAACAGGGCCAGCAGCTCCCCCAGAGGCGGGTTGCGCTCTGCCGCCTCAGGGACACTGGGATAGAGCGGGTGGAAGGCGATGCCGCGGGTCGTTCCCTTCTTCCACGGCCACACCGGTGGTGGGTCGCTGCCCTGCCGAATCTGCTCATTGAGGGGGGAGGCGGCGTAGCCGGTGGGAACCCCGCGGCTGAGCCCACCCTGCGTGGCCGGAAAGCAGTAGCGGGCACCGTGCTCCACGAAGGCTCTCAGGGCAGCTCGAACCACCGAGGGCTTGCCAGCCTCATCCTTAATCGCCAGCCTCGCGGCCACGGCACGCTCCACCGCCGCATGGGCCTCCGAGGCCGTCAGGCCAAGCTCGGAGCCGAGGGCCGCATAGGTGGGCGCCGGGCCCGGTTCCAAAGCCAGACGCAGCAGCACCACCAGATCCTGCGGGCGCAGGACGAGCTGGGGATTGGAGGGTGAGCGGGCCACGGTCACACCAGGCCATTCGGCATTCGCGAATAGCGAATATAGAGCCTCCAGCCTGTCTGTCCCTGCGCGGCTTCAGGTTGGCGGAGCAGCCGGCGGCAGCAACCGCGCGATCGCTTCCGGGGCCACGCCCACCTGCTGAGCGATCAGCAGCACCAGTTGCTCCAAACGAACGAGGCGCTGCTCCAGGGCCTGGAGCTCAGCGGTGCCGGCCTTGCCGCCCGTAGCTCCCGTGCCCTTCCCACCTGAAGGGGTTTTGGTCTTGGGAGGGGGCAGCAGGGACAGAGGCGGCGGGCCGTTGGGATCCGCCAGCAGCAGCCCCACCATCACGTCCTTCCGGGCGCGCTTCGCCACCTTGATGCCCCTCTGGGCGCAGAGCTCCTGGAGGACATCGCCTTTCAGGGCCAGCAGCTGAGCTTCCGTGGCGGGGACACCGCCTTCGGGCTGGATCAGGGCTCGGGGTTCCTCGACGGCGGTGGCGCCATCGCCCAGCTCCTCCGCCAGGCCGCGATAGAGCCGGGCATCGGCCTGGGCCAGCTCACGCAGGGCGGAGCGCATGGTGTCGGCGATCTCACCCATGGTCGTTAGCTCCCTTGGCTTGATCCTGGGGCTGCGGTTGCTGTGGTGGCTGCAGCTGAGCGTCTGTGGGCTCGGCCGGCTGCTGGGGCTGGCTCCCGTTCGTGCTGATGTCGATGAGACCCGGCACACCGTCCCCGGGCGGTGGGGTTGTCGCGGTTGCGGGTCCGTGGCCGTTGCCGCCTGGTGACAGTGGTGGCGTGCCCAGCAGATCTTTCGATTTATCGATCAGCTGCTGCTGCTTCTGTTTGAGATCGCCGAGGCGGTCCTTGGTGCGGCCCCAGCGATTGATGAAATGAATCACGGCCCGCATAAGATCGCCGAGATAGCCGCCGCCTTGAAAGGTGTGACGGCCCTTCTTGTACCTGCTGAAGCCATTCACCAGATCATCGCCGGCATCTTCGATGTCACCCGCGATCGCCGTCACGATCTCCAGCAGCTCGTAGAGTTCCTTGCGTTGGGGCAGGTCACGGCTGGCCAGGGCCGTGATCCGTTCCTTGAGGAGGGCAGTTTCATCCTTGGCCTTGTTGGCCAGGCGGCGATGCTGGGCCCGGCTGCGCATCAGGCTGGAGTAGCAATTCCTCAGCTCCAGATAGGTGCTGTTGAGCACCTCACGTTCCAGCGGTTCCGGATCTGGAGGGAAATCAGAGGTTGGGGGCAGGAAGACCATGCCAGGCAGCACATCGGCTTCCATCTTCCAAATGCAGCTGCAAGGTGCGGCGATTCACAGGAGGCTGGATCTATGCGTGGGGTGAATAGTTCTGGCATCACCCCGCGTGACGACTGAGGCGAGAGGGATGCGGAAGGAGCTGCAGATCCGCAGCAATCTTCACAATGTCGCCAGAATCGTCCGAACAAAGCGAAATCCGTCCGCCCAAGGCCGCAGGCTCGCTCCCGGTCCCCAGCCCCGGGCACCGGCTCAGCCCGGCGCGTACACCGCCAGGGCGGCCTGCAGCCGCTGCTCTTTCGCAGGAGAACTGATCCAGAACGGGGCCGAGGGTCTGAGGCTGTGCTCACTGACGCCAGATCCCTTCTCGCCATGCCCCAGATCGACCTGCTCCTCGCGGCTGAGCTGTTGGTGGTGCTGCTGCTCATGGCCACCATGGACGCAAGCTCCCATCGGGCGGGGGCGGCAGAGCCACCGCCGCAGGAGCCAGAGCCGCCAGTGCAGTGGGCTGCCGAGACCGACCTGCATGCCCAACGGATCCTGCGGCTGGAGAGCCGCCGGACCGCAGGCCCGGCTCCTCTGCGCTGAGGTCTGCAGCGATGACGCTCCTTAGGATCGGTTGGCTATCTGGTGCTGGTCAGGAGGGTTCCGGGATGCTCGGCGGTGCAGACC
>BJHE01000086.1 GCA_014191755.1 Cyanobium sp.
ATCTCGCAAGCAGAAGGCTTTGTCGGGGTCCCGGACAGCTGCTCCGGGAGGGAGAAGACAAAAAGCCCGGGCGCGCCGGGCCGGGGGGTGTGAGGAGTGTGCGAGCCGTAGCCCCCACATGCTTGAGGGTAGCGCCATCGTGGCTTCCGGCACTGCGACCGGCCGTGCCAATGTGCTGCATCCCTACTTGCCCATGCCGAGCTGTTGGGCCTTCTGATACACCTTGCCCTCAGTGAGCAGGGAGGGGGCCACGACCACCTCCACCTGCTGCATCTCCTTCACGGTTCGGGCTCCGAGGGTGCCCATTGAGGTGCGGATGCAGCCCAGCAGGTTCTGGGTGCCGTCGTCGAGGCCGGCCGGTCCCCGCAGGATCTTCTCGAGGCTGCCGGTGGTCCCCACCTTGATGCGGGTGCCGCGGGGCAGCACCGGGCTCGGGGTGGCCATCCCCCAATGGAAGCCGCGGCCTGGGGCCTCGCTGGCCCTGGCGATCGGCGAGCCGATCATCACGGCATCGGCGCCGCAGGCCAGACACTTGCAGATGTCGCCCCCGGTCACGATGCCGCCGTCGGCCACGATCGGTACATAGCGGCCGGTGGCCTCGAAGTGATCGTCACGGGCGGCGGCGCAGTCCGCCACGGCGGTGGCCTGGGGAATGCCGATGCCCAGCACGCCGCGGCTGGTGCAGGCCGCTCCGGGCCCGATGCCCACCAGCACGCCCGCCGCCCCGGCCTGCATCAGCTTCAGGGCCACCTCGTAGGTGACGCAGTTGCCGATCACCACCGGCACGCCGAAATCGCGGCAGAGGGCTTCTAGATCCAGGCTGGTTTGGCCCTCGGGGCCGATGTGCTCAGTGCTCACCACCGTGGCCTGCACGAAGAAGAGCTCGGCGCCGGCCTCGGCGATCGCCTTGCCGAACTTCAGGGCCGCCAAGGGGGTGGCACTCACCGCCGCGATGCCGCCGCCGGCCTTGATCTCGGCGATGCGCTGGCGGATCAGGTCCTCCCGGACGGGCTGGCTGTAGAGCTCCTGCATCAGCGGTACGAACTCCTCCTTGCCCACCGCCGCGATCCGGTCGAGCACAGGGTTGGGGTCGTCGTAGCGGCACTGCACGCCCTCCAGGTTCAGCACCCCCAGGGCGCCCTGGCGGGTGAGCTCCACGCACATGCCCACATCCACCACTCCATCCATGGCGCTGGCGATGATCGGGATCTCCCGCTCGATGCCCCCTAGGCTCCAGCTGCTGTCGGTGACCGAAGGATCCACGGTCCGACTCCCCGGCACCAGGGCGATCTCATCGATCCCGTAGGCACGGCGAACGGTGCGGGATCGGCCCAATTGGATGGTCACCGTCGGGATGGATGCAATCGGCACAAGTTATCAACCGGTCTTCCTCGGCCCCTCGTTGGGGTGCCTTAATCCCGGCCGCGGAAGTCGTTCCAGTGTTGATTCCAGCTGGTCAGGATCCGTTCCCGTTCGCTGCTGCGCACCAGCTTGGTGAGGGCGAAGCGCGCCACGCTCAGAAGACCCACCAGCTGGAGCAGGCGGGGCACAAGGGGCAGGTCCCCGAGGGTCTCGAGCAGGGCGGAGTAAAGCCGCAGCAGCACGACCGCCGCCAGCAGCAGACCAGCGGCCCGCAGGGGTCCGCCGAGGCTCTCCCAGCGACCCTGCAGATCGGCGCCATCGAACCAAGTGCTCACCTTGCTGCGCAGCAGGTCCCATTCGCCGCCATCGCCCGCCTCGCCTGCGGGCAGCGGCGGCACCACGATGCTGGTGGCGATGCCGGGGGGTTCCGAGGGTGCTGAGCCGTAGCCCGCCACGAACACAGCTGGAGGGGCCTCAGGAGCTGGCTGTTCTGAGAGCAAATCGGGGGATGCTGAGCCATAGCCCGCCACGAACACGGCTGGAGCGGCTTCAGGAGCTGGCTGTTCTGAGAGCAAATCGGGGGATGCTGAGCCATAGCCCGCCACGAACACGGCTGGAGCGGCTTCAGGAGCTGACTGTTCTGGAAGCAAATCGGGGGATGCTGAGCCGTAGCCCGCCACGAACACGGCTGGAGCGGCTTCAGGAGCTGACTGTTCTGGAAGCAAATCGGGGGATGCTGAGCCGTAGCCCGCCACGAACACGGCTGGAGCGGCTTCAGGAGCTGGCTGTTCTGGAAGCAAATCGGGGGATGTTGAGCCGTAGCCCGCCACGAACACGGCTGGAGCGGCTTCAGGAGCTGGTGCCTCTGCGAAGGCTGATGGGGCAGGGGTCACATAGGAGCCCACCACAGCGGGTCTGCCGCTGTCCACCAAGCCGGATTGGTTGGTCGCCTCGGCTGGCTGTGCGCCGCCGAGGGACTCTCCCGAAGGCTCAGATTGAGGGGCCGCCGCTTCCGCCGGTGGGGCTTCAGCCGGGACAACGGGGATCTCTGGGATCTCGGCCATGGTGGGCGCAGGGTCTGGGCGGAGCTTACGGCCGTTTTCCGCCAACGCCCCGTCACGACAAGGATCTGATCAGGTAGAGCGCTCAGGCCTCAAGCGGGATCAGGGCCGGCCGGGAAGCCAGGGGCAGCAGGGGCAGCCGCAGCGGGAAACGATCGGCCCGCAGCCGTTCCGCCAACTCCTCGGCCAGCTCCTGGGCCAGACGCGGGCTATGGCAGGGCGCCGCTGGGATCCTGTTCCCATCCACCGCGATGACGCCGGCCTTCAGCGCTGCGTACGACACTCCGCCGAAGCTGGGCTTGATCCGCCGCGGGATCGAGACATCGAGCACCGGAGCCTCCAGTTCCGCATCCGGTGTGGCGGCCTGGGCGGCCGCGGGCCCATCCAGCAGCGGGATCGGCGCGGCGATCGCCACCAGCAGGGCACTGCCGAGGCCCTCGAACTGGCAGGCGCGCACCCAGCGGCCCTCCAGGGCATGGAGGTCCACGCTGAGGGCCGCCACCGCGCCGGGGCTGCGGGCATGGCCGCTGGCCAGCCTGCGGGGATGGGGCTGATGGGCGCTGCCCGTGCCGACCACCCAGCCGATGCCCCCACCCACCAGCACCGGCGAACCCGGGCCCAGGAGGGCCAGGCCCGGCATCGTCAGACCGATGCTGTCGGCTCCGGAGGCGCTGAAGAGGGCATTGCCGAAGGGGCCCAGCAAGGGGCCCCAGGCGGAGTGGATTACCCCTTCGGCACTGCTCACCGCCACAACACCGTTCTCCACGATGCCCCGGTGCAGCAAGAGCCGGCCGTTCCCGATGCGCTCGAGGTCGAGGCGGGTGTGGAGTTCCCGGCGGGGCTGCAGCGGGGTGGGGTCGCCGGCGGCGCTCAGCTCCACGCTGCCGCCGGCCAGCAGGGTGGCGAGCGCCTGGGCGCCGCCGTGGCGGAAACCATCGCCCCCCCCGATCGGAAGCACCAGATCGCTGCCGGACCCACCGGCCAGGGCCGCCACCCCATCGATCTGGGGTTCCCGGGGACGAATCGGCGGATCGGTGGGCCCCAGGTTCAGCACCAGGCTGGCCTGGTCGGTGAAGGTGGCCTCCGCCGCCACCACCACATCGGTGGCGCCATAGGCCTCGGCCAGCCCCTTCTCGGCTACCAGGCGGCGGAAATCGGCGGCCACCCGCACCCGCAACACTCCGCGCCGCTGGCGATCCTGCAACTCCTCCTCACCGCGGCGGGGCAGATCGGGAAACTCGCTCCGCGGCGGCCGATCGGCGGAGGTGCTGCGTGGGGCCATGGCCGCTTCCCCTGCCGTTCCATCAGAGCGACCCCAGGGTGGCGGCGATCATCACTCCCTGGCCAGGGCCCCAATCCAAGCTCTGGCCAGGGCTTACTACAAGTTTTGGCCAGGGCCCGCTCCACCCTCTGGACAGGGGCCTATCCCACCGGTCTAGGGCCGCCGGGATGGCAGGGGAGCGGGGTTCGATAAAGTAGGAGGAATCCCTGGCGGTCGTGCATGGCGGATCCCACCGGACCCGGCGAAAACAGTCCCGGCGAATCCGACGGACGGATCATCCAGACCGATCTCCGCAATGAGATGTCGCGCTCCTACATGGAGTACGCGATGAGCGTGATTGTGGGCCGGGCCCTGCCCGATGCCCGCGATGGCCTCAAGCCTGTGCACCGGCGCATTCTCTACGCCATGTACGAGCTGGGGCTCACCAATGACCGCCCCTACCGGAAATGCGCCCGTGTGGTGGGCGAGGTGCTGGGCAAGTACCACCCCCACGGCGACACCGCGGTGTACGACGCCCTGGTGCGCATGGCCCAGGACTTCTCGATGCGTATGCCCCTGATTGATGGGCACGGCAACTTCGGTTCGGTCGACAACGACCCGCCAGCCGCGATGCGCTACACCGAATCGCGGCTGCAGGCGCTCACCACCGACGCCCTGCTGGAGGACATCGAAAGCGAAACCGTCGATTTCATCGACAACTTCGATGGTTCCCAGCAGGAGCCCACCGTGATGCCGGCGCGGATTCCGCAGCTGCTGCTCAACGGCTCCACCGGCATCGCCGTGGGGATGGCCACCAACATCCCCCCGCACAACCTCACCGAACTGATCGATGGCCTGTTGGCCCTGATCGCCAATCCGGAGCTCGAGGAGCGGGCCCTGTTGGCGATCATCCCGGGCCCGGATTTCCCCACCGGCGGCCAGATCCTCGGCCGCCGCGGCATCCGCGAGACCTACACCACCGGCCGAGGCTCGGTGACGATGCGGGGCGTGGCCAACATCGAAACGATCGAGGCCAAGGGCCGGCCCGATCGCGATGCGGTGATCATCACCGAGCTTCCTTACCAGACCAACAAGGCGGCGCTGATCGAGCGGATCGCTGAGCTGGTCAACGACAAGAAACTTGAGGGCATCGCCGACATCCGCGACGAAAGCGACCGCGACGGCATGCGGATCGTGATCGAGCTGCGGCGCGATGCCTACCCCCAGGTGGTGCTGAACAACCTCTTCAAGCTCACGCCGCTCCAGAACAATTTCAACGCCTACATGTTGGCGCTGGTGAAGGGGGAGCCGATCCTGCTCACCCTGCGCAAGTTGCTCGAGGTGTTCCTCGACTTCCGGGTCGAGACGATCGAGCGGCGCACCCGCTACCTGCTGCGCAAGGCCGAGGAGCGGGACCACATCCTGCTGGGTCTGCTGATCGCCCTCGACAATCTCGACGCGATCATCGCCCTGATCCGTTCAGCCGCCGACACCGCTTCGGCCCGCCAGGGCCTGATGGATCAGTTCGGCCTGAGCGAGGTGCAGGCCGACGCGATTCTGCAGATGCAGCTGCGGCGCCTCACTGCCCTGGAGGCCGACAAGATCCGCCTGGAGCACGAGGATCTACTCGCCAAGATCACTGATTACCAAGACATCCTGGCGCGGCGGGAGCGGGTGTTCGGCCTGATCAATGAGGAGCTCCACGCGATCCGCAGCCGCTACAACTCCCCCCGCCGCACCGAGATCCTCGACCTTGAAGGCGGCCTCGATGACATCGACCTGATCGCCAATGAGCGTTCGGTGGTGCTGCTCACTGAGAACGGCTACCTGAAGCGGATGCCGGTGAGTGAATTTGAGGCCACCAGCCGCGGCACCCGCGGCAAGGCCGGCACCCGCAGCCAGGGCGAGGAGGCGGTGAAGCTGTTCATCAGCTGCAACGACCACGATGCCCTGCTGCTGTTCTCCGACCGCGGGGTGGTGTATTCCGTTCCCGCCTACCGGGTGCCGATCTGCAGCCGCACCGCCAAGGGCACACCAATCGTGCAGTTGCTGCCGATTCCGCGCGAGGAGGCGATCACCTCCCTGGTGTCGGTGAGTGCCTTCGATGACGACGTGCAGCTGCTGATGCTCACCAGTGGCGGCTATGTGAAGCGCACCCGCCTCTCGGCCTTCAGCAACATCCGCTCCAACGGTTTGATTGCCATCTCCCTTGAGGAGGGCGACGACCTGCGCTGGGTGCGGCTGGCCCTCCCCGGCGACAGCGTGCTGATCGGCTCCCTCAAGGGCATGACGATCCACTTCCGGCTCAGCGATGAGGAGCTGCGGCCGCTCGGGCGCACGGCGCGGGGGGTGCGGGCCATGAACCTGCGCGAGGGCGACCGGCTGGTGAGCATGGATGTGCTGCCCGCCGAGCTTGCGGATCGGGTTGCCAGCAGCGAGGCCGACGACGTCGCCGCTGACGACGATGAAGGCGACGAGGTGGCGGCCAGCGAGGGCCCCTGGGTGCTGGTGGCCAGTGCCAGCGGCCTGGGCAAGCGGGTGCCGGTGGATCAGTTCCGGTTGCAGAAGCGGGCCGGCATGGGCCTGCGCTGCATGAAGTTCCGCCGCGATGGCGACGTGCTGGTGGGCCTCAAGGTGCTCGGCGCCGGCGAGGAGTTGTTGCTGGTGAGTGAGCGGGGCGTGATCGTGCGTATGCAGGCCGATGCCATTCCCCAGCAGTCGCGGGCGGCCACCGGTGTGCGCCTGCAGCGCATCGATACGGGGGATCGGCTGGCCGAGGTGGTGCTGGTGCCACCGGCCCCCGAGGGCGAGGAGGCCGAGCTGGGGGGCGGCGCAGCCCCGGCGCTCTCGGATGGGGACACCCCCACCGAATCGTTCGATCGGCCCGATGGGGAGAACCCCAGCGAATCGATCGACGCCTCTGATGGCGAGGCCGCGGTCTGAGGCTCCTGCCCTGACAACCCCCACCGCCAGACCTGTTCCCGCTCCGCCCGGCCCCGGGGAGCTGGCCGATGTGCTCGTGATCGGCTCCGGGCCCGCCGCCCTGGCGATTGCCGCCGCCCTGGTGGAGCGGGGGCTGCGGCTGGAGGCCCTGGCCCTGGACGATCCGGCGGCTCCCTGGCCCAACACCTATGGCATCTGGGGGCCGGAGGCCGATCGGGCTGGTCTGGGCCACCTGCTGGCGCACCGCTGGAGCGACACCGTGAGCTGGTTCGGCCCCGAGCCCACCAGCCACGGCATCGATTACGGCCTGTTCGACAAACGCGGCCTTCAGCAGCACTGGCTGGAGTTGCTGGCCGCCGCACCGGTGGTGTGGCATCGGGGCCGGGCCGTGGCGATCGAGCATCACCCGGCCCACTCGGTGGTGTCCCTGGCCGGCGGTGATCACCTGGCGGCCCGGCTGGTGGTGGATGCCAGCGGCCATGACCCCGTGTTTGTGCAACGCCCGGAAGGGGAGCCCATCGCCGGCCAGGCCGCCTACGGCATCGTGGGGCGCTTCTCGGCAGCGCCGGTGGACCCGGATCAGTTCGTGCTGATGGATTTCCGCGCCGACCACCTCAGCGCGGCTGAGCGGCAGGCGGAGCCTCCCAGTTTTCTCTATGCCATGGACCTGGGCGAGGGCCGCTTCTTCGTGGAGGAAACCTCCCTCGCCCTGGCCCCGCCGCTGCCCAATCCGCTGCTGCGGGAGCGGCTGCTGCGTCGCCTGGCCCACGCCGGCATCACCGTGGAGGCGATCGAGCACGAGGAGTTCTGCCTGTTTCCGATGAACCTGCCCCTGCCCGATCTTGAGCAGCGGGTGGTGGGCTTTGGTGGCGCCGCCTCGATGGTCCATCCCGCCTCCGGCTACCTGGTGGGCTCCCTGCTGCGGCGGGCTCCGGATCTGGCCGCTGCCATCGCTGCGGCCCTCTCCGATCCGGCCCTCGATGGCGAGGCCGTGGCCCGGCAGGCCTGGGAGGGTCTCTGGCCTCTGGAGCTGCGCCGCCGCCACGCCCTGTTCCGCTTCGGCCTGGAGAAGCTGATGCGTTATCCAGAGGATCAGCTGCGGGCCTTCTTCACCACCTTCTTCGCGATGCCCCGCGAGGAATGGAGTGGCTTTCTCACCAACACCCTGCCCCTGCCCCGCTTGGTGGGGTCCATGGTGCGGTTGTTTGCCACGGCGCCCTGGAGCGTGCGCTCGGGCCTGATCGAGCAACGGGGCCGGGAGCTTGGTCTGCTGGCCCGGCTGCTGGCGCCTTGATGCGCTTCTCGGCCGTACCGGCCCCGCGATCGCCCAACGCCGTCCACCATGATGCGAGTTCAAGAACGTTGTTCGCCGCCATGGCCTCGGGCGTTGCCAGCACGGGCATTCCGGCGGAATCCGCCGCGGACTGCCGCAGCGAATTGCTTCAACTGCTGCGGGATCGGGGCCACCCCGGTTCGGCCGCCGAGGCACCCCGGGTGCAGGAGCTCCTCCAGCGCCTGGAGCACCTTCAGCCCGCCAACCTGGCTGTGGAGAGCGATCGGCTCACGGGGGTGTGGGAACTGCGCTGGAGCAGCGGCCGGCAGCACTATCTCACGGTGGCGCCGTGGCTGGAGAACCTCCAGCTGCTCGATCCGCGGCAGGGCCGGGCCATGAACCTGCTGCGGCTTGCCGGACCGGTCGCTCCCCTGGCCGGCATTGCCGTGCAGGCGCGGATCTCGGTGGAAGGTCTGCAGCGGGTGGGGGTGCGCTTTGTGCGGGGCGGCTGGCTCGGACCCCGGATCGGCGATCGGCGCCTGCAGCTGCTGCGGGAGGTGAACCAGAGCTTCCCGGCCTGGCTCGACATCACCGTGCTTGATGACGATCTGCGGGTCTGCCGGGGCAACGCCGGCACCCTGTTCGCCCTGGTGCGTCGCCCGGAACTGCGGCTGGAGGACTTCTTCGGGGAGCAGCCCGGCCCCGCCGAGGCAGCGGCGGACTAACCCAGCGGTGGACTGAGGTTTTGCGAAGGTTTTCCTCATGCAGGCAGCCGGGGCCCTGCCTAGGTTTGGAGTTAACTGGCAGTCTCCCAAGCGTGCAAGCAGCAACGGCCGCCGTGTTTGGTTTACCGCCCCCTGAAGCGCTCCCCGCAGCGGCCTCGAAATGGAGACTCTTTCTCAAGGTGCTGCCCCTCACGGCCCTGTTTGCTCTGGCAAAGCTTGGCGTTCACAAGCTTGGTTTTGAACCCTGGGAGTTCGATTCGCTCACGGGCTCCTTGTTTGGTGCTTCCACCTTCGTGCTGGCGTTCGTGTTGAGCGGCACCTTGGCCGCTTACAGCGCCAGCGAAGACATGGTGGCGCAGTTCATCAATGCGATTGAATCGATTCAGGATATCAACAACTATGTGGCCAGGCTGCAGCCCGGCCTCGAAATCGCCAGGCTCACTTCGTGCCTTGCCGATCTGCTGGGGCAGCTGGGGCAATGGCTGTCCAATCAGGTTGGCTTTGAGGTGATCGATGCCAGCCTTGCTGATCTCAACTTGATCTTGGCCGACCTGCGCCACAGCAGCGGTGATTCGGTTGTCGATCGAGGTTTGCCTGAGCTCGCCAGGATGCGCATCCTGGTCAACAGAATGGCCAGCAATCGAGATAGTGATTTTTTGGGCCCCGCCTATGCGATGCTCGAGATTTTTCTGGTTGGCACCGTTGTTGCACTGCTGTTGATCGGGGCTGAGCGATTCAGTGAGAACATGGTGGTTTCCAGCTTCTTGTTCACCTCCTTCACCTATCTGTTGCTGCTGATTCGTGATCTTGATAATCCCTTCCAATACGACGGCAGCTCCTGCGTTGATATTGACCTATCCGCTTTGAATTCCTGCCGGCAGCGCTTGCTGGCACCGGGAGGCGCCACCCCTGATTGAGCCTGCCTGATTGAGCCTTCTGATTGAGTTTGCTTCCACGTTCATCTCTTTGAAGCCATGGTTCTGAAGCTTTTTCGTCGACTCGGTGTCCAGTCCAAGGTGCTGGCCATGGTGCTGCTGGCCAGCCTGCTGAGCCTGTTGCTCACCGGCCTGGTGAGCTACAGCATCGGCAGCAATGTGCTCACCACTGCGGTCACGAATCAATTGATTGCCCTGCGCGATGGCCGCGCGGAGGCGATCAAAAATTACTTCGACTTCCTCAGCAACCACGTGCTCACGATGGGCGAGGGCTTTCTGGTGATTGATGGCCTCAAGGAATTCCGTGCCGCCTTCTCCAAGCTTGAAAGCACCGTGCTCAGCCCGGATCAGCAGAAAAAAATGCTTGCCTATTACAACGATGAGTTTATGCCGAAGTTGAGAAAGAATGTTGAGGGTAATCCCGCCCTGGCCACCTACCTGCCCCAGACGCCTGCGGATCGCTTCTTTAGTTATTATTACACAGCAAACAATCCCTATCCCAAGCAACCTAGCCTGCTGAATGATGCCGGCGATGGTAGTGAATACAGCGCTGTCCATCGAAAATTCCACTTCCGCTTTCGGCGTCTCGCCGAGGTTTTTGGCTATCATGATATCTTTCTTGTTGATATTGATACGGCCAATGTTGTTTACAGTGTTGCCAAGGAAGCGGATATGGGCTCCAACCTCAAGACCGGCATTTTTGCAGATACGGCCCTGGCCAAGACTTTTGATGAGATCCGCAAATCACGAGATCCCAATTTTGTTTATATTTCGGATCTGGAGCGCTACAAGGCCAGCTTCGGTGAGCCTGCCTTTTTTGTCGGCACCACCGTTTTTGATGGCGATAAATTCATCGGTGCCCTGATCTATCAATTGAATCCTGAAGCCATCGATCGGGTGATGACCGATAACAAGAAGTGGGAGCAGCAGGGGCTTGGCAAAACTGGTGAGACTTTTCTGGTGGGACAGGATTTCAAGTTGCGCTCTTCCCTCAGGGCGTTTCTCCAAACCCCGGATCAATTCTTCCAAACCCTTCGTTCTAAGGGAGTTTCGCAAGAAAAGATTGATGCGATTAAGCGGGCCAATACTCCGGTTCTGATTCAAGAGGTGAAAACCGACGGGGCAAGGCGGTCTCTCGCCGGCCAGACCGGTGAATTGGAGGAGGTCGATTACCGCGGCAAGCGGGTGTTGAAGTCTTTTCAGCCGATCCGGATTGGCAATTTCGAGTGGGGATTGGTGGCCAAGATGGATAAGGCTGAAGCGCTACAGGGTGTGAGCCAGCTGCGCAATGCCCTGCTGCTGCTGAGCGCCATCCTGATCCCCCTGCTTACCTTGATGTCTCTGGCATTGGCGCGCAGTTTCATCCAGCCGATTCAGCGCTTGATCGGTGCCACCAAGCAGATCATTGCCGGCGATAGCGCTGTGCAGGTGAAGGTGGATTCTGCCGATGAATTTGGCGAGCTTTCTAGCTCCTTCAACAGCATGGCCGCCACCCTGCAGCAGCGGGAGGAGGCGATCCGCTCCCAGCTGCAGGAGAACGACCGGCTGCTGCTCAATATCCTGCCGGCCCGCACGGCAGAACGCCTTAAGCAGGGCGAACAGTCGATCACCGAGCAATATCCGAGCGTGAGCGTGCTCTACGCCGATCTCGAAGGCTTCCAGGACCTTTCTTCCGAACTGGAGCCCGACCAGGCGATTGTGGTGCTCAACGAATTGATCGGCGCCTTTGATGATGCCGCTGAACGCTGCGGCGTTGAGAAGTTGCGCAGCACCGGCTCCAACTATCTGGCGGTCTGCGGCCTTTCGGTGCCGCGGATCGATGACGAGAAGCGCACGGTGGAGCTGGCCCTGGCCATGCTGCAGGTGGTGGAGCGGCTCAGCGCCAAGCATGGCGTGCGGCTCAGCCTCGATATCGGCATCCACGCCGGCGCCCTGGCGGCCGGGGTGGTGGGCAGTGGCAAGTTCTACTACGACGTTTGGGGCGAAACCGTGACCATCGCCCGGGCCATCCACATCTCCCCCAAGCAGAACGTGATCCAGGTGACCGAGCCGGTGCGGCAGGCCCTTGAGGGGCTCTACAGCTTTGAGCCGCTGGCGCCGGTTGAAGTGAAGGGCGAGGGGGTCATTCCCATCTGGGAGCTGACCCGCTTGGATCCCGCCCTGGTTCCTGCTGCTGTGGGAGGCGCAGCATGAACAATGCGCTCCTGTTCGCTGCTGCGGCCGCCAGCTCGTCCGCTGCGCCCTCCAGCACCGCTGCCACCGCCGCCACTCCCGGCGGCAGCGCAACCCTGATCGGGCCGGGCGGCGCTGCTGCGGCAGCCCTCGGACAGGTCAATCCGTTCTGGGTGTTCGTGCTGGTGCTGGGCTTCCCGCTGCTGATGCTCCTGCT
>BJHE01000087.1 GCA_014191755.1 Cyanobium sp.
GCTGGGGCAGGCCTGGCTGGATTCGGTGGTGTTCCTGGTGCTGGTGCTGCTGGCCACCGTGATCGGCGGTCTGTTGCCCAAGGCCTGGGTGCTGCACCGGCCGGAGGCCTCGGCCCTGAAGCTCGCTCCGCTGCTGGAATCGCTCACCCGCACCCTCTCCCCCCTGCTGCTACTGATCGAGCGGATCACCGCGGTGGTGCTCGGACTGGTGGGGCTGCCGCGCAACTGGGATGAGCTGGTGCCGGTGCTCTCGGCCGGCGAACTCGAAACCTTGATCGAAAGCGGCGGGGTCACCGGCCTGATGCCCGATGAGCGGAGCATCCTTGAAGGTGTGTTTTCCCTGCGGGACACCCTGGTGCGGGAGGTGATGGTGCCCCGCTCCGGCATGGTGACCCTCGATCTGGAGGTGCACTTCGCCGAGATGATGGAGATCGTGCATGCCAGCCAGCACGCCCGCTTCCCGGTGATCGGCGCCTCCCTCGACGATGTGCGGGGCATGCTCGACCTGCGCCGCCTGGCCGAACCGATCGCCCGCGGCGAGCTGAAGCCGGACACCCCCCTGGCGCCCTACATGGTGCCGGTGGCCCAGGTTCAGGAGAGCACCTCCCTGGCTGATCTCCTGCCGCTGATCCGCAGCGGCCAGCCCCTGCTGGTGGTGGTGGATGAACACGGCGGCACCGAAGGGCTGGTGACCGTGGCCGATCTCACCAGTGAAATCGTGGGCGACGACGAGGATCCCCTCGAGGCCGCCCATGATCTGATGCCCCTGGTGGACGGGGGGTGGTCGGCGGCGGGGGATCTGGAGATCTTCGAACTCAACCGCCAGCTCGCCCTGCAGCTGCCCGAGGCCGAGGGGCACCACACCCTGGCCGGCTTCCTGCTGGAGCGGTTCCAGCACATTCCGATGCCAGGCGAAACCCTGGGCTGGAAGGGAAACCGCTTCACCGTGCTCATGATGGATGGCCCCCGCATCGAGCGGGTCCAGATCCTGGCCAGTAACGGTGAGGGAACCTGATCACCGATAATCGCCCCATTCGCGCTCCCCTGCCATGAACCCTGTGCGTGTCGGGGTCATTGGCATCGGCAACATGGGCTGGCACCACGCTCGCGTGCTCAGCCTGCTGCGGGATGCGGAACTGGTGGGGGTGGCGGATCCGGATGCCGGCCGGGGCGCCCTTGCCGTGGCGCAGTTCGGCTGCCGCTGGTTCCCCGACTACACCGAACTGCTGGGGGAAGTAGAGGCAGTCTGCATCGCTGTGCCCACCCTGCTGCATCACCGGGTCGGTATGGCCGCCCTGCAGGCCGGCGTGCATGTGCTGATCGAGAAGCCGATCGCCGCCACCCAGGAGGAGGCCACCGCCCTGATCCAGGCCGCCGAAACCGCCGGCCGGCTGTTGCAGGTGGGCCACATCGAGCGCTTCAACCCGGCCTTCCGCGAACTGCTCAAGGTGGTGGTCGGCGAGGAGATCGTGGTGCTCGAAGCCCGGCGCCACAGCCCCAACCCCGACCGGGCCAACGATGTGTCGGTGGTGCTGGATCTGATGATCCACGACATCGATCTGGTGCTGGAGCTGGCCGGCTCCCCGGTGGTGCGGCTTGCCGCCGCCGGCGGTCGCAGCTCCGATGGTCCGATCGATTACGTGAACGCCACCCTGGCCTTCGCCAATGGCGTGGTGGCCAGCCTCACCGCCAGCAAGATGGCTCACCGCAAGGTGCGGCGGCTTTATACCCACTGCCGCAGCAGCCTGATGGAAACCGACTTCCTCAAGCACAACCTCCGCATCCACCGCCGCTCCACCGGCTCGGTGAGCGCCGACCACGGCGAACTGGTGTATCGCAACGACGGCTTCATCGAAGAGGTGAGCACCACCTCGATCGAACCCCTCTACGCCGAACTGGAGCACTTCCTCCAGTGCGTGCGGGGCGTGGAAACCCCGGCGGTGGATGGCCTGCAGGCTTCCAGGGCCCTGCTGCTGGCGGATCTGATCGAGCAATGCGTGGAGCAGCCCAACCTCTGCATGGCGCTCGAGGCGCCGATCTGATCAAGATGCCCTGAGGATCACACTTCAACCGGCTCGGTGAGCTGCTGCAGGGCTCGCAGCTGCCAGCGCCTGCAGGCCCCCGGAGAGGAGCGGTAGAACTCATCCCAGGCCTCGGCCTTATGGAGGCCGTAGTCCTTGGCGGCGACCGCCGGATGGCGCTCCTGCCAGCCCACCCGCACGGCGTGGCCGATCACCACATCAAGGGCCAGGTCGTCGTCGAACTGCACCTGGGGGTTGGCCGCCACGAAGGCCATCAGGGTGAGCAGGCACTCGGTGCAGAGCTGGCGGTATTCCGGGGCCTCGATCTTGCCGAGCAACTGCTCCACCAGGGAGGCGAAGTTGCGTTCCCCAGGGGTCTTCTCGCTTACCAGCGGAGCGCTCTCCAGACGGTTGCGTCGCTCGAGCTTGTCGCCGATCACCACGCCGCGGCAGTGGTGCAACAGATCCCAGATGCCGGGATAGAAATCGCGGGGCACCCGGCCCAGGGCCCCGAGCCGCATGCGGTGCTGCAGCCAGCACTCCCCGCCGGGCAGCTCTTCGAGGGGATCGGGAACCTCCCAGCGCACTCGACCGCGCAGGTGGAGCTGCTCCTTGCGCTGCAGGGCTGCCCTGGCGTGATCCACATCAGCCAGCACGGTGCGAAGGCGGCGGCGGATCCCATGGGGTGGTTGGCTGCAGAGGGCCTCGAACGCGTCGCTGGGGCTGAGGTTCTCCTCGGCCGCCAGTTCGCCCGTGAGCAGCAGCAGCAACTGGCCGAGCTGGAGGGTGAGGGTGCCGCTGAGGAGATCCGGTTCCAGTCGAACCAGACCATCCACCGCCAGCAGCAGCTCTTGCTGGAGCATCCACTCGCGGCCATCCTCACCGCTGAAGCGGCGGATCATGGCGGCGATCCGCTTGCTGCCGTGCGGCTGGCTGATCAACGACTCGTTCGTGTAGTTGCGGCCCACCACCACCTGCTTCTGACGCACCAGCAGGTCGGTGAGGGCATCCTCGAGCTGGGGGTGCACCAGGCCCATGGCGCCGGCCACCCGCCGCACCACGTTCCAGTCGGCTTCCTCAAGGCCGCGGCGGTACACCTCCTCCAGCAGGGCCATCGCCAGCACCGGCGAGCGGCCCTCGGGGCCCCGCAGGAGGGCGTGAGCACCGAGGCGCCTCGCCAGCAATTCCAGCACCTCCGCTTGTTCCTGCAACGAGGTGCTCCGCCATAGCCGCTCCACCAGGTCGGCCTCTGAGTGTTCATCGAGTTCCTGCTCCTGGCGGGCGGTGAGCGGCGCCCGACTGGTACTGGGGGGGAGGAGGGTCTGGGTGCGTGGCCTCAGGTCACAGGCAGCCATCGCCTGGGCCGGGAGCTCCACCCAGCTCGCCTGACTCACGAGCTCCTCGTGGCTGGCGAGCTGCACCGGCACCCCCTCCAGAGCACCGCTGGCCAGCTGATGGGCCAGGGCCAGGAAGGCCTCCGGATCGCGCCGGAACGGTCCGGCCGGCACCGGCACCAGCAGCAGCGGCAGGCCGGGCCCGCGCCAGTGGCGCTGCAACAGCCGCACCTCGCTGGCCACCGCGTCCAACAGCTGGTGCGGGTCATCGGCGAGATAGAAGGTGTTCTCCTCCAGAACGGCTGGCAGGAAGGCGATCCGGTCGCCGCCATGGCGGTAGAGGCGGGCCGTGGCCATGGTTTCCATCCGCGCCGGCGGATGGCCGGAGAGGCCGAGGCGTGGGTTGGCCCCCACGAACGCCATCCGCATCGCCAGCTCCCGGGAGCTGGCCAGCCGCAGCGGTGGATCATCGTCGGGAAGGGAGGCGAGCAACGCCAGGGGCACCCCGACGGGGTTGGCTTCGTCGCCGCCCCCGGCCAGCGCCAGCAAGGGATCCTCCGCTGGAAAGCCCGCCTCCCGCAGCGCCAGGGCCACGCCGGAATCGGCGGGGGCCAGGGCCACCAGCACCTCGGAGATCCCCAGGGGGGTGCCCTGGCGGCGGCCGCAGGGATCGAGGTCCTCCGGGGTGATCAAGCCTTCCAGCAGCAGATCCCCCAGCCAGGTGAGGCTCTGGGTCCAGAGCAAAGGCACGTTCTCGTTGGGAATCCGCGCCTGGCTGCCCGGATGGCACCGTTCGGCCTCCAGTGCCTCGGCGGGCACCAAATAAAGCTCCGGCAGCAGGGGCACCCCCTCCACCAGCACGCTCAGATCGGCGAGCCGTTGCCGCCAGTGGCGGGCCTCCTCCCAGCGCTCCTCGCAGCAGGCGGTGACCAGCTCAAAGGCCAGGAACAGCGGCCATTCGCACTCAATGTGCTCGAACGCGGCCAGCTCCTCCCGCTCGTAGTGCAGCCGGGTCACGTCCTCGTTCACGCACTGGTGGCCATCGCGGCGGAAGCGCTTGTAGCCGTAGCGGCCACCCAGCTCGCGGCGGATCGTGTCGCGGGTGCGGGCCACCAGCTTCGGGTCCTCCACCGCCCAGGCGGGGTAGCCGATCACCGCCAGGCAGGCGCTGTCGGCCTCCTTGCTGGCCGATTCCCGAGGCAGCAGGCTGCGCAGGGCGCGGCGCAGGCGCACGATCGCGTCGTGGGGGATGGTGAGGCAGCAGCTGCCATCGCCGTGGGGGCCGTAGAGATCGAGGCCTTCGAGGGCCTCCAGGGCAGCCTTCACCAGGCCGATTGAACTGGCGTTGCGCTCCGGCAGGCCGTGGTTGCCCTTGTCGCCTCGCTCCCAGATGCCGTAGTCGGGCACGCGATAGGCGCGGGCCACGTAGTACACGAGGTTCTGGATGAAATCGCGCTCGTGGCTGGTCTGCACGATCACCAGCCCGGAGCGGGTGAGCTGGGCGAGCTGCAGCAGGAAGAGGGCGGTGGCGTCGAGCTGAAGGTGACCCCAGCCGTCGTCGGGCACCACGGGTTCGCCGCTGGCGGTGTCGAACTTGGCGTGGATAGCGTCGAGGCGGTGCAGGCTGGTCTTGAAGCGCTCCACCTTGGCGGCCTGGCGCAACATGGCCGAAAGCAGGCCACGCATCAGCTGCAGCACCCGCTGCTCCAGCTCGAAGGCCCGGCGGCAGGGACCCCGCAGGCGGCGGTAGGCTAGGGACAACCCCCAGACGCTCTGCACGGAATACACGCAGTCGCGCACCCAGGCGTCGCCGTAGTTGCCATGCACGGTGTTGGCGGTGCTGGCCGGCAGCAGGCCGCTCAGCGGGTGTTGCCGCTGCAGCACCACGGCCTCGATCTGGCGGTCGAGGTCCTGGAGGCGGCGCCAGGCGGCTGTGGAGCTCATGGGCGCGGGGGGCGGGCCGGAGGACGGCGCGGCAGGGGAACCAGGATCGGAGAGAGGAATGGCGGAGCCGGAGCGATTGTTGGCTGGTTGGCTGCCCATCATCTTGGCGCGATCACAAGCCATAGATTCTCTTGCGCCGCCCCACCCACCCATGGCAGCAACCGTGACGGCCCCGGTCCGCGCCCGCGTGCTAGGGGTACCCGTAAATGTGTGCGGCGATGTCTTCGAGGCAGCTCTCGCCCTGCACGGCGGGGGGGCCGCCAGCCATCTGGCCACGTCTGCTCCCTCCCAGGCCTTCACCCACCCAGCCGCTGCGTCGCTGATCGACAGGCGGGGCGGCCAGGTGGTGACCCTCAACGCCGAGATGACCATGGCGGCCCGCGCCAATCCCCAGCTGGGCGCCGTGATCGAGGCGGCCGAGCTGGTGATCCCCGATGGGGCCGGCGTGGTGTGGGCCCTGGGCCGCCAGGGATTCCGGGTGCGCCGGGCGCCGGGCATCGAGTTGGCCCGCAGGTTGCTGGAGCACGCCGCCAGCCACCGCTGGCGGGTGGCCCTGGTGGGCGCCAGCCCCGAGGTGATGGACACCCTCGTGGCCCGGCTGCGGCGCGAGTTGCCCGGCCTGGATCTGGTGATCGCCAGCCACGGCTATCTCCAGGCCGCCGAATGGCCCGAGCTGGAGCGGCGGCTACTGGCGGCGCGGCCCGATCTGGTGCTGGCGGCCCTGGGGGTGCCCCGCCAGGAAACCTGGATCCGGGGCCTGGCCGGCCGCAGCGGCGGCCTCTGGATGGGGGTGGGCGGCAGCTTCGATGTCTGGGCCGGAACCAAAAAGCGCGCCCCGAAGTGGATGCGTGCCCTGCAGATCGAATGGCTCTACCGGCTGGTGCAGGAACCGACCCGCTGGCGCCGCATGCTGGCCCTGCCCGAGTTTGCGGGGGCGGTGCTGCGGGAGCGGCAGGGCTGATTCTCGATGGGCGATTCGAGGTGCCCTAGCCCCAAAGGGGCTTGCCCCATTCCGAAAGGTTCGCCGAGGCGGCTGTGGGAACCGAGCTGCCGAATGAGCCCGATCAGGGTGGATCGCCAACAACAAATGAAAAGGGCTGCTCCAACGTGGAACAGCCCAGAAAGGTGGCAACGATTCAGCCAACAAAGCAGGCAGCCGCCTTGAGGATTCAGCGGAAACCAACCGAGGCCTGCCACACAAACGCCAGCAGCAGGAAGAAGAAAGGAATGATCGGGAGGATGTCCACCAAGGGACCGAAGGCCTGGTAAGCCTCGGGAAGCTGTGCCAGCGGGGTGGCGTGGGAAGCGAGGCCGGCCAGCAGAAGGTGCGCCATGGGGATCTCAGGGCCCGGTTGCGGCCCGTCACGGTGGCTGGAAGCTACCACGTGTGCGCCGCCGGGGAGGCCGGCTCCCAGGGAGCGAAATCCTCTGCAAAACAACCCTCGGCGATCGCCTGGCCCATCGCCCGCGTGAAGCGCAGCAGGGTGGAGAGGTTGTGGAGGCTGAGCAGGGTGCGGCCGAGCATCTCGCCTGTGCGGATCAGGTGGTGCAGGTAGGCGCGGCTGTGGAGGCGGCAGGCCAGGCAGGGGCAGGTGGGATCGAGGGGAGTGTGGTCGTGGCGGAAGCGGGCGTTGCGCAGGTTCCAGCGCTCACCGCCCACCAGCGCGGTGCCGTGGCGGCCCAGCCGGGTGGGCAGCACGCAGTCGAACAGATCAAAACCCTGGGCCACAGCGACCGCCATCTCCCGCAGGCTGCCCACCCCCATCAGGTAGTGGGGTTTGGCCTCCGGCAGCAGCGGTCCCACCTGGCGCACGATCCGGTGCATCTCCTCCACCGGTTCGCCCACGCTCACCCCCCCCACGGCGATCCCCGGCAGATCGAAGCTGGCCACCACCCGGGCCGATTCCGCCCGCAACGCCGGGTAGCAGCCCCCCTGCACGATGCCGAACAGGGCCTGGCCGGGACGGTCATGGGCTACCACGCAGCGCTCCAGCCAGGCGTGGGTGCGGCGGCAGGCGGCCGCCACGTCGGCCTCGCTGGCCGGATAGGGCGGACACTGGTCGAAGGCCATGGCCACATCCGCCCCCAGGGCCATCTGGATCGCCATCGAGCGCTCCGGCGTGAGGGTGATGCGGGCCCCATCGCGGGGGGAGCGGAACACCACGCCGTCGTCATCGATGCGGTTGATGGCGCCGAGGCTGAAGACCTGAAAACCACCGGAATCGGTGAGCAGGGGGCCCTGCCAGCCCATGAAGCGATGCAGGCCACCGGCCTCGGCCACCACCGCCTCGCCGGGCTGCAGGTGCAGGTGATAGGTGTTGGCCAGCACCATCTCAGCGCCGGTGTCGGCCAGCTGAGGGATGCTCACCCCCTTCACAGTGGCGGCGGTGCCCACAGGCATGAAGCGGGGGGTGTGCACCGGCCCGTGGGGGGTGTGGAAGCAGCCGCAGCGGGCTCGGGTATGGGGGCAACGGGCTGTGATCGTGAAGCGGAAGGGATGGGCCCCCTCCTGGAGCGTCGGGACGGTCGGGGCGCCATCCGCCGCGGGCTGGGGGGCGGCACTCCACGACATGCCAGGCCTTCCGGATGGGAGGCCACTGATTAACGGGGCGACTGCCGCGGCGGCTTCGGCCGATGACTGGGAGTCGGGGCTCATCGGCAGACGGGGACTGGCGGGTGCGGGATCGGGAGTGTGCAGCGCGCCGGCGGCTGGGCACGGGCCCGAGGCTAGGTGGCTGCTGAAAAAGCCCGAGAAGGCCAGCCACGTCCAAGCCAACACGGCAATGGGGCGGCAATGATCGGGACAGCGCCGCGGCCCAGCAGCCAACCCATGTCCCAGCCGCCCGATGCCACCCCTGCCGCCGCCCCCGCCTGGCTGCGGGATCTGGCCGGAGCCTGGATTTTTTATTCGGTGCTGCCAGCCTGGCCGTGGCCGGAGCCCCGCTTCCGGCGGATCGCCCGCTTCGCCCCTTGGGTGGGAGCCGTGCTGGGGGGACTGCAGGGGCTGCTGTGGTGGGGCCTGGAGGGGCGTGTGCCGCCCCTGGCCCAGGTGGCCCTGGTGTTGGCCGCGGGCCTGCTGCTCACCGGCGGCCTACACATGGATGGGGCCATGGATACCGCCGACGGCCTGGCGGCGGGGGAGCGCCTGCTGGAGGCGATGGAAGACAGCCGGGTGGGTGCCAGCGGCGCCCAGGCCCTCGCCCTGCTGCTGCTGCTGCGCACCGCCGCCCTGGCCACCTTGGCGGCCGCCGCGCCCCTGGCCCTGCCCTGGGCCGCCCTTTGGGGCCGGGTGGCGCCCCTGGTGGCGATGGCCCGCTTCCCCTACCTCAGGCCCGGCGGCACGGCAGCCTTCCATCGGGAGCACTGGGCTGGCCTGGCACGGGAGCTGCGGCCAACGGCCCTGCTGGTGCTGCTGGTGGTGGTGATCCACATGGCCGTGGCCGGTTGGGTCGTGGCGGGAATCGGCGCCAGCAAGGCGGTGCTGGCGGGCCTGGCGGGCCTGCTGCCGGCCCTGGTGGTGCCCCTCTGGCTGGGCCGGCGGCTCGGCGGCCATAGCGGCGACAGCTACGGAGCCTGTGTGG
Source organism: Cyanobium sp. (assembly GCA_014191755.1). Lineage (GTDB taxonomy): Bacteria > Cyanobacteriota > Cyanobacteriia > PCC-6307 > Cyanobiaceae > Cyanobium. The sequence continues at coordinate 8,881 of BJHE01000087.1, forward strand.
AATGGAGCGAAGCCCTGGCACTGCTGCTGAGCGCGGCCCTCAGCCTCGGAGGCGCAGCCGGCCCGGCGAGCTGAACCGAGGACGCCTGGGTGCGACCCAGAGCGGCAGGTCCAGGACTCCGGCGGGTTCAGCCAGGTTCCGGTTCGCCATCGCAACCAGCGCGCCGCTCCTACTGGCCCGCCGCAGCCGAGGCCGGAAGGCTGAGCACAAAGGCGTTCCCCAGCGCCGGCAGCTCGGGATCCACGGCCTGGGGGGGAATCACCAGCTGCAGATCCCCTCCCAGGGCACGGGCCAGATCCTTGGCCAGGGCCAGGCCGAGACCGGTACCCGGCAGGGGCAGTCCCCGGCTGCCCCGCACCCCCCGCTGAAAGATCGCCTCCCGTTCGGCCGCCTCGATCGGTGCTCCGCCATCCCACACCGTGAGCACCGGTCCCTGGGGGGTGTCCCGGACCTGGAGGCCCACCGCCGCTCCTTGGGGGCTGTAGCGGAAGGCGTTCTCCAGCAGATTGGCGATGATCTCGGCCACCGAGCCGCTGTCGCCACGCCAGGTGGGCAGGGCGCCGGGCCCCTTCCAGGGACGGCCCTGCAGGGTGGCGGTGGCCGCCGCCCGCTGGATCAGCGGCGAGAGCGGCTCGGCGAGGGATTGCCCCCCCGGACCGCTGAGCAGGGGTGGCAGCAGCAGGGGCTGGGGATCGGGCGCCGCAGCGATCAGGGCATCGGGGCGGGCCAGGTCACTGATCGCGTCCACGTAACGCTGCAGCTGCCGTTCCTCGGCGAGCAGCCCCTCCACCAAGGAGCGGTTGTCGCTGTCCTTCTCCAAACGGCGCAGCAACAGGTGGCCGAAGGTGCGCAGGGCGGTGAGCGGATTGCGGAGCTGGTGCACCAACAGGCGCAGCTGCTCTTCCTGGAGTGCGAGGCGATGGCGCAGGCGCTGCCCCTCCCGATCCAGCCGCAGGGCCTCGGCCAGGCCCAGAGCCACCGCCTGGAGCCTCTGGCGCAGCGGCTCGGGCCAGGGGCTGATGGAGCTCTCCACCTGGATGGCTCCCAACAGCTCCGCCCCATCCCGCAGGGGCAACCAGCGCCGCTCCTCGGCGGGCACCCGCAGCTGGCTGTCGCCATCCACCGCCGTCAGGGTGCGGCCATCGGCCGGCCAGTGGCCCACCGGGATGAGGCTGGGGGCCCCCTCTCGGGTCGCGTGGGTCACGTAGACCACGAGGGATCTCACCTCTGGGCAGTCGGCAAACTGGCCGAGCTGATAACCGAGCAGAACGAGAAAGCTTTCGGAAACTGGGATCACAGCCACTCAGAGCCCGATCGAGGCGTGGTAGCCGGATGGATTTCGGGCAAATCTGTGGGAATTCCGAAAAAACGGCCTATGCTGCATGTATCGACCACTACTCCGCAGTCCGCAAAGAGCGGGCGGCAGGTCACCGTCGAACCAGTCAGGGCCATCCTCCACTGGGTTTTCAGGGCGCCAACATCGGCAACAGCCCCTGATCGCTCCTTGGATCCCGACCCTGGTGAGGCCCATTGTCGGGCTTTGAACACGACCAGAGGTTGCACCTCAACCGCAACCCAGGCTACAGCAGAGGGTGATGGGTTCCTCTCCTGTCCCGATGGACCGCTCAGCGGCCATCGCGTGTCGCTCACGGTGATCTCCCCAGACCGTTCCGAGGACGACCGACGTAGGGGCGTGGACCCTCGGCCTTTCGGCCGTGGATCCGCCGGGGCTGCCGCCCGCGCTTTGCTGCGCGCCAACGGCGTTCCCACCTTCCCAGCAACCCACCCCCTCCAGTCCCCCTCCGGGATTTTGTTCCATGTCCAAGAAGCGCAAGCGGATCAGTCGCCGTCGCCTTGCCGGCCAGCGTGTCCTCGCCCACGTCCCCACTTTCAACCTCGAAACCGGCTCCCACAAGCCGGTCACCGCGGCCCGTCGCTACATCGCGGAGGCCGACCTGATGGCCCCGGCGATCCTCAACGTGCGTCGCAACGAACACACCACCGACCGCTTCTTCTGGGGCGAAAAGGGCCTGTTCAGCGCCCAGTACGCCGAGGAGAACCACTTCCTGTTTCCCTCCCTGCGCCTGATCGTGGACAGCATCGGTGAAGAGGTGCTCTTCGAAGGACTCGAATCCCTCGCCAGCGACGACTGGGAAGAGATGGAAGAGTACGAATACGCCTTCGTCTGAACCGCTGTCGGAAGCACCACCTGCCGTGCCGTCGCACCCTCGGGCGGCGGCAGGTGAACGCCGTACCCCATCGCTGCCATGCGCTGGCCGGATCCATTGCTCCTTTGGAAGGGGCAGTGGTCCGGCTTTTTTTGGGCCGGCTTGGCTGGTGAGGAACCGTCAGCGTGGTTATGGCCCCATGGTTTTGGCCAAGAGCCTCATCTCCAGCCGGCCTCAAGGGCCGCCCGCATGGCCGGAAACAGGCCCGGATCGATGCCATGGCCTCCAGGAAAGCTCAGACGCTGCACCGTTCCGCCCGCCGCCCGCAGCATCTGCTCCAGCGCCTCGCTGGCGGCGAAGGGCACCACCGGATCCTGATCGCCGTGGGTGATCAGCACCGCCCCCGCCGGGCGACGGGGCGTCCAGCCCGGGTGGGGGTAACCGCTGCAGGCGATCAGGCAGGCCAGGGGCAGCCCTTCCAAGCCGGCCGGATCGCCGCAGCCCACATCCAGGGCCATGGCGCCGCCCTGGGAGAAGCCCAGCAGGGCGGTGGCCTCCAGGGGCACGCTCCGCCCCAGCTCCAGCAGCCGCTCCCGCAGCCTGGTCCTTGATTCCGGCAGTTCCGGCCA
>BJHE01000088.1 GCA_014191755.1 Cyanobium sp.
TCGGAGGCATTGCCATGTCAGCTATCCTCAGTCAGATCTTCGGAGAGAGCCCATGCGTCTTCGGGGCTTTGATCTGCCCAATAAAGGGAGAAAGACATGAACTCATCGGATTCTCCAGGTGAAACCGGAAAATGCTGTACGGCTTGATCGAGGGTGGAATCGTCTAACTGGTCGACAGATTTTGGGACCTGGACCTGTAATCTCTCATTGATGGCATGTAATTTGGTTGCCAGGTCTTCGGTTGAGCAAGGAAAGTCGAGATGGGCCGACAGTTTCTCCTCGCCATCGATGCTCCACAACTTATCAGGATGATTCCTGCGCAACCAGTTCGCTAGAGCCAGCGACGAGATTGGACAATAATGTGATTTAGATGAGGTGCTGATCATGAGAATGACGGCATGAATCAGAGCTTGGATGGACTGGGTGATCGTTGTACCACCATTTTAGGGCTGATCCACAGTTCTGAAAACTTCAGGAAGGCGATGATTGTCTCAGACCGATGAGGAGACACGAAGAATCATGACTCATCTCACCCACCTCCCACAATCAACCGATCCCACGCCTCCAGCACCAACCTTTGCGTGCGGTACTCGCCGAACTGGCGGATCTCGTTGTTCTTGAGCACGCGGAAGGTTTCGCTGGGGTAATCGGGGCCCATCACATCGGCTGGATCGAGGATGTAGCGCAGCTCATCGCGATTAAGTCCGTAGAGGTGGGCGTAGAAGGCATCGAGTTCGGCCCGTAGCAGGGATCGGCGTTCGGGATCGAAGCGGAAGGGTGGGCCGTCGTAGCCGAGGTCTTCGGCCCAGGGCTTGAGGTCGTGGGCGGTGTAGGTGAGTTCGAGGACGCGGGACAATATAAAATCTAAATGAACATCTATGTATGCCTCTGGCGTGATTACAGGTAGCTGCTTGACAATGTAAAAATTTAGATGATTGCCACCTGTCTTCATTCTTGCAACAAAGTCAAGGCATAAAGAATTAAGGTTTGCAAGCAAAGCCGCGTAAAGGCGATTGTCACAAAGCCTTCCTGTTAGCAACAGCGGGAGATTGTTTCCTGCGGCGGTGGCTGGGACTACCGTAGCAATAAACGTTCTTAGAACATGCGCGCTGGTTATGTCTCTCCAGCCAATAAGCCATTTAAAGTTCCACTGCTTGGACCTTAGCTTCTCCTCCACAAGCGCACGGTCGACCCAGTGCCGTGAGGTAGCTGCGTAGCCATGATCGACTTTCTCTGACTCACTAACGTCCCTTGTACTCCCATCCTGTTCATACGTAGCCCATCGGTGATCATATTGATGAATCATTTTCCCTTCATATAGTGGGCATAGATCTGCGCCTGCGGCCGACTGAAACAGATGGCTATCCGTATTCATCATGAACATCAGCATGAACGATGTCATCCAGGGATTCCCAATTGCTGGATCTTCGTCATTCACGAGAACGGGAGTGGATGAGTAAATCTTTTTTGCAAGTGTGTAATCTTGCTGACTTCTAAAGACTGGGCAGTTCTTGGTGTTTGGATTTATGATGTCAAAGTCCCTGTTTGACATCGAGAATATCTTTCCGTTGCGAGTAATATCATCGGGTCTTCTAAGGAAGAAGGCAAACGATGGATTTGCGGTTTCGCCCAGTGTTAGTAGGCTAAAACGGAAAGAGTGGTGAACATTTCTAAAGATAAAATCTTCGTTTTCAAAACTGTATAGACTTACAAGACCTGCTTCAACGATAGCTCTAAATAGAGATTGCGTAAACGAGTCAGTTGATATGCCAGACGGCACGATAATGCCGGCGCGCCCATCGCGAGAAACAATATTCATTACTGCCTCTGTGAAGAGATATGCCAGATTCAATCTCCCAACGCTTGAGCTGGGGAATCTTCCCGAGGAGTGAAAGAATCCTTGGGATCCGTTGTTGGCGGATACAGCGAGTTCGTACTCTCTGGACAACGCAGGATCCGAACTGGCTAGTTCGCTGATCAAGCTTGAGCGAATAGCCGAGGTCTTCGCTAAAGATATTTGGCTATTTCGACTGGCAAACCATTCCTGGGGGTCGACTTGAACCATCTCCCAGGGCGGATTTCCTAGCACGCAATCAAAGCCCCCTCGCTCCATCACCTCGCCAAAGCGCAGATGCCAGTGGAAGAAACGGAAGTCTTGGGCGGCCTGTTCCACCGCCTGCTCCAGGTCTCCCGGGATCTCCTGTCCGCTCTGCAACAGCAGTAGGTGCTGGCTGGTAGGCACCTTGGCAAGACTCTCTTTGGTCTTGGGCAGAAAGAAGGCTGCGGTGTAGAGATCAGCCGCAAGGGTCTGTGGATCGCTAGACCGCTCCTGCTCCCAGGCTTCATAGGCCGCCTGTTTGGCTGATCCTTCCGCCAGGGTGGTTTCGGGCATCGCCTCGATCTCTTGGAGCCGTTGCTGGCTGCGGCTGATCGGTGGGCTGCTCTGGAGATTGAGCGTTCCCTGCAGGGTTCCCTTCTGGCCTGCCTTACGGAAGCTGGCGTTCTCCTTCTTCAGGCTGGTGCAGGTGGGCTTGTCGTCGCCGGTGAGCGGTTTGTAGGCCTCATCAGGGATGCCCTGCTCCAGCACCTTCGGGTCGAACACCCCCACCAGCGAGTCGCCGCACTGGATGTGTGCATCGAGGAAGCTGAGCGGCTTGCCGGGATCCACCGCCTCGATCCAAAGCGCCACCTTGCACAGCTCCACCGCCATCGGGTTCTTGTCGACCCCGTAGATGCAGTGGGCCACCACCTCGCGCAGGCATTCCTGGCGAAGCTCCTCGCTGGGCTCCTCATCACCGGCGCGGATGCGGGCCAGCTCCAGAGCCAGGCGCCGTGCGGCCGCCAGCAGGAAATGGCCGCTGCCGCAGGCCGGGTCGAGAACCCGGATCGCCAGCAAGGCCTGCTCCTTCTCCTCTGGTGTGGAAGCCTTGCCGAGCCGATCCGCTATCACGGGCAGCAGGGCCGACACGATCAACAGCTGCACCAGCTGATCCGGCGTGTAGTAGCTGCCGGTTGTCTTGCGGTCACTCCCAGCGCCGCCGCCATAGCTCAGCTGCCAGCTGCCGCCAGCGCGCTCCAGCTGGGGATGGAGCTCCAGCAGTCCCTCATACACACTGCCCAGCTCCTCGGTGTTGAGGTCGCGATAGTTGACACGGGTGAGCGTGTCGCCCGCCTGGAACCAGCCGATCGCCCGGATCGCCCGCAGCAGAAAGCGGTTGGCCAATTCGCACGCTTCCAGCGCCTTGCATTGGGGCTCGGCGAACAGGCCCCCCAGCCCAGGCAGTCCCAGCGGTGAGCTGCTCTGGCGCAGCTGCAGGAACACCAGCCTCTGGGTCTGCCACAGATCGCCGTAGGGCCCTTCTGAAGCGCTGCGACGGATCGCCAGCTCCCGCAATCGGCCCACGCTGTAGCCCTCGCGATAGATGCGGCGGCGCGGATCCTCCTGGCCCAGGGTTCGGGGGAACAGCAGGTCGCGGTCTTCCGCGGTGAACAGAAACAGGAAGCGATACACCAACCGCAGCAGCTGGCGGTGCAGCTCCTGGCCGCTGAGAGTGCCACTGGCCAGCTGGGTGCGTAGCGCTTCGTTCTCGGGATGCTTGAGCAGGCCATTGCCGAGGGCTTCGAGGGCCTGCTGCACGCCGTTGCGCAGCTGCCCCAGCACCCGCTCGCCCGCCTCCTGCGCCTGTTCCTTCCAGCTGTCGAGCACGCAGCTGCCCGTCTGCGGATGGCGGAAGCGGCTGGCGTGCAGCAGCAGCCAGAGCACGGCGAACTCATCGAACAGTTCGCCCTCCACCAGCAGCTCCAGATCCACCACCAGGTAGGCCGGCTTCACCAGCGAGGGGTTGTCGTGCAGCAGCCGCAGCCGATCGCCCGTGAGCAGCAGCCCCCAGTTGGCGTTGTCGTCGGCATTGAGGCATTCCTGCAGGCAGCTGTGGGGCGAGCGGCGGCGGCCCTCCTGGCCGAACGGGCTGCTGCCCTTGTCGAGCTGATCGGCCGCGATGCCCCGCACGATCAGGGGAACGGTGCCCTCAAAGGCTCGGTGGGTGATCGGGAACTGGGATTCGCCGTGTTGCCAGCCATTGCAGGGCTGCAGGTCCGGCCAGCCGAGCACCTCGCGCAGGAGGCGCTGGCCGCAGTGCAACCCCGCCGTGCTCGGCGCCGCCCGCTCACGCAGATCCCGGTATTCCTCCCAGATCTCCTTGAGCCGCACCCAGGCCGCATCGATCCGCTCCCGTAGCCGATCGCCCTTGGCCAGGCCGTAGTCGGCCTCCTTCTGCATCGGAGCCTGCAGACGGGCCACCTGCTCCAGAAGGGATCCCGGCAGCAGGCTGCCCTTCAGCTCGATCGCCTGGAAGCTGACGGTGGCGGTGGTGCGGGGCATGGCTCAAAGGGTTGGGGCAGGGAGGAGAACAATCAGGCCGATCACATCCACCGGCAGGCTCGGTTCACAGCGGAAGCGCATCCGCAGCGATTCGCCGGAGCGCAGCGAGGCTTCGCGCACGCGGCGGTGGTCTTCTTCCGCCAGATCGGCACGCCGCTCGGCCAAGGCCGTCAGCGCTGGCTGCAGGGCATCGAGCTCTGCTACTGCCTCCTGGAGCCACTGCTGGCGCTGCCCCGGATCGATGTTGCCGCTGGCGGGGGCCTCTAGCAGCTCCAGCGCTGCGGCACCCTCCAGTGGTTCCAGTCCATCACCATTCACCCGGGCCGTGAGGCATTCCTCCACCAGCAGATCGGGCAGGGCCTCGTACTGATTGCCCGTCCAACGCGACTGGTGCAGCTGGTGCCTCAGCCGCAGCACCAGCACCTGGGTGCGCTTGGCCACCGCTTTGGTGCGGATCACGGAGGCGCGAGCCGCCAGCTCAGGCTCCAGGCCGCTGAGGGCCCGCTCGGCCACGAAATCCGCCAGCTCCACCACCAGCGGATGGGAGCGGCTGAGCAGCTGGCTGCCGTCACGAGCCGGGGAGCGGAAACTCAGCCGCAGCTTGCCGCCGAGGTCGTGGTTGCGCAGGCGCTCGTTCAGGGCCTGGCGGTTGTCCTCCAGGCGGGTGAGATCGAGCTCCCAGCCGCCGCCCGATGGCCATGCCCCGATGGGCAGATTCAGGCGGCGGCAAGCGTTGAGCACCAGTCGCTCCACCGCATCGGCGCTGCCGAGGGATTCGCGGGTGCGGTCCCATTCACGCAGCGCTTCTTCCGGCTTGAGGCTGCGCGGGGCAAAGATCGTGCGGGTGGCTTTGGCGTTCTCCTTGGCGCTCTGCCATTCGGCGTCGATCACGGCATCCAGGTCCGATCCGGACCCACCGAATCCAGGCAGGCCGAGGTTGAGGAACCCCTGAATCGCCTTGGCGGCTTTGCCGAAGATCCCGCCGAGCACCGCCTGGGTGATGGTGTTGGCGTTGCCGGGGATCGGCACACTCACCCCCAGCTCCTTGCGGATCGTCTTCTCCTTTTCAAGGATCACCGTCCGGACCCGCTCATCCACCGGGTTGGAGTCGCCGCCGTGCAGCATCAGCGCCCGCACGGCACTGCGGGCCTGGCCAAAACGATCCACCCGGCCCTCCCGCTGCTCGTGGCGGGTGGGGTTCCAGCAGAGGTCGTAGTGCACCACCGCATCGAAGGTGTGCTGCAGGTCGATGCCCTCCGAGAGGCAGTCGGTGGCCACCAGCACCGGCACCTTGCCATTGGCCAGTTCGTTCTGCAGCTCGCGGATGCGCTCCACCCGCTCCTCCGGTGGCAGATCACCGGTGACGGCCATCACGACATGGGCGCGCTTGGGCAGTTCCTCCTCCAGTTGCTCCGCCAGGTAGTGGGCGGTGGGCCGGAAACGGCAGAAGATCACCGGCCGGAAGCCCTCCGCCAGCAGAGCCTTGAGCTCTTTGAGCAGCTGCTTGAGCTTGGGATCGTGGGCCTTGCCGCGCAGGCGATCCGAGCGCTCGATCAGATCCTTCAACAGCCCGGCATCGGCCGACTCCGCCAGATCGGCCCCGGGGGCTGCTTCTTCTGCGCTGAACTCCTCTTCTGCGCCATCGAGAACGGCGAGCGTGGCCATCGCTTCCAGGTCATCGGCCAGCTCGTCTTCGCTGGAGGCTGAGGCTGGATCAGCGCCGCTTTGGAGGTTGAACAGCTTGGTGCGCAGGGAGGCCGAGGCGGCGGCGGGGCTGCTGCTGACGCAGCGCAGCAACGCCAGAGCGGCCCACCAGCTCATCCGCTGGCGCAACTTGCTCTCGCCCACGCTGCGCTCCACGAGTTCACGGGCGTAGGCCAGCACGTCATCGAACAGACGCCCCCAGTCGCCGCTGAGGGTGTAGGTGGCCTCGCGGGTTTCGCGATCGGGGAAGTCGGCCCCCTCGGTGCCCCACTCCTCCTTGAGATCGAGCCGGCGGCGCTGTACGAAATAGTTGCCCAGCTCATCGCGCAGGTCCTTGCGGCGCTGGCCCTCGGGCATCTCGCTGAAGCCCTCGAACTTGGGATCGAGCAGCCCGAGCAGGTTGTCGAAGGCCTCCTGGTCTCCGCTGTGCGGTGTGGCCGTCAGCAGCACCAGGTGGCGCTGGGGGTCAGCGGCCAGGCCCCGCAGCAGCTCATAGCGCTGCTGGCGCCCGCCCCCCTTGCGGGCCGCGCAGGTGTGGGCCTCATCGACGATCACGAACTCGCCGCAGCTGCGCAGGAAGCCCTCGCGGTTGCGGTCGCTCTTGATCCAGTCGAGGCTCACCACCGTGAACGGGATCACATCAAAGATCGACTTGCCGGCCGGCAGACCCCGCTCCAGCTTCTGAGCCGTGCCGGGCCGCACCACCTCGGCCGCCAGGTTGAACTGGCGGATCATGTCGCTCTTCCACTTCTCACACAGGTGCGGCGGGCAGATCACCGTGACCTTGCGAATCTCGCCGCGATCGAGCAGTTCGCGGGCGATCAGCAGCGCCTCCACCGTCTTGCCGAGGCCCACCTCATCGGCGATCAGCACCCTGCTCACCTCCTGCTTGAGCGCCATCAGCAGCGGCACCAGCTGGTAGGGCCGAGGCTCCAGCGCCACGTTGCCGAGGCAGCGGAACGGCCCCGCACCGGCGCGCAGCTTGAGCAGCAGGGCATCGCGCAGCAGCAGCGCCGAGCTCTGGGAGCCGCTTAGGGCCGGATCCGGCAGGGCAAAGCTGGCCGGCTTCACCTGCTCGCCCTCCAGCGGCCAGAACAGGGTGGCGATGGTCTGATCACCGCCGCCCAGGGGGCGCAGCCGCAGCACCTGGTCCTGCTTCTCCACGCGGCTCTGGGGCAGCGTCACCCACTCCCGCCCCCGCACCTTCACGATCGAGCCGGGGCTTGGGATGTCGGGCAGCGCTGGGGGCTGGCTGAGGGTGCTGGTCATGGCTAAGCCTCCTTGCCGAACAACTGTTGGTGTTGGGCAAACACGGCATCAAGGGCTTCCCCCAGATCCGGTCCTTGGGATTCGGGGCCGGTGGCGGGGCCTCCTGACGGCTGCTGGGGTGCTGGAGGAGGGCTGCTGCCATCACCCTTGCCTTCCCCGAACAGCCAGGCGTGCTCGCGGAACACCGCCGGCCATTCCTCGCTGTGCTGGTCAAAGACCACCACGCGGATGCCGGCATCCTTGAGGTCCCGGCGCTTCTGTTGGTCCAGCCGCTGCTGCAGGGGTTTCTGGTGGTGGGGGCCATCGATGAACACCAACGCCCCGGCTTCGCGGTAGGTGAAATCAGGCGTCACGAAGTGGCCGCTCACCTCCTTCTGGGCGTCATCGGGCAGGTGATGACCCAGCCGGAAGGCTGTCTCCAACCACAGGCGCTCCAGGCCGCTCTGGCAGAAGCCACGCAGCCGTTCCAGGCGTTCGCTGCGGCTATCAGCACCGCCCTGGCCCACCAGCTCACCGCGGGCCAGATCCAGCAGGAACTGCTTGAGCTCAGGGATGCGGCGGTCGATCCGGTCGTGCTCCCGCTGGTTGTGATAGCCGAGCAGGCAGCGGTAGCAGCCAGCCTCACACTCCGGGTCGGCATCCTCCAGGGCGGCCTCGATCACCGGCAACGGATCGTTCAGCCGCCAATGGCATACCTCCAGGGCGGTGCGGCCCAGCTGCCGCAGCGCTGCGGGGCTCTCCACCAGGCGGCTCAACACCCCGGCCCCACCCTCGGCGCTCTCATAGAGCAACAGGGCGCTGGCCTCCTCGTCGTTTGGCATCAGCTCAGCGGCGATCTCGCTGCCATCGAGCTGGAAGGCCACCTCGATCCCGCGCTTCAGGGCGTTCTTCAGGCTGAGCAACTGCAGCGCCGTCCAGTTGCCGCTGGATGGCTGATTGGGGAACTGCAACAGCAGGGCGTTCTTACGGTCCTGCACATAGGGCGTGATCTTCACGTAACCCACTTCGGCCGCATCGTCCTCTCCCTCGCCGGCGGTGGCGTTGCCAGCTTCCAGCTGTTTCTCTCCGCCCCAGCGTCCACTGATCGGGTGGATGGGGAAACCCATGTCGCTGCGGTTCTCCCGCCGCCGCCAGCCGAGGTTGATGCGGCTGATCGTGGTGGCCGGCGCATAGCTCAGCTCCAGCAGCGGCTGGCCGCCACTGCTCACCTGCGCCCGCGCCACCTTCACCACACCGTTCTCCTGCGGGAACTCATAGGTGGTGAGCAGCTCGTAGCCCAGCCGCTGCCGCTCCTCGTCGTCGGAGGTGATCCGCTCGGCACGCCGGGTATTCACCTGCTCGATCTGATACAGCCGAGGGACACGCACCGCTTTGCCTTTCGGTTCCTCCTGGAGCGGCGCACCGCAGTGGCGGCACAGCTCCACTTCATCAAGGGCCGAACCCAGGTGGGCATGGCCGCAGACGCCGCAGAGCAGGGCGTCCTGGGTGGCCAGGGTCACGGTCCCGGCGGCCACGGCGTTGTCCTGCAGGCCCAGGATCGCGCCCTTCACCTTGTAGGTGTTGCCCTCGTGATAAATCAGCGAATGGGGCCCGAACTCGCTGATGCCGACAAAGCGCGGCCGGGTGATGAACGTACCGCCACCCACCTGCTCACGGCTGCCGGGGATGTAGGCCATCAGCGGCAGGCGCGGGAAGTTGTAGCCCGGCATAAAGCCCTGGCTGGCCAGATAGCGGTAGGTGCTGAAGTCGTTGTTGTTGTTGCCGCTGCCTGGTTTGTCGGCCAGCAGCAACTGCTGCTGCAGCCGTGCTGCTCGCTGCCGCTGATCCGCCGCCTGCCTTTCACGCTCTGACAGGGCGTGCTTGGCCAACTCCTTCTGGGCCTGGGCGAACTGGCTGTCCACCGCCTCCAGCAGATCCCGCCAACGGCGCAGCGCCGCGTCGAAATCGAGGGCCGCACCCCGGATCAGGGCATCCAGCCAGCTGCCGGTGAGCCAGGTGGGCGGACTGCTGCCCAACCAGTGGTTCTCGATCAGGTCGTCGACGATCGCCTGGCCATCGGCCTGGGCACTGCGGCAGGCGTCATCACTGGCGAGCGACTCGCGCAGATCCGCCACCAGCGGCCTTCCCTCGGCGGCGAGATCCACGAGCTCCTTCACCTTGCCTGGCAACCGCTGGCGCGTGGCCGCCAGCCACAGGGCCCGGAAGTGCGCTTTCAGCAGCTCCTCATTGGCCAGCTCCAGCGTGGGGGCGCTCACGGCACCGGCCACCATGCGGGTGGGGTCGGAGAAGAAGTATTGATCGTGCGGAGAAGTGGCGCCGCAGTAGCTCAATACCAGGGCTGGCTGACCGCTGCGCCCTGCCCGGCCACTGCGCTGGGCGTAATTGGCCGGCGTGGGCGGCACATTGCGCAGGTACACCGTGTTGAGCGAGGAGATGTCCACCCCCAGCTCCATGGTGGGGGAGCAATAGAGCAGCCGCAGGCGGGCATCACGGAACTGTTTTTCCCGCTGTTCCCGAACCCCGGCATCCACCTGAGCCGTGTGCTCTCGAGCTTCCAGGGTCTGAACGAATGGCCGGCCTTCGGCCTGGCCTGGGTCGGCAATCAGCGCAGCAAGATCCTCATAGAGGTTGCGGAAATAGGCATTCACGGGTCCGCGGCGGCCGCTGGATTCCAGTTGCTGGCGCAACCGCTCGGCGTAGGCGTCCTGCGCTGGAGCATCAGGATCCACCAGGTTCCAACGCAGGGCTGAGCTGTTCAAGCGCCAGCCCTGCAGCACCTCGCTCCTGCGCTTGCCGACCTTCACCTCCTTGGGCTTGACCAGCCCCCAGGCCGTGAGCATCGCCAGCAGATGACCGGTGATCTCCTGATAAAGGTCGTCCTTCCACTTCAGGCCGCGGTGCAACTCCTCCACCGACAGCCAGCGCTCCCGAGCCTTGAGCCAGCGCCCGAACGCTCCCCGCAATGACAGACCCTCCAACCGCTGCAGGCGCTGCTCCGCCGTGACCGGGTTCATCAACACGGTGCGGGCCAATTCGGGCTGCTCTTCCGCCCGGATGCCCCACACCTCCTCCAGGTCGAAACAGGCCTTACGGCGGCGCTCGAACTCCTCCAGTCCCAGGGCATCGCAATCGATGGCCAACCGCTCGCGCATCTCCTCCAGCAAGCGGTGCAGGATCAGGAAGCGCTCCTCACTGCTGGCCTGAGCCAGGAGCGGATGGCGCTGCTGCCAGTCGGCCTGGTCCTCGGCGCAGTTCACCAGCTCGGCGTAGTCGATCTCCAACAGCCGCAGCTGCTCCAGGTTGGGGTTGGTGAGCCGCCAGCCCTTGCGCAGATCCACCAGCAGCCGGTACTCCAGAACCCCCCGCAATGCCTTGCGGCGCTCCTGTTCCACGTTGGGTTTCACTCCCTTGGTGGCGATGAAGTCGTCGGCTGACAGGCGCAGCGCCTTCTCGGTGTCCAGGGCCAGGGTCTCCAGGCTCAGCTCATGCCCTGGCTTGCCGCGCAGCGCCGCCACCAGACCGGCCCGCAGCTGCAGAACCCGCACGAAGTCGTTGAAGTGACCCGCCTGCAGTGAGGCGTCCTGGCGGTTGTCGCTGAAAGCCAGCAGCTTGCGAGCGTTGTCGGGGATCTCCTGTTCGGGGAAGCTGAGCAACTGACGCAGCACAGCCAGGCTCAAGGTGGTGGTGGCCGAGCTGCGGCCCTCGGAATTCAGGCCACAGAGCTTGCGGAACTCGCTGCCGCGCACGTTGTGTTCCACCCCGCAGCTGGGGCAGAAGCGGAAACTGCCTTTGAGGAACCAGGCTGGGGTTCCGTCACTGCTCGTGCCTCCATCCGCTTTGATCCGGCAGGGCACGGGAGCGAACTCCCGGTAGGTGCGCTTGAGCACCAGCTCGCCGCTTTTGTCGGTTTCCAGCCAGCCATCGGGGAACCTGGCCTTCTCCAGATCCTCCACCTCATAGGCACCCTCTGCATCGGGCATCAGGTAGCCGTTGACCACATCCCGTTCCCGCAGGCTCGATTCATCGGAGAACTCACGGGGCTCGAACCGCTCCGGTCTGCGGTTGTGCAACTGCGCCCAGACCGGGTGGAACTCCTGGCCGCAACTGCGGCAGAACACCACCGGGTAAAGCAGTGCCTGGCGGCCGGCATTGGGTTGGTATTTCTGGCCCTTGAGGGTCAGGTAGCGCCGGCCAGGAGCCTCCAGGCTGGAATGCACATCACCGCCGGCCGAGACAAACTGGT
>BJHE01000089.1:0-9087 GCA_014191755.1 Cyanobium sp.
GTTGGATTGGGGGTACCTGCAAATCGGACGCAGCTTGCGCGGGCTCGACGCAGAGCGGGAACGGCTCTGGTGGGCAACCCAGACGATTGTTGTGCTCGCCCTGTCGGTGGCGGGCCTGGCCAGCTGGTGGCTGTCGGGTCTGGCGATGCGGCCTCTGCTGGCGGCGTACCGGCAGCAGGAGCAGTTCACCGCCGATGCAGCCCACGAACTGCGCGCACCTCTGGCAAACCTGCTGGCTGTGGTGGAGGCCCACAAGACGCAACTGTCAGCTGACCCCCTCGCTGGGGAGCGCGCGCTGGCGGTGGTCTACGGGCAGGGTCAGCGGCTGAGCCGCTTGATCAGTGACCTGCTGCTGCTGGCCCGACTCGATGGTCCCGAGGCCGGAGCGGGCCTGCAGTCCTGCTCCTTGACACAGATCGCGCGCGATCTGCTGGAGGAGACCAGCGAGGGGGCGTCGATTGCCGAGGTGCAGCTCCGCCTGCAGGGTGGTGATGACGATCTCCAAGTATTGGGAGTGGAATCGGAGCTCTATCGGCTCGTGTCCAACCTGCTCTTGAACGCGATTCAGTACACGCCCCCAGGCGGGGAGGTGGTGCTGCGTCTGAGGCGAGTGGGAAGTCATGGGCTGCTGGAGGTGCAGGACAGCGGCATCGGCATCAATCCAGCCGATCAACAACGCATCTTCGATCGCTTCTTCCGCAGTGATCCCGGTCGTTCCCGCGGTCAGGGCGGCACCGGCCTTGGCCTCTCGATCGTGGCCTCGATCGTGCGCCGCCATCACGGACAGATCTCCGTGGCTTCAGTGCCGGGTTCCGGAAGTGTCTTCACCGTGAAACTGCCGATGGCTGGTTGAGGAATGTGGAGGGTTGAGCAGCATTCACTGCCTTGTTGGGGGTGAACGTGGAGATCCCCTTGCCGTCGTGCAGTCACCGGCTGGAAAACGGACAACGCCGTTGGTGACCACTGGATGCCAACCATGGGGCACCCTCCTCGTGGCAATAGCCCACAGCAGCACCCAGCGCTTGGCCAGCAGGAGTCGCAACCGATCCCGCAACAAGTGGCTGCCCCTCTCTCCGCCCGAGGAGCAGGCCCTGGCGGCGGAAGGTAGAGCCCCATTGCAGCAGCCCTGGCGGGAGCACGCCACCCTTCGGTCCCTGCGGGAGCAGCTCCAGCTCTGCTTCGACTGCTGGAACCTGCTCGATGCACCCGGTGGCACCAGTCGCCGGTGCGTCTACCTGCCGCCTGGTGCCAAGGAGCCTGACGCCAATTACCGCAACCGGGTGGAGAACGCCCGCCCGAGCGGCTTCTTTCGCGATGCCCTGCGCACCTATGCCGGGATGCTCTCCTTCCTGGAGTACCTGGCCCTACCGCCGTCACTCCAACGGGTGATCTCCGATGTGGACGGGCGCGGCACCGATCTGGGGGTGTTCCTGTTCATCGCCGATCTGCTGGTGCTACGCGATGGCGGCTGCCTGATCCTGGTGCTGCCGCCCCTGCGGGGCTGGCCGTCGGAAGGTCACCGGCTCGATGCGATCCGCCGTGGTGATCGCCTCTCACTGCCGCGCCTCTCGCTGGTGCCGCGCGGAGATCTGCTCGATTGGCACCTGCCCAGTCCCGACAGCCCGCCGCACCGGCTGAACTGGCGGCAGGACCGCAAGGCGCCGCAGCCGCCGCTCTACGACAGCGCCATCCCGGTGCATCACCTTGGCCCTGAGGGTCTGGGACGTGATGGTGCCGATGGCTTCACGGCGCCACGGCTCGAGGACTGGCTGTACCACCAGGCGACCCTTGGTGACGACGGCTTGGCCGTCGAAACCTTCGCCGCTGTGCCCAACAGCGCGGCGGCCAGCGGCAGGGCCGCAAGCGTCTATGGCAGCAGCGGCCACACCGCCCAACGGCTCGGCCCGCCGTTGCTATTGCCTCGCCAGCACACCATGCCGGTGGTCTGGTACGCCGCTGATGGAGCGGCCTTTGGCGAGGGCGATCTGCCCGACCTGGGCCGGGCCAACCAGTACCTCACCCACTACCGGCTCAAGAGCGAATACGAGGACCTGCTCTCGCGCTGCGCCCTGCCGGTGGGGGTGCGCAGCGGCCTGGTGGATCAGTACGGCTTCCAGCGCAGTGAGGACGGCGAGGCCCGCGCCCCCGAGCAGCTGGTGCTCTCCACCTCCACCTTCATGGACCTGCCGGAAGGGGCGGACTTCAACTGGAAGGAGATCCGCGCCCGCTCACTCGCCGAGCACCGCGCCTACCTGACCCTGCTGGATGAAACCATGCGCCGTGATGCGCTGGTGCCGACCCAGAACCGTGGTGCCGGCCGAAGTGAGACCGAGATTTCGCTCACCGCCGGCCAGGCCTACGCCCTGCTCCAGTCGCTGGCCACCCAGAAGACCTCGGTCTTCGCGACGGTGCTGGAGCACTGGTGCTCCCTCACAGGTGACAGCCTGGTGCCCGGTGCCGGCCTGGCGCTCACCGTGACGCCGCTCACCCCGCCGCTGCGGCCCCAGCCGAGCGTGGGCGAGTGGCTGACGTTGCATGAGCGAGGTGTGATCAGCACAGCTGAGCTGCGCCATCAGCTGTCGCTGGCTGCTGCCCCGGGTGTGGTCAACCCGATCAGCGGCTCGGCGACTGAATCGTTTGCGGTGCCCACACCGGAGCTGAGCTGATGAGCGGCCCACCTGCCAACCCAAACGCCTGGCGCCCCTCGGATCTGGAAGCGATCCGCCGCGCCCTGCTGATCCCCGTCACCGCCTCGGCGCTGCGCGCCATCAATGACGCGATGGCCCAGTTGGAGCGCAGCTATGCCGAGGCGATCCCCGCCGCCAAGGCCTCGCTCGATGCGATTGCCGTGATCGATGCGGGCCTGGCATCTGGCGGCACGCCCGCTGAACCGTTCGTGATCAAGACCACCCGCAAGGCCGCTGCCGGGCCGGTTCCGGCCGAGCTGCCCAAGAAGAAGCTCGATGTGATCGAGTACGCCACTGAGCTGCTGCTGGAGGAGGTGTCGACGGAATACGCCGAACCCACCGCCAACAGCTATGGCCTGAGCTCTGCCACCCAACGGCGCGGCCATGTGGCCAACCTGCTGCTGATCCTGCCGGGTCTGGTCTCCTGGTGCCCGCCGGCGCCGACGCCGTTCTCCGGCACCTTGATCCGCTCCTGATGAGCGCCACACCGGTCACGGCGCTGCAGGAGGTCGCCAATGTGCGGCTGATGCTTGAGCAGCAGCAGCATCCCGGCGCCAAGAACCCGCTGACGGTCTGCCGTCAGGTGATCGATTGCTCGATTCAGCAAACCAAGCTGATCTCCAGCCGCGACAACGGCCCAGGCATCGACACCGGCGACATCCTCTGCGAGGGCTACCTAACCCGCGCCGCCCTGCTGCCGCCAGCCACGCCCCAGTCCAATCCATGGGATTGGCTGGCGGCCGAGCAGGCCTGGCAGACCGCGGGCCTGCGCGCCACCTTCCAGCCGCCACCGGTACCACCAGCAACCGAGGCGCCTCGGCCAACCGCCGTGCAGGTGCCCGCCGAGGGGGTGTGCTGGCTGGGTGATCTCGCCCTGCTCGATACACCGGGTGTGCTGCCGCCCAGCCCCCGCGCTGTGTTGGCTGGCGCGAGCCTGTTGATGATCGGCCAGGCCTATGGGCCCGGCGGCATCGGGCTGCAGGTGCAGCCGGGGCTGGGGGAGGCGATCAGCTTTGCCCTCAAGCCCAACCGCGTGCTGGTGCTGGAGGCCGGCGACAGCTTGAACCTGATCGCCGAGCGCTACGGCACCACCGTGCAGACGCTGCGGGCGGTGAATCCCGATCTGGCCCAGCAGGGGCCGATCACCACGGCGGCTGGCGACACGCTCAACGGGCTGGCCGCGCGTCACGGCACGACCGTCGATTTCTTGCGCAAGCTCAACCCATCGCTGCTGCGCGCCGAGGGCCACACCACCGTGATCGGCGACACGCTCAAGGCCCTGGCCGTGGCGTACGACACGACGGTGGACTGGTTGCGGCTCTACAACCCGGACTACGACCGCTGGCCCCGCAGCGATCCGCTTCCGGTTGGCGTGACACTGGAGGTGCCAGCGATCCGCCCGTCCGACCCGCTGGACGTGGGCCAGGTGCTGCAGGTGCCGCTGATTCGCCCCGCCACGCTGCTCAATGCCGGCGGCTGGATCTACCTGCCGCCCCTGCGAGGCGTGAATGCGGCCGATGACCTCTGGGATCTGGACCTGCCGCCGGATCCTTCGCCCGTCACGCCGTGATGGGGCAGTGGCAATAGCTGGGGTGAGCGCAGCCCGGATAGGGGCGCTCGCTTCAACCACAGCCGTGATGGGTGGACCAATGACCAGACGCCTTCTCCAGGACCTCCGCGTCCTGCAGCAACCGACCGCCGAGCATCAGCAGCTCGTCAGCTACGCGCAGCCGCAGCACTGGCCCAACCAGGAGCCTCCTGCCCAGCCGGACGAGCTGGAGGACGACGACCTCGAGGACGACGACCTCGACGCTGACGAGCCCCTGGACGAACCCGGCGAGGAGGCCCTGGCCTCTCGCCCCGAACCGACCGATGCGCTCAAGGCGGAGCGGCGCAAGACCAACCAGCTGGAGCGGGAGCTGCGCACGATCAAGCGCCAGCTCGCCCAGTTCTCCAAGATCAACCCCGACGAGTACGAGCGCCTCCAGGAGGCCGAACGGCAGAAGGAGCAGCTGGAGCGCGAGATCGCCAGCCGTGAACTCCAGCTCGAGGCCGCCGCCGCCCGCAAGGTGAAGGCCGCCGCCAAGGAACGCGATGAGGCGCTCCAGGACGTGCAGAACCTGCGCAAGGAGCGCCTGCTGGAGCGGCTGTTCGTCGACGCCGATGGCCGCGCCGGTGGTGACAACCGCGGCTCCTTCTTTGAGATCTTCAAGCACCAGGTCGGCGGTGAGTTCCGCCTCACCAAGGACGGTACCGGCCGCGATCTGCTGGAGCCGATCGACACCAAGGGCAACGTGCTGCTTGGCGATCACGGCAACCTCGACGCCGCCGATCACATCGAGTCGCTCCGCACCCATCCGGTGCTCAGCTTCCTGTTCAACCAGCGCGGCGGCCTGGGCCCCGCCACCGTGATCGCTGAGTTCGATGGCAACGGCCTGCCGACCAACCTGCAGAGCATGAGCGCCAGTGAGCTCTACCTGGCCAGCTACGCCAAGAAGCCAGCCGGCGCCCGGCGCTGATCCAACCGTGCTCCGTCCATCACGGCGGAGCACACCTTCAACATCGACAACCAAGCGCAACCGAACGGCAGGGAACGAATCACCCACGCACAATCAAGCGCGAGGCAGGGGACTCACATTCACGATCAATCAAATCAAGTGACGTACAAAAAGGGGGGATATACCCCCGAATACGAGAAACGCGCGCGTACCGCTTCGGAAATGTCGCAAAATCTGGAAATTCACTTTTCCGATCACCTCATCGTCGGCTGAATTTCCTCCTGGAGCGAGATTGCGGCCTGAGGCGGCCACGGGGCGCAGCGGAACACCCGAGCGGGAGCGAGCGGTTGGAGCCGCCTGGCCGCCGTCTGGTGCTGCGCCGAGGCTGGCGCGGGAACCCCGAGCAGGCGCGAGCAGGTGGAGCGTTGGGCCGCTGGAGCAGGCAGGTCGTCAGCTCTGCTGAGCCTTGCGGGTCTTGCTTCTGTCTCAATCAACTACCCATCAAGTACCGCGGCGGCTCAAACCCGGCGGAAAGGCCGCCGGGTGCTGGTGGGGCCAGGGCCCGGAGGCCCGTGGCCCAGGGCCTCACACGGCCCAGCGCAGCGGCAGCTCATGCTGCGGATCGGCCTCGCCTTCTTCATCGAGCCACTCCACATCCCAGTGGGAGCCGATGAAGTGGCCTACCACCGGCTTGGGCTCGCTCCAGCGGCCGGAGGCGACTTCCGCCTCCCAGGCCTCCTGGCTGGCGGCCCGCTGGGGATCTTTGGCCTTTCTGACCTGGGCTGGCTGCACCCACTGCTGCAGGACGGTGCCGAGCCAGAAGCCGGCGCTGAAGCAGAGGCAGCAGCAGCACACGACGACGGCCAGGCTGTGGGCCAGGGCTTCCTGGATGACGGGACGGGATGACGTGGTGATCACGGCTGTGGTGGAGAAGAACGCGCTCCCCCAGGCACCGGCCAGCTCCGGGGTCAAGGGCGGCGCAGCCGCCGTGCGGCCAGCCGCTCGCCATCGCCCTTGACGCCGGAAGCGAACGCCAGCCCGTGAGAGCAGCCACGGCTGCTGGCTGACGGATGCAGGCTCGATCGCGTTTCGCCACCACCCGTGGCGCCGCCCCCGTCACCACCTGAAGCCCTACCTCCTCCGCCGGCGCTGCGCTGCTGCCTCCTTGCTGTCGCTCATTGGCGCCGGCCAGCGGTGGGAAGGGGCAGCCAGCTTGAGCCAGCCGCCCCCGGGTGGGCCGTGATCAGGCCCGGAAGCCGAACTCCCGGCGATAGAGATCAGGGTGGTGGGCTTCGATCAGCTCCATGGCGAGGAAGGCTGGGAAGGGGACCAAGCCCGACAGGGTGACCTCCTGGGATGACAGCCCACGCCGGGGGCGCGCAGGAACCGGCGCAGGGCCAGGCATCGGAAGCGGCTCGATCTGGCGCAGCTTCTGCTCGAGCAGCGCCCAGAGATATTTCGGGATGCCGGAGGGCCGAGGGCAGCGCCACACCTTGCTTGTGGCATCCCAGGGCCGGGACTCTTCCAGCAGCAGCCCGTGCTTGCCGGCTTTGCTGATCTCGATCATCAGCAGGTGCTCGCTCACCGCCTTGCCGGTGACGGCCCTCCAGGTGATGCCGCTCATCGTGGACTCATAGATCGTGATGGGTGCCATGGCCGAACCAGGCGAAGGACCCCGAAGCCCTGCGCGGGGAGGGCAAGGGGCGCGTCAGCGCCTTGCACAGCCCTTGCCCCGCCGCGCACGCTGAGGAGGGCCGCCGCCTCTTCTGTTGGTGTCACCCAGAGCCGTCGGGAAATGGGGGCCCGAAGGCCCCCTGGGGCTGGCCCCTGTGGGGCCTCAGATCACCGAGACGGTGCAGCCCCGGGTGCCCTGCAGCTTGCGGGCAATCGCGAAGGCCTTCTCGGCCGGCACGAAGCGCATCTTCTTGACCGGCTTGCCGCGCTTCCCGAAGAACTGCTGCTCGCAGGGGTGGGCGCCGCCCTTGAGGCCATCGGGATAGAAGTGGACGATGACGCGGCGGATTTCGCAGCTGGGGGCAGTGGGTGTGGCCATGGCCTTGAAGTGAGGAACCCGATCTGGCCGCGCGGCCCGCGCAGGGAAGGCAGGGGGCGCGAAGCGCCTCGCGTCAGCCCTTGCCGAACCGAGCAGGCCAGCGCAGCCTTCGGGTGCTCCTCACCGGGGCCGTGGCGGAACACCACCCCAGCAGTGCTGACCTATCCGCGTTCGTCCATGGCTGCCGCCGATCCGGGGGCGGTGATCGTGCCCTGCGGCTGGCGTTAGAGGCGTGGTGCTCGCTGGGCCACGGGCGCCGGGCCAACAAGACAGCTCTCGCCGCGCCTTTGTCACTTGGTGCTCCACCTGAGGTCGCGCCCGATCTGGCCAGAACCAAATGGTTCCCGCCAGTACAGGTGTTCTCCGTGAAGGTGTCGTTGTGGCTGCTTCCCCGCCCCGCTCCCGCGGCGCCCGGCCGGCTCTCAGTTCAGCGGCAGTCGATGGCGGCTACGAGCAGTGGCCCTATCTCGATGAGGAGGTACTGGTGGCCAGCCGCAGCCGCAAGGTCTGCCTCACCTGCCACTTCTTCCGGCACCACGCGGGGGTGAGCTGCATCCCCCTGCTCACCTGCCAGCTGCACCAGGGACTGCTGGCCCATGGGGAGCACCTCACCCGCCGCTGCCAGGGTTGGACGGAGGACATGGCCCGCCAGCGGGGCTGGGCGCCCGAGGGGGCGTGAGCACCGGTATCCACAGCCAGCGTTCACCTTTGTTCCGCGTCAAGACCCTTGGAAGGTGAGGCGCCCCGCGGTGTTTAGAAGTTGTCTGTGGTGACGGCCTCTCATCGGATCTCTGGCTTTCCCGACCAGTCTGTCCGCCTAAGTGACCATTGCACCCTCATGGATCCATCGAAGCCCCCCAGTTGGTTGCCGGTATCGATCACTCCGCTGTGAGGCAACGGCTTCATGCTCTACCTAGAGCTGGCAAAGCTGCTGTTGCGGTTCGGCAGCACAGTGAACATGGCGTGCATGCCTGCTTCCATGTGATCGTTCACATGGCAGTGCAGCATCCACATACCGGGCCGATCCGGCGTCATGTCCAGCGTTCTGCTGCTGGCCGGGAAGACCTCGGTGGTGTCCAGCCGTCGCCCGTTCTCCAGAAGCGTGGCGCCATGCCAGTGGGGGGTGTGGATATCGATCTCCGTGCCCATGCTCATCACGTGCCAGCGCACATGCTCCCCCTCCGCCATCGTGAGCCCCGGGAGGTCACCGTACACAAAGCCGTTGATGCCATGCATCAGGTTGCTCTCGACGAATTCCTCGTCGTCCGGGTTGACCGGGGTGGTGCTGGTGCCCAGAAACTCCCGCATGTTTGTCTCGAGGTAGAGGCTTTTGTTCTCATCGGTCACCGTGAACAGGTTGACGAATTCACGATCCACGCCCTTGGGTAACTGCCGTCGCTCATCCAGGCTGCCGCGCCGGTGGATCACGATGGCCCCCACCAGACCGGCGCTGGTGTCGCCCACCTCGTTCACGTGGGAGTGATAGGGCCATGCGATCGAATCCGGATCTGCCGGCCCCGGGCCTGAGCGTGGGGGCACCTGCCATCGGTAGGTGTAGGAGCCGCTGGGCGGCACAGCATTGCCGGAGCCGCCGCCACCATGGTGAGGATGGGACCCATTGGTGCCGAGGGACCCCATGGAGCCATCCGCATAGCCGGAACCTTCATTCGCTTTGTCGTAGGCCACCCCATGGGGGTGCAGGCTCAGCGGGAAGCGGGTTTCGTTGCGGAAATGCACCACGATCGTGTCGCCCACCTCGGCGCGGAGAATCGGCCCGAGCGCGCCGAGATGCTCTTCTCGCGAGCCCGGGCTGCGACCCCTCACCCGATCCCCCACCTTTTGGCCGGAG
>BJHE01000089.1:9097-11247 GCA_014191755.1 Cyanobium sp.
ATCCGACCGATGCGGTCGGGCCCCGGCTTGAGAAACACCAGTTCCTTCTCCCCGAACGGTGCGGCCGTCATCCGATTGATCGGATAGGAGGGGGAATAATTCCAAAGATCTTCCTCCGCCTTGATCCAGTACTCCCGTGAATGGGATCGCCAGGGTCCGAGCCACAACAGCAGCACAACCGCTGCTACGAGGAGAAGCAGTATCCAGGAGACTGGCCTGCGAAGCACTCCCGCCAAGCTGTGTAACCAACACTCATTCGAGAAGACCGTAGGGGGAGGCCTGGATCCGACCCCGCCATTGACTGCATCTCGACGTGACATTCATCACATGCCACTGATCCATCCGTCACCGTGCCGGGACAGGAATAGGCCTCAGGGCACCTAAGCACCACCCCACAACCATGCAGGTCCCACACGATTGGCTTGACCTTGCAACGATCATGGCAAGGACGAGCAACTAAAGCCGGGCGGCTCTCAAAGGTTAACGACGAATCAGGATCAAATCGTTCGAGGAAAACGTCGATGCATCCAGATGCCAGCCAACAGACTCAGAACAAATGCTCCTGTGTAGTAACTGAGCGAGATAAGTCGAATATAGAGAGGTGGTTCAATTCCTTCAACCGCTACTTCGTGGCTGGCCCTTAGTACGGGTCCAATGGACTGCTCAGCTTCGACGATAACTCTGTGCGGCGAGCCATCGAAAAATTGCTCCTTCCAACTGAGCCTGCCCTGGTCGTCAGTTCGACCCTGGTAAGCAAACATTTGCTTACCATCCTCAAGTGCAATCGATCTAGCCTTGACAACAACGCCTGCTTTGGGAACTCCAGTTTTTTTGTTAATCACCTGAACTGTCTGGGTCGCAAGCTGTCCAACTGATGTCAGCTGATCTCCCGACAAGCGAAGCTCCAGGTCTTGGGAGGGCTGTTCAGAGGCAGATGGAGTGGGCTGCATCTCTCCATGAGAGTGAGCCGAATTAAGCTCTGCACTGATATTGACAAACAAGAGAACCGCAATTGCAAGCATAGTGAAGAAACTGAGAACCAATCGGATGGGCTGAGATGCGACTTCACCTTCCCGAACTGCTTGATCGCCTCCAATAATCCAGCCGCTAACTATTCCAGCAAGCATCAGGATGCCAATCAAGAATGCAGCATTTCTATACTTTACAAATCTCTCTGGAACCGAAAGTTGTAGAGATTGCTCGAATGGCTCAAAGGCTCCTGCAACAAGCGGAGTCACCCGTGCCTTCAAAACGTAACTTCCCCGTATGGGCATCACTTGCGCGAACTCCAGTTTGCCGGAAGGAGCGTCTGCTATGAGCTCAAGCAATGTGGTTCCTTCCACAATTGGAAAGTCAGAAGTAAACCAGGGCGTTTTGGCAGGGGTTGTAAGTTGTAATTGGAAACGAACATTCGACAGGGGGTACTTCCTTAGATCTACTGCGGTCAATGCAATCCGAACAGGCTCTCCATCGGGAATCACCTGACTTAATGAGGGTTGTGTCTGGAGCAGAACAGCCGGCTGGGTCGCCAGGGAAGGAAGAGGATCAAACCAGAGCAAGATTGAAACAATGGTGGCAACTGTTGCCAAGGCAACGTACTTATATCTACCCATGAAAGATATTTAGGGTTGGAAATTATATGAACGTCCTAATGGCAGGCAACTGCAAGCGTTGAGTGCCTGGTGGTGTGCAGCGCATTATGCACGGGAGGATAGGTACTGAAGTACAGCGTCCAGATCATGAGAGAGCTTAAGCTGGTGATCAGAGCCGCCTGAATCGGAAGTGAGAGAGTAGCTTCCTTGGTTCGGTGCAAAACAGAAGTTGAAATAGCCATGATCTGTGCCTCGCAGATTGAATTGATGGACTCAATGTCGGCGGGCATCCTGACTCAGAAATCTCAAGGACTTCATTACAGTTGCGGGACAGTGACGGATTTGCACCGATCTTTCCCCGTTTCCTCCAGCGACTGATTCTCGCTAGAACCGACATCACCAATGGAGAGTACCACGCCAACTAAAATTCGGTATGAATTCAACATCTTTCTTCGTTGAGAAGATTGCGCGCATGCAGTGCCCACCGTGCCGACACAAGCCCAGGGCATCTTCGTTATCAACGTAGCGGCACTTGTTAAGACGGATCAGTTAGCACCC
>BJHE01000090.1:0-6175 GCA_014191755.1 Cyanobium sp.
CCTGTGGGCTGCCACCAGGCCCCAAAGCCAGCGCCCACCCGCCGGCTGTAGGCCCCGGCCGCCCCCGCGCGCTGAAACAGCTCCAGGATTGGGGAGTCGTTGGCGACGCTGGGCCACACCGGCAGCAGGTCGAGCTGCGCCAGGCGGCTGCCCGCAGCGAGGCGAATCTCCGGACCCAGGGGAATTTGAAAATAGGCCCGGTTCACGGTCACCAGGTTGCGGCTGCAGGTGGCGAGGTCGGCTCGGCAGAGGGGCTCTTCAAAGGCGAAATCGAGCCGGCTGAGCGGCGTGGGGGAATTGGAGAAAAATCCAGAGGGGCCAAAGTTGCCGCTGCGCAGCCGCACCCGAAACAGGTCTTGCCCCGTGAAGCTCGTGTCGATTGTGAGCCGGGCGTCGTGGTTGACCGTGAGGGCGTTGAGGAGGGGGAAACCCGCAGCTGTGTTGGCGCCCCCATCCACAGCGCTGCCCTCGTAGCGAAGGGCTCCCACCACCGCGTTCACTTGCACCCGGATGGTGGTGGTGGGGATGAAGGACTCCAGCTCCTTGGCGGCGGTGAAGGCCTCCAACTCCTGAACGCTGTGGGGGGGGGCCTGGGCCTTGAGGGGCTGGGGGGCCAGCGCGGCAGCACAACCGATTGCCAAGCCAAGGCATTGGAGGGCATCGACAGCCCGCCGGGCAGTAACAGCAGCACTGAGATGGGGAGCCGATGGCGGCATCGGTGTCTCAAGGCTCGGGGTCAGAACGCAACACCAGCGCCAGCTGCCTACCCCAGGCGCCCAATACTGGAGAGAATGCCACACCTAGAAGGCCAAGGTGTGAGCGCGGCCTCGGGAATCCTGGCGAGGTGACCGGACGAGCCACCCGATGACGGACTTCGCCGCACGGTGGACTTCGCCGCAAGGTGGACTTCGCCGCAAACTGGACGTCGCCAAGACCAGGCTCTCGCTGACACGCAGGTCCACCGAGGTCGTTGACACCAGGCTGCCGAGCAGAATTCAGCAAACTCTCCATAGACGACCGCGATGTCTGACCAGTGGCGTTCAGTCTGGGCCTTCTCCTTTAGGGCAGGCGCTTGCCATGGATCTGCAGCTGTTGATGGGATTGCCCAACCTCATCCATCAAGGAATTGAGCAAAGCATCGAGCAAGGTATCGAGGCGATTGCGAGGTGGCCGTCACAGTGGTCGAATAGACCTCAAACAACGTACATAAAACCCTACCGAAAGTCCCGTGCCGATCCGCCTCTCGTGGGTGAATCCCTGTGAACTCCAAATTCAGAGTGTCAGTGAGAACGCCGCCGGATTGATCGGAAACGTGCAGCAGATCGAAATCAGTCTGTCAATAATCGATGGGCGATACTGGAATCGAACCAGTGACTCCTACCGTGTCAAGGTAGTGCTCTACCTCTGAGCTAATCGCCCTGCAAGCCGATCAGGAAAATTGCCTGAGCCGGGCCGAAATTGGCTGCACAAGATTGCCGAAGCAGGTGTGACGCCAAGCCAACCTGATCCAAGGACCATACCGGGAGAAATCTCCTGGAGGAATCCGCCGAATCAGCTGTTGTATTGAACTTAGCAGCCCCTGCCTCGTGGCTTGCCCTCAGCGCCTGATCAAACGGATCCGGTAGCGATCCCGCTTGGTGATCTCCACCGCCTCGATCTGCAGCTCGCCGCGCCCCTCCAACTGCACCCGCTCACCGCTGCGCAGCTCCCGGCTCGGACTGGTGACCACCCGCCAGTCGATCCGCACCGCCCCCTGGCGGATCAGGGCCGCCAGGCGACTGCGGGAGAGTCCGAAGCCGGCCGAGGCCACCGCATCCAGCCGGGTCGAGGCCTCCACCGTGGTGAGACTGCGGGCGACCCGCCGCGGCGGCAGCTGCAGCTCCGCCAGGGGGCGGGCCTCAAAGTGCACATCCACCGTGCGCACCCGGCCCGCCTGACCATCCAGGCGGGCGGCCAGGGCCTGGGCCGTGATCGCCTGGGCACCCCGATCGCCGCGGACCCACAGATCGCCCAGCTCCTCGGGGAGCGCGCCGGCAGCGAGCAGGGCAGCCCGGAAGTCGACTGGCTCGGCCGGGTCAAAAAGAAAGTTGCCGGCGATCTCCAGACCGACGAAATCGCTGGCCACCTGATCCAGGGGCAGGGCCGCCTCGCTGCGCTGCAGCAGCAACCGGCAGCGCTCGGCGCCAGCATGGCCGCCCCATGGCTCGAGGCGGAGGTCGCTCAGGGCCCCGAGGCGGGCCTCGGCCTCCTCCCTCAGGGCCCCATCGAGAAAACCGGTCCAGACCGGCTCCCAGGTGCGGAGACAGCGCTCGGCCGCCTCCAGCACGGGCTCCTGCTCGGCAAACGGGAGGCCGCCCTCCGGCCGATCTCGGCGGGACTCCATCGGGGCCGGCAGTTCAGGACTCACCAAGACGCACCACCGCCTTAGGCCGCGCCTGCTGAATCAGGCCCCAGGGGGGCTCGCTGCCGGGCGCCGGATCGATCAGCAGCAGCCAGTTGCCCTCCTGCAGGCGGTTGCGGAGGATGCGGATCCGGTCGTCCTCCTCGGAGGTCACGCTGGCGGCTGCGGCAAAACTACCCATCCAGCCCGACCCCAGGCCCAGTAGACCGCCGATCAGGGGTTCAGCCCAGGGGCCCAGCGCGGAGAAGGTGTGCAGATCAGTGATCTGGGTGAAGGTGAAACCCGCCAGAAAACCGAAGGGCAACAGCCAGCGCATCATGGTTTTTTGGCGCTGCCGGCGGCCCGCGGCCGGATCAAGCCGCTCCACGCTGGCCAGCTCCGTTTCCCCGTTGCCGATCGCCACGACCGCCAGAGGCGGCGGATCCTGGACCGCCAGCTTCTGACGCAGGGCCTCCAGCCGCTTGCGGTCCTCCAGCACCACCACCACGCTTAGGGCCACGCCTTCCTCTCCAGCTTTACCTCAGGCTCGCATCCGGGGCCCAGCTGGGGCGGCACGGATCGGTTCGAGGGCTCGGCCAGGACTGTTGCGGGCCGATCTCTACACTGCACCTCCGGCCTGCCCCGCCGGGGCGCCGCTCTCCCATGCGCCCCCGGGGCCCCCCATCACGTGCCGGTCATGACGAAGGTTCTGGTTTCCGATCCCATCGATCAAACGGGGATCGACATCCTCGCCCAGGTGGCCCAGGTGGATGTGCGCACCGGTCTGCCACCCGAGGAGCTCAAGGCGATCATCGGCGACTACGAGGGCCTGATGATCCGCTCCGGCACCCAGGTCACCGGAGAGGTGATCGAGGCCGCCACCAAGCTGCGCATCATCGGCCGCGCCGGCGTGGGCGTGGACAACGTGGATGTGAAAGCCGCCACCCGCCGCGGCGTGCTGGTGGTGAATTCCCCCGAGGGCAACACCATCGCCGCCGCCGAGCAGGCCCTGGCTCTGATGCTGGCCCTCTCGCGCCATGTGCCCCACGCCCACGCCAGCACGATGGCCGGCGGCTGGGACCGCAAGACCTACGTGGGCAACGAGCTCTACAAAAAGGTGCTCGGCGTGGTGGGCCTCGGCAAGATCGGCTCCCATGTGGCCCGCGTGGCCCGAGCCATGGGAATGGATGTGGCCGCCTACGACCCCTTCGTGTCGCCGGAGCGGGCCCAGCAGCTGCAGGTGCGGCTACTGAGTCTGCCCCAGCTGTTCGCCGAGGCCGACTACGTCACCCTGCACCTCCCCCGCACCCCCGAAACCGAGAACCTGGTCAATGCGGAGCTCCTGCGCACCATGAAGCCCACGGCGCGGCTGGTGAACTGCGCCCGCGGCGGCATCGTGGATGAGGCTGCCCTGGCCCAGGCGGTGGAGCAGGGCGTGATCGCTGGCGCCGCCCTCGATGTGTTCTCCAAGGAGCCCCTGGCGGCCGATTCACCGCTGCGCAGCGTGAAGGAGCGGCTGATCCTCACCCCCCACCTCGGCGCCTCCACCGAGGAGGCCCAGGAGAATGTGGCCATCGACGTGGCCGAGCAGATCCGCGACGTGCTGCTCGGCCTGCCGGCCCGCAGCGCCGTGAACATCCCAGGCCTGAACGCCGAGGTCATGGAGCAGCTCAAGCCACACCTGGAGCTGGCGGAAATCCTGGGGCAGCTGCTCAGCCAACTGGCGGGGGGCCAGGTCAGCGAGCTTGAGGTGCGGCTGCAGGGCGATTTCGCCTCCCACCCCGCTCAGCCCCTGGTGGTGGCGGCCCTGAAGGGGGTGCTCTCCACCGCCCTGGGGGACAGCATCAACTATGTGAATGCCAGCCTGGAGGCCAAGGAGCGGGGCATCCATGTGCTCGAGGTAAAGGACGACGCCAGCCGCGACTTTGCCGGTGGCTCGCTGCAACTGAGCAGCCGCGGCACCAAGGGCAGCCACAGCGTGACCGGAGCGGTGTTCGCCGACGGCGAACTGCGGATCACCACCATCGATGAGTTCCCGGTGAACGTGACGCCCAGCAGCCACATGCTGTTCACCCGCCACCGCGACATGCCCGGCATCATCGGCGAGCTGGGCTCGCTGCTGGGCGAGCACAACGTGAACATCGCCTCGATGCAGGTGGGCCGGCGCATCGTGCGGGGCGACGCCGTGATGGTGCTCAGCCTCGACGACCCCATCCCCCCCAGCCTCCTGGCCACGATCCACCAGATCAACGGCATCCAGGAAGCCCACCCGGTCAGCCTCTGATGGAAACGGGCAACCCCATGCCAGCGGCCCCTGGGGGATCCGATAACGGCGGACCGTCGCTGACCGCCACCACCGGTCCGGCCTGGTGGCGCCTGGAGATGACGCTGGCGGCGGAGCTTGAGGAATCGCTGCTCTGGAAGCTGCCGGAGCTGGGGATCCCCCGGGTGGCGGTACGGCACCGGCCCGAGGCGCCCGAGGAGCGGCAACTGCTGGCCTGGTTACCCGAGGCCGACTGGCCCGAGGAGCAGCGGGCCGAACTGGTGCGGGCCCTGGAGCCCCTCGGAGAACCCTTTGGCCTGGCTCTGCCCGCCGTCACCTGGGTGCGTCAGCCCGACGAGGACTGGAGCCTCAGCTGGAAGCAGCACTGGCAGGCCGATCCGGTGGGGGAACGGCTGCTGATCCTGCCCGCCTGGCTGCACCTCCCCGAGGAGCACGCCGAGCGGATGGTGATCCACATGGACCCGGGCAGCGCCTTCGGCACCGGCAGCCACCCCACCACCCGCCTCTGTCTTGAAGCCCTGGAGGCGATGGCGGCGACAGCAGGAGCGGCGGGTCTGGCGGGCCTTCGAGTGGCGGACCTGGGCTGCGGCAGCGGCATCCTGGGTCTGGGAGCCCTGCGGCTCGGAGCGGCCTCGGTGGTGGCCGTGGACACCGACTCACTGGCGGTGATGGCCACCGGCGAAAACGCCGCCCTCAATGGTCTCTCGGACGCCGTGCGGGTGGCGCAGGGCAGCGTGGAGGTGCTGGCGGAGCTGCTCGAGGGCCAGCCCGCCGACCTGCTGCTCTGCAACATCCTGGCCCCGGTGATCACCGCGCTCTGCCCCGCCTTCGACACGGTGCTGGCCCCTGGCGGGGTGGGACTGCTGAGCGGCCTGCTGGTGGACCAGGCAGCGGCCCTGGAAGATGCGCTGGCGGCCCAGGGGTGGCGGGCCGAACTGGCCGCCCGCCAGGAGCGCTGGGGGCTGATGGTGATCCGGGCACAGGCTGAGGTTGCATAAGTCACGCTGATGCGTGCCCAGGATTTGATTGGCCTTCCCGGCATCCAGAGGCCAGAAGGCCAAGATCGGCCCCGGGAGGATGTAGGAAGGGCGGGTCCTACAGGTTCTGGCTTCCCGCCGCCTGTGAGCTTCAATCCCTTTCATGGCTTCCTACAAGGTCACCCTCATCAACGAGAGCGAGGGCCTCAACAAGACCATCGAGGTTCCCGATGATCAGTACATCCTCGACGCGGCTGAAGAGCAGGGCATCGACCTGCCCTACTCCTGTCGTGCTGGTGCCTGCTCGACCTGCGCCGGCAAGCTGACCGCGGGAACCGTGGACCAATCCGACCAGAGCTTCCTCGACGACGACCAGATCGAGGCCGGCTTCGTGCTCACCTGCGTCGCCTACCCCACCTCCGACGCGACCATCAAGACCCACACTGAGGAAGAGCTCTACTGAGCCCGGCATTCGCCGCTTCCATCATTCATTTCAGCCACCCCGTGGGGTGGCTTTTTTCATGGATAGGCTTG
>BJHE01000090.1:6716-11018 GCA_014191755.1 Cyanobium sp.
GCCCGGTCAACCCGCACCGTGATCACCCTCTTCCCCCAGCGCCTGAGCCCCGAGCTTCAGGAGTGGTGGTACAGCAAACAGCCCGCCTCCCTGGATCCGGCCAACAGTGCCCCGCCAGCCCCCTAGACGACAGCGCCAGAGCCCCCGCTAACTGCGCCGGCTTCAGGGCGAACGCCGGGATCCCGCTGAAGGCATGCTCTGCAGGACAGCCCACAGAACGGCCCAAGGGACCATGAAAAAAGGGGCCCCGTCAGAACGGAACCTCTCAGAATCAATGGCGGTATACAAGGCGCTATACAGGAGGATCAAAGGGCGATCGAACAGAAAGCCTAAATAATCAGAAAGAACCTGGTCAGAAAGAAACTGATCAGAAATAGATTTTACCGCCGCCCCACTGGATGCCCTGCACCTTGGGTGCCACCAGGATGTAGCCGGCGATCAGGCGGAGATCGTTCTCATCGAGATCGCGCATCTTCACGAAGACATCGCTGCTGCGCAGGCTGGGGTGCACGTCGGAGATGCTGTATTCACCGTCGTAGGAGGTGGGGTCCTTCATGAAGTCCACCAGCGAATCCACGCTGTCGCGCGGCGGGGTGGCCAAGGCGAGGGTTTCGGGGTCGAGACCCACGTTCTGATTGGTCTTGGTGATGCCACCGGCATGGCAGGTGCCGCAGCTGTCGTTGAAGAGCTTGCGGCCTGACTTGTACTCCTTCTCGCTGAACGTCACCGTGGTGCCATCGGGGAGGGCCGGCACCGTGAGGGTGGCGGAATCCCAGCGGGCGGCGGCGGCGGGACCGGCGAAACAGACCAGCAGCGCCAACGGGAGCACCAGCAGGGTCCGGAGGACGGCGCGGATGGCTGAAGGGAGGAAGGGGGCCATGGAGGAAGCCGGTGAAATGGCGGTGAGACCGCAACTGAGACCTTGTATCACGGGGGGCGGGTCCCCCGCTGGGGAATCACGCGAACTGTTGCAGGCCCGCGGTTGGATCTCAGGCGATGGAAGGGGAGCCAGAGGGCTCGGAAAGCACCGAGTCATCTTCCTCCAGGGGTTGCACCTCCAGGGTGAGGAAATCCCTCGCGATCTCGGTGGCGGGGAAGATGGCGCGGGCCTCGGCCAGCAGGTCGTCCGGGGTCATCGGATTGCCGGGCAGGTAGCGGGGGCTGAGGTGGGTGAGCACCAGCCGGCGCACCCCCGCCTCCAAGGCCGTTTGGGCGGCCATGGTGCTGGTGGAGTGCTGGCGGGCGATCGCCATCGCGGCCTCGCCATGGGAAAAGGTGGATTCGTGGATCAGCAGGTCGGCGCCCCGGGCCAGCTCCACCGCCGCCTCGCTGAACACGGTGTCGGTGCAGTACACCACACTGCAACCGGGCCTGGGTGGGCCGCAAAGAGCCGAGCCCCGGATCACCCGCCCGTCCTCGAGGATCGCCTCTCGACCGGCCTTGAGCTGGGCATAGATGGGCCCGGGGGGGATCCCCAGCTCCTTGGCCTTCTCCACATCGAAGCGGCCCGGGCGGGGCAGGCGATCCACCCGGTAGGCGAAGGCCGGCACGCGATGGGTGAGAGCGGTGCAGCGAACGCGGATGTCGTCGTCTTCGAGCAGCACGGCACCGCTGAGGGCGGCATCCCGCACCCGGTGGGTGCGCAGCGGGTAACCGATCCGGGTGGAGGTGGTGCGCAACACCCCTTCGAGGTAATCCCGCAGGGGATCGGGGCCGTAGAGATCAAGCCCGGAGCAACTGCCCGCCATGCCCAGGCTGGCGAGCAGCCCGGGCAGGCCCAGCACATGGTCGCCGTGCATGTGGGTCACGAAGATGCGGCGCAGCTGCGACACCCGCAGCTCACTGCGCAGAAACTGATGCTGGGTGGCTTCGCCGCAATCGAACAGCCAGAGCTCGGCGCGCTGGGGCAGGCGCAGGGCCACCGCCGAAACATTGCGGGACCGGGTGGGAACACCTGAGCTGGTGCCCAGGAACGTGACCTGCACAGGGGAAGGGCCTCGGGCCCGCATGCTGCCACGGGAGCCGCGGTGGGATGGGTGCGGCGCTCTGGCGGCCCAGCCGTCGCGCCCCCACAATGGGCATCGTTTGCGCCTGGTTTCCAGCTGTGGCGATTCTCAGCCGCCTCCCCTGGTGCCGGGCCTCCCGTTTCTGGAAACGGGGGGCCGGCCTGCTGACCCTGCTCGGCGCCTGTGCCACCTCAGCGGCCCTGGTGGCGATCGCGGGCCCCTCCCCGTTCGGCGGAACTCCCGATCAAATCAGCCTGGCCCGCTTCGATGAGCGGGAACCGCTGGTGCGGGTGCTGCTGGTGCAGGCGGGGGTGCTGGAGCCCACGGCCTTCGGCGGTCCGCTGCAGCTACGCGATGGCCAGGGGCGCCTGCTGGCGGTTTTGCCGGAAGGCGAACGGCTGCGGATCAGCCGGAGGGGTCCCTTGCTGTTGCTGGAGCGGCCCGACGCAGACGCAAGCCTGGCGCCGCCCCAGCAACTGGCACTCCAGGAGCTCAGGCTGAGCCCCGTCTGGTCGGGCGCCTCGGGTCGCGGCAGCAAGGGGGGGGCAGACACGCCGCTGCTGCCCTGGCGCACGGTGGCCACTCCCGCGGGTCGCTCCCTGCCCCTGGTGGGGCTAGGCCGCCGCCGCTACCGGGGCCTGGTGCGGGTGCTGCCGGAGGGGGATCGACTCCAGGCGGTGAACCAGCTCGGGCTGGAGCATTACCTCGCCAGCGTGGTGGGCAGTGAGATGCCGGCCAGCTGGCCTGCGGAGGCCCTGCGCGCCCAGGCGGTGGCGGCCCGCACCTACGCCCTGGCCCAGCTGAAGCCCGAAGCACCCTTTGACCTGCGGTCCACGGTGGCCAGCCAGGTCTACCGGGGAACGGAGGCCGAAACCGATTCCACCCGCTCCGCCGTGGCCGCCACCCGATCCCTCGTGCTCAGCCATGGCGGCTCGCTGATCGAGGCGGTGTTCCATAGCAGCAGCGGCGGCAGCACCGAGAACAGCGGTGAGCTGTGGACCCGACAGCTTCCCTACCTGGTGAGCGTGCCCGACCGGGACAAGCTCTCCCCATGGCACCAGTGGAGTGTGCGCTTCGAGCCGGAGCAACTGCGCCGCGCCTTCCAGGAAACGGCGGGGGCCAGCCGGATCGAGGTGCTTGCGGCCTCCAGCACCGGCCGGGTGCGCCGGGCGCGGGTGATCGGGCCCGCGGGCAGCCTGGACCTGAGCGGCAGTGAACTGCGCCAGCGGCTCGGCCTGCGCAGCACCTTGGTGCAGTTCCGCTTCGAGCCCCCCCTGGCCCCAGGCCCAGCGGGGGGCATCACCACCGCCACGGCCGAGGCCAACGCCGCAGCCTCCGCCCTGAGCCGCGGCGGCAACCGAGCTGCGACTGGCCCATCCACCGCCGGGCTGCCCGCCGGAGGTCCGCCGCCGCCGCCGCCCCTTTCCGGCACCGATGGGCAAGGAGATCGATCCACAGCAGCGGCGCTGGATCCCACGATCACCGGCCAGCTCCGCCAGGAGCCGCTCACGGCGCCGCTACCAGCCTTGGAGGTGGTTGGGCGGGGCTTTGGCCATGGAGTAGGAATGAGCCAGTGGGGTGCCTATGGCCTGGCGCTCCAGGGCGTGAGCTATGTCCAGATCCTGCGTCATTACTACAGAGGAGCCCAACTGGTGGCTTACCCCTCCCGCTGAGGCGAGTTGTGAAGTCGGCGGCACCGAGCAGGTGCCGTCTGCAGAACGAGCGAACGGCTGGGACAGGCAGCCGGTGGCCCTGGTGCGGTTCGCCGATTCAGCCGGCCTGGCCGACTGGGTGGCCTCCCTGCTGCTGCAGGACAGGCTGCTGCGGCCGGAGCGTCCGCTCGGCCTGGCCACCGGCCGCACGATGGAGCCGGTTTATGCCGCCCTGGCCCGCCAGGTGAACGGCCTGACCCCAGCGGAGCGGCAGGAGCTGCGCAGGCGCTGGTGCAGCTTCAACCTCGATGCCTACGTAGGGGTCGATCCCGCTGACCCCCGCTCCTTCGCGGCGGAGATGGCCAGCCGGCTCACCACGCCCCTGGGGCTGGATCCGGAGCGAGTGCATCTCCCCGATGGCCAGGCGGCGGATCCCCATGCCGCAGCGGAGTGCTATGCGGCCCAGCTGGCGGCCACCGGTGGCACCGGCCTGCAACTCCTGGGCCTGGGCCTCAACGGCCACGTGGGCTTCAACGAACCTCCCTGCGAGGCCGATGCGCCCTGCCGCTGCCTGGAGCTCAGCCCCGCCACCCGCCAGCAGAACGCCGGGGCCTTCGGCGGCGACCCGGAGGCGGTGCCGCAGC